>DASPXS010000404.1:0-29324 GCA_035637175.1 Haliangiales bacterium | reverse complement strand
CTTCCTGCAGGACCACGCCGATTGCGAGCGGAAAGCGTCCGCAATGGCGATGAGTTTTGTCGCCAAATATCCCGACCGCGTCGAAATCATCCCCGAACTCATCGAAACGGCGCTCGAGGAGTTGGCCCATTTTCAGCAGGTCTATGCCCACATGGCCAATCGCGGCGTGCGCCTGGCCAAGGAAATAACCGAGGACCCTTACATCAAGGCGCTTCTGGGTCTTTGCCACACCGACCCGCTCCAACGTTTTCTCGACCGCCTGCTGCTCGCGTCCATCATCGAATGCCGCGGCGCCGAACGTTTCCGCCTCGTTTGGGCCGCAATCGAAAACGACCATGAGCTCAAGGAATTCTACCACCGCCTTTGGACCTCGGAGGCGAAACACGGCAATATTTTCGTCAAAATGGCTCTCCATTACTTCGAGGAAAAGACCGTCTATTCGCGGCTGAAAGAACTGAACGAAGCAGAAGGAGGAATCATTCAGTCCCTGGAATTGCGAGCGGCCCTCCACTAGGACACGGAACGAGTGTGGCGCAACTGACCCCGATCGTTGTTGAAGCCTACGCCGGTTACCAGGCCGACGAAACGCCGCGGCGCTTCCTTTGAGACGGTCGCTGGCTGGAGGTCGGGGAAGTTGTGGACCGCTGGTATCAAGGCGCGGGCAACCCGGAGTGGCCCATCGCCGACTACTTCAAAGTCGTGGCCGAAGACCTGCGCGAATACCTGCTCAAACATGACCGCGAATCGGACCAGTGGTTTCTCGCCCGTCGTTGGTAGGTCTTGAAAAGGCCTGCAGCTCTTTCGCCGCGGCTCGCGCCAATTGCGGGGCATGCGGCGTATCCGAATGAATGCAGAGTGTCTGCGGGCGCAGGGTGATGCGTTTTCCTGATCCGGCAATGATTTCGCCCTTTTCCAAGAGCCCACGAATGCGCCCGACGACGAAATTCTTTCCGGTCAGCAGCGCGTTCGGTTCGTTACGCGAAACGAGCGTGCCGTCGTCCTGATAGCCCCGGTCGGCAAAAGCCTCTTCCCACACGACCACTCCGGCCCGCCGCGCAATGCGCGCGACGCGCCCTGCGGCGCACGCGTAGATTTTCGCTCGCGGCCAGAAACGTTTGACGACGACGACATAGCGTTTGGCCAACGCGTCATTTAGTTCGCTTGCATGATAAAGAGCGCCATGCAATTTGACGTGATGAAGCGGGAGGCCGTTGGCCCGGGCGAGGCGTTCCAATGCGCCGATCTGGTGCAGGAGCAGCAGCTCCAATTCGTCCGGCTCAACCTGCACCTGGCCGCGTCCGAAATCGCCGCGGCTCCACGGTCCCGGATGCGCGCCCAACCGCACACCCTGTTGTCGGGCGAGACGGACGCACGCCTCCATCGCCTTCAAATTGCCCGCGTGCCCGCCGCAGGCCACATTGGCCGAGGTGATCCAGCGCATCAACACGCGCGTCCGGCCGATCGGTTCGCCCTCACCCAGGTCGCAATTGAGGTCGAGTCTCATGAAACAAGCTGAAACCGCACTTTCACGCCGGGCCGGCACTGTGCCAGCCACGATAAATCCGCCGCCTCCACCAGGCCGAGCTTGGGATAGCCGCCCACCGTCGGCCCGTCGCGCATCGTCACAATCGGCTGGCCGTTCGTCGCCACCTGAATCGATCCAACCACCACCGGTTCGCTCAGAATCTGCGCCTTCGACGGTCTCAAGGGCGTTCCGTCCAACCGATATCCCACCCGGTCGCTTTGGGAATTGACGGTCCAATCCTGCGCGAAGAAAAGCTCGCAATCCGCCCCGCTGAAAAAATCCCGTTGCGGCCCGGGCCACACCCGCAATCGCGGCGGCGAGTCGTAATTGCGCTGCTCCTGCCAATCGACAATCCTGCCGGCGACACCGCCGGGCAAGACAAACTGCGCGCCCACCCGGTACAGGACGTCTCCGCGAACGAATGGTCTGCCCAACTGTCCCCGCGCATAGACGCTCGCGCTGCCGAGTCTGCGTGGGCCTTCAAAACCGCCCTCAACGGCCAGGTAAATCCAGACACCCGAGTGCCCCGGGGAAAATTCGAGCAGGTCACCCGCGTGTATTTGCACGGCGCGCCAGGCGGGGACGTTGCCAGCCGTCGCCGACCCGGTGATCGCAATCCACGTGTCGCTCAGCCCCTTCAGTTTCGCGCCCTGCAAGAGAAATTCCACGACCGGCGCGTCCGGCGGATTGTCCAGCAACCGGTTCGCCCACCCGGCCGCGTGGTCGTCCATCACGCCGCCGGGCGGCACACCGAACCGCCGCCAACCCACGCGTCCGCGGTCCTGCAGGGTTGCCCCCAAACCCGGCTCGAGGACTTCGAAAACTTCGGAGTGCATCGGAAACGCTTCAGTCCGTCGGCACGAATTTCACGCGGTCGCCTGGCTTGAGCAAAAACATCGCTTCATCGGGCCGGGCCGGATCGAAAATTTTCAGCGGCGTATGACCGATGATGTTCCAGCCTCCCGGGCTGTCAGTCGTGTAAATCCCCGTGTGTGCTCCGCCGATCGCCACCGAACCGGCCCGCACCCTCGGCCGGGGAGAGGCCAGCCGCGGCGTGTGCAGGCGCGGGTCCAGTTCGCCGAGGTAGGGAAATCCGGGCGAGAAACCCAGCAGGTAAACTTTGTAAACCGGGGCGCAGTGCAGCTCCCGCACTTTGGCGACGCTCATCTGCTTTGCCTTCGCCAAAGCCGTCAGGTCCTCCCCGCTGTAGCGGACCGGAATCTCGACGGTTGGTGTCGCCGGCAATCTGGACCGCGCGGCGGATTCGAAACGTCTGGCAAGTTCCTCGGCCATCTGTTCCACGTTTGGCACGAGATTCGGGTCGAACTCCAGCAGGATCGAGGTGAAAGCGGGAACGAATTCAACGAGACCACAGGGCGGATGCCGCTCCAGGTCGGCCACAATCCCGCGTTGGCGGGCCAGCGCTTCCTCGCCGAGTGTTTCGCTGAATCGAAACAGAAGCGCGTGCGGGCCGTAGGAAATCCAGTTCATCTGTGGCTCGCAGACTAAACCGAAGCGGAACGAATTGAAAACCCCAATGACAATCGCCAAACCAATGACGAAGCTCGATTGACGAATGACGAATGCCGAATGACGAAAGAAGCCCGAATGCCTGAAATCCGAATCAGCGAGTCAGGTCTTTCTGTCAAGTTTGGCATTCGGATTTCGGTATTCATTCGACCTTCGTCATTCGAGCGAGGCCAGCAATTCGTCGATGCTTGTTTCAGCAAGGCTGGTTGTTTGGTCTGCCGCGCCATAGTAAATCCAGACACGCCCGTCCTCGAACTGAACCACGCCATCCGTGAAGACAACCCGACCGAAAAAGCCTTTGGTCTCGTAGTCGGCCTCCGGTTCCAGCAACGGTCGCGACGCCCGCTTCAATACACGCGCCGGATTGTCCAGGTCCAACAACAAGGTGAAAAGCCGATACGTGCCCTTCTTGCTTGCGCCGTGATAAATCTGCAGCCAGCCGGCGGGCGTTTTCAGGCAGGGCGCGCCGCCGCCGACCCGTTCGTCCTCCAGGCCATTGTCGCGCGGCCGAACCAGGCACTGGTGCCTGCCCCAGTGGATGAGATCGGGCGATTCGGCATACCAGATGGAAGGCCGGCCAAACCCGCTGTTGTTTGGGCGGTGCAACGCACAGTAGTGACCGTTGATCTTTTCAGGAAACAGACAGACGTCTTTGTTCTGCGGCGGGAAAATAGTGCCGTGCCGATCAATACTCCTGAAGTCGCGCGTTGATACCAGCGACGTTGCCCAGGAATCCGGCGAAACACAGGTGTAGTTGATGTAGAACGTGTCGCCGAGGCGGGTAATGCGCCCGTCTTCGACGCCGAAACTCTCGGTCGAATCCGCCGGGAAAAGGAACGGTTCATCATCGACGGTGAAATGGACGCCGTCCCGGCTGCGCGCCAGGCGCAAGTGGCTGAGGGTCGAAAGATACGTCTGGCCGCGATAGACGACGTAACGGCTGTCGCTGAGATCCACGTCCGGATCGCGGCGCGACAGGCGCAGGATGTCCGGCCGGCCGATGCCGTCGGCAAAGCGCGCAATCGGGACAGACACTTCGTCCGGGCCGGCTTCGCAATCCTCCGCCACGCGCAGCAACAAAAAAATTTCGTCGCCAAAAAGAGTGGCCGCGGGATTGAACACGCCGCGGACCCGAAAGCCGGGCGCCGAAGGCCGGACCATTTTCGGCGTGATGAGCGGATTGGCCGGATGCCGTTTCATGGCGCTGAAGACGAACGGATGTTTGGCCGTTAGCTGCTACGGGGTCAACAAACCACAAATGGGCGCGAACGAACACGAATCGAGTCACAACCTGCAGACGCCAGTTTGATCCCGGTCAAAAGGCTCGCTCAACCCTGGGCTGTTACAACGATGTCCCGGCTTGACTCTGCCCGTTCATATTCGTGTGGATTGGCGCCCTTTCGTGGTTGGAGAGTTTTCGTTCAGGCGATCGTTTCCGCTTCGACCAGACCGGTGTAGGCTTCCGTGACCATTTCCGCCAGACGCATTTCCTGCAGGGCCAGCAGAAACGCCAGCGTGGATTCCGCGCCCTGGTTCAAATTCACGCGGTCCACGTGCAAGGCATCGTAACAGCCGCCGGTGGCCGCGTCGTAGAGCGACTGGCCCAGGTCGTTGCGGCCAACAAACCATTCGAAGGCCCGGCGCGCCTCGTTGAGCCAGAATTTGTCCTGCGCGCACTGAAATGCCTGCAAACAGGCCGAAACGGTGGCGCCGGCCTCGATCGGTTGTTGATCGAATTTCGCCCGTTGACCGTCCCGGGGATAGAATCCGTTGGAACCGATCGGGCGAAAATGTCCCGCCTCCGCCGTTTGCGCCTGCAACAACCAGCGCAGGCTGCGCAGTCCGATCTCCAGCGCTTCCGGCTGGTTGGCGAGCCGGCCGCCGACCAGCAACGCGTGGGGCAAGGTCGCGTTCGCGTAGGTCAAACCCGGCTCAAACCACGGCCAGTCATCGCTGCCATGCTGCCGGAAGCCATCCAGCAACCGTTGCGTCAGCATCCCGCGCAACTGGTCCACATGCCGGTCGCCGCTCATTCGTTTGAGATACTCGCTGATGCCGACCAGCCCGAAGGCCCAGGCGCGCACCGAACCCGAGTCGGCAATGGCGCTCATAGCCCGGTTGAAAAGCTGCGACGCCCACATTTGGAGACTGCGCCGACGCGAGCGGCCCACGCAGGCACCCAGCGCCCACAGCGCCCGGCCCTGGGCGTCGTCCGAGCCGGCCACTTCCTGCCAGCGCCGGTCGAAGCTCATAAAGTTGCGAAACGATTTTCGCTCCGGATCAAAGGCGTAGTTGAGGAATGCCGCATACGCCGAGCTCAGACATTGCGCCTCCAACGTGTCGTCGCCGGTCTCCTCCAGCAACACCGTCAACAACAGCGCGCGCGCGTTGTCGTCCGTGCAGTAGCCTTCGTGATAATTCGGCAGCGAAAACGTCGCGTGTTGCAGGATGCCGGCGTGGTCGGACAACCGCTTGAGATGATCGATCTGCAATGCCGGCAGGGTGAGCCGGTCCTGTTCGAGCGTCTTGATGGAATAACGCTTGATCGCGCGGCCCATGCGGGACTGGCGCGCCTTGTGGAACGAGGCCACGTATTGATGGGCGACCTGGCTCCAGGTCATTTCCCGGCCCATCAGATAAGCGCGCTTGCGCATCGCATGGCGGTTCACTTCATCCCGCAAAAGCGCAATCAACTCCCGGCCAATCGCCTCGCTGTCGCGGAACGGCACCAGGACGCCGCGCCCGTCGGCGAGCAGTTCTTCCGCGTGCCAGTAAGGCGTCGAGATCACCGCCTTGCCGCAACCGAAGGCGTAGGAGAGCGTGCCCGAAACGATCTGGCCGGGGTTCAAATACGGCGTGACGTAAACGTCCGCCACACCGAGAAACTCCTTGAGCTTTTCCAACTCGACGAAGCGATTGTAAAACACGACGTGTTTCTTGACATTCAAGTCGCTCGCCAGCCGCTCCAGGCTCAATCGATAGGTCTCGCCCTGTTCCCGCAGCAGGTTCGGATGGGTGGCGCCCAGTATGATGTAAACCAGGTCCGGACAGAAGCGGACCACTTCAGGCAGTGCGCGGATGACGTATTCGATCCCCTTCCCCGGCGAAATCAGGCCGAACGTCAGCACGACCGTTTTGCCTTCGACGCCAAACTGGTCCTTGAAAAAGTTCGGATCGACAAACGGCATGTCCGGTATGCCGTGCGGGATGAGGTCCACTTTTTCCTTCGGCACACGATAGATTTCCCGCAACATGCGCAGCGCGCGTTCGGTCATCACCACCACCCGGGAAGACAACCGCGCGACCTCCTGCAACACCCGGCGCTGGTCGGCGCCCGGCCCTTCCAAAACGGTGTGCAGCGTCGTCACCACGGGGATTTGCAGCTCGCGCAACAGCGTCAGGATATGGCCGCCGGCCGGCCCGCCGAAGATGCCGAATTCGTGCTGCAAACAGACCACCTCGGTGTCGCTGAAGTTCAAAAAGTCCGCCGCCCGTTCATACGATTCGAGGTCCTGCTCGACCAGTTCGAAGCGCGCCTCCTCCGGGTATTCGTAGCCTTCGGCAAGGTCGTTGACCGGGACGACAAAACATTCCACGCCCGCATACTGTCCGGCCACCGCCTGACAAAGGTCGTGCGTAAAGGTGGCGATGCCGCACTGGCGCGGCAGGTAAGTGCCGATGAACGCGATCCGGCGGGGTTGTGCGGCTGGACTCATGTGTTGTTCAAATCGATTTCACGCCGGCCCCGGCCCGAATTTCAGGAGCGCTTCCAGCAACTCTATCAGCGGCACGGTGGCAAATCCGCTGCACTGATCGCTCATGGCGTAGGGCAGGATCAAATGTCCCGCGTGCGTCATGCCGCCGCAACTGTAAACCACGTTCGGCACATAACCTTCCCGCTCGCTCTCGGTGGGACTCAGCAGCGGCCGGGGCAAACGGCCCAGCACGCGCGAGGGATCATCGCGCTCCAGCAAGACCGCGCCGATGGAATATTTGCGCATCGGGCCGACGCCGTGGGTGAGGACCAGCCAGCCCGCTTCGGTTTCAATCGGCGAGCCGCAATTGCCCACCTGGATGAACTCCCAGGGATACGTCGGACGCAACAGGATTTGTTTCGTGTACCAGAAATGCGGCAGCTCGGAATACATCAGGTAAATGTTTTCGTTGTCCTGCCGCGACAACATGGCGTAACGACCGTTGATTTTGCGCGGGAACAGCGCCATGCCTTTGTTTTGCACCTCCGGCCCGTTCAGCGTGTTGATCCGGAAGTGAACGAAATCCCGCGTTTCCAGGAACTGCGGCAAAACCACCTGGCCGTCATACGCGGTGTATGTCGCGTAGTAAATCGTGCTGCCGTCATCCTCGTGAAAGGCGACGAAGCGCGCGTCTTCAATTCCTTTGACCTCCGCCGGGCTGGTCGGGAAAATCACCCGTTCCGAAAGCCGCTCGGTCGGATCGAAGTGGATTTCGTAGTTGGCCTGGGCCAGCGACAGAATCCCGCGCGCCGCGTCCGATTGATCCCGGGCAAGGGATCGCGTCCGCCGCTGCTCGCGCTCCACCACGAATCTCAATTGCTCGAAGGCGAACGTGTCCTCGAGCAACGACAAAATTTTCTGCGCGAAATCATTCAGCAGTCCCAGCTCGAAAAGCTTTCGCTCAAACAGTTTCTTGTCGTACGACGGATTGGGCACCACCTCGCCGGCGGTGACGAAGCGTGTCGGCGTCTTTACCGTGATCCGCGCGTCGCGGTCGATCACCCCGGAACGCAACACGATCGACGAGATGTGTCCCTCGCCGGTCGCGCGCAAACTGATGATGAAACGCACGCTCCCTTCCGGGACGTCGGACTGGTCGGGGTGCAGCACCATCGACGGGTTGAACAGCGCCGCCGCCTCCAGCGAATATTCCTGCGTGAAATAGGCGCCCAGCAACAACTGTCGCGCCTCGCTCAGGCGCTGGTCGGTGATGAGTTGATCGCGGAGCTGTTCGTATCGTCTCAGGAAAAAGACGCGCAATCGCTGGTGCCGCTCCGCAAATTCGCGCAACACTTCCTGCGCCCGCCGTTCCGCTTCCGGCTCCGACAGCGACATCACTCGAGCGATGATTTTCAGCACCCGCTCGCGGCTGGTGAAGTCGAAGGGGCGAAAAAACACCCGCGAACTGTCCGGTTTGAGAACAATTCCAGTGCGTCGGATTCTCATAGCGCTGATCTTTCCTCGCCTAGTAAACCCCTTGACGCAGATGTAATCAAGCAAACTCAAAACCACGAATAAAACCCGCAAAGAACTTGAGGTGATCGGGAGGGGTCGCGCGATGCAGGGTGCGTTCAAGCAAAGTGAGCGAGCCGGAGCGGGGACGGCTCGTCCCTGTAATGCGCCGTGCCATTGACAAGACGCGGGGACGAGGCCGTCCCCGCCCCATTCTTGAACGCAGCCTGCGGCGTGGGGGCCTTGGCGCCGTTTGGGCTTGAGGCCGGGCAAGGGGGCTGCATACTGGCCCCGACAACGGTGAAAAATGAGCCCGACCAACAACCCATTCTCCGTTACCCGCGGAGCATCAAAAAAGCAGCTTCCTGTCACCACTCTGTTTGAGGCACAACCGATGATCCACCCAAACGTGCTCGATGCTTACGAGCAGGCCGTCAAAGTTCTAAAGGATCACGACATTCCATTCAGGGCCACCGGCGGTATTGCCTTGAATCTGTTCAATGCCGGAAGACCGACCAAAGACGTGGACTTGATTGTTTCACGCCAGCAGTGGCATCAGGCCAGGCAGGCACTTCAGTCCATTGCGACGGATGTTCAAGGAATCATTTTTGGCCTCCCCGACGAACCTGAAAACGGTTTGGCTCTCATCGGCCCGCACGGTGTTCCGATCGAACTTTGGCCGGAAGGGACGACTCATAAACAAATCGCGTTAATTCGCGGCAAACACCGCGAACATCCTGCCGGTGATATCGCGTTTACCCTCAAGGGCGACGACTTGGTCGAGTTGTTAAACAGCAAGCTTGCCTCTTACCTTTCGGCCAGGGACCGTCTGCGGGACGCCTCAGACGTGCAGAGTTTGGTTGCAAAGCACGAATTGCCGCTGGAATTTGACGCGCAGTTGGCCCCGGCGGTGCGTTCTGCTTATCGACGAATTTGGTGCGGGGAAATGTAGAGGTTCATGGCAGACGAATACGAATTCATCCAGCGGCGTGCCGCGACGTGCAAAAATGGGCATTCGTAGCGAGAGTTTCTCGATACATGCCCGGTAGATGAATTCAAAAATAGCAAATACCAACAACCCCTTCAAGAACCAGCGACGTTCAGCCGGCGCTGTTGGACTCGTCATTCTCAAACAATGATGTGCTGAAGTATCGCTCCGCACGGTCGCAAAGGAGCGTGACGATCTTGCCGGCCGAACCGAGTTCTCGAGCGCACTTGAGCGCCGCCGTCACGTTGGCGCCGGAAGAGGTCCCCACCAGCAGTCCGAACTCACGACTCAGTCGCCGGGCCATCGCAACCGCCTCAGCGCTGGTGACCTTGACTTCACCGTCAATGGGCGCCGAACGCAGCAACTCAGGAATAAAGCCGTCTGCCACGCCTTCGATTCGGTGACAGCACGGCATCTCACCGCAAAGCAACGCGGCCTCCGCAGGTTCCATCGCGAAGATTTTCGCTTTGGGATAGCGCTGTTTTACGGCGCGACCCACTCCGGCCAGGGTGCCACCGGTGCCGTAACCGGCCACCACGGCGGCAATCGGTCCGGGCACCTGACGCAGGATTTCCTGACCGGTGGAATGCTCGTGGTCTTCGGCATTCAAGGGGTTCTCAAACTGCCGCGGGAGAAAATAGCGGCCGTCCTTCGCGGCCATTTCGCGCGAGAGATTTATGCCCGTCTGGTAACGGCCTTCGCTCTTGAAGAGGATCAGCTCCGCGCCTAATTGCCGGATCAGCCGGCGTCGTTCCTGGCTTGCTTCCGCGGACATCAGGATGGTGACCCGATAACCCTTGGCGGCGCCGATCATGGAAAGTGCGATGCCGGTATTGCCACTGGTGCATTCGAGGATGATCGAGTCCGGGCGCAGCAACCCCTGCCGTTCAGCGTCGGTGATCACGGCCCCGGCAAACCGGTCCTTGATACTCCCGCTCGGATTGAGGAATTCGCATTTGGCGTAAAGAGTCACACCCTCCGGTTCAAAGTGCAGTGCGGCCGTGGGGGTGTTCCCGATCAGTGACAACACGGCGGCGCACCGCCCGGGGTCCGGGTGGGAGGATGATCTCACCCTCGGGTGCAAATAATCTGCTGATGGTTGATTCATTAAGATTCAGGTCAGCACCGGAAAAGATTCACGAGCATATTGTGCGACGTCAGGGTTTACTCCTCGTCCGCGGGCGCAAAGCCGCGCCGGAGACAGTTTTCGGTGATCACCCGTGGGGCGAGGAAATGCTGGAGGTATTCGCCTCCGCCGGCTTTGGTTCCGCCACCGCTCATCCGGAATCCGCCGAACGGCTGGCGTTCCACAATCGCCCCGGTGATGGGACGGTTGATATAAACATTTCCACACATCATTTCGTTCTTCACCCGTTCGATGTTCGCCGGGCTGCGGGAATAGCAACCGCCCGTCAACGCAAATTCGCAATCATTCGCCAGCGCCAACGCCTCAGCGAAGTCGCTCGCTTTGGTCACCGCCAGCACCGGGCCGAAGATTTCCTCGCGAAAAATCCGGCAACCCGGAGTGACGTCGGTAAAGATCGTCGGTGACACATAACAGGAATTCGCGTCCTCGGGCACTTTGCCCATCCAGGTCAGCTTTGCCTCCTTGCGTCCGACTTCGATCATCTCGAGAATCCGTTGTTGAGCCCGCCGGTCAATCACCGGACCGATCATCGCGCCCGGCTCCTCCGCCGGGCCGACCCGCAGACTCTCCGTTGCGGCAATGAGCCGGCCCAGAAACCGATCGTAGTTGTCCGCCAGCACGACGAGCCGCGACAAAGCGCTGCATTTCTGCCCCTGATAGCCGAAGGCGCTTTGAACCACGCCCAGGACCGCTTCATCCAGGTCCGCGTCACCGTCCACAATGACGCAATTTTTGCCGCCCATTTCGCAGACCACTTTCTTGAGGTTCATCTGCCCGGGCGCCGTGCGGCCGGCGGTCTCCCAAATCTTCAGCCCGACTTCCTTCGAGCCGGTGAAGGCCACAAAATCGACCTTCGGATGCGCCACCAGGCGGGCGCCCACTTCGGAACCGCGCCCGCTGACGAAATTGACGACTCCGGCCGGCAGCCCCGATTCGATCAACAATTCCATCAGCCGCGCGGCGATGACGGATGTTTGTTCCGAGGGTTTGATGATCACGGCGTTCCCGGCGACAATCGCCGCGCTCATCATGCCGGTGAGGATCGCCAGGGGGAAATTCCAGGGAGCAATCACCACGCCGACGCCTCGCGGCCACCAGTGCTGACGGTTGGATTCGCCGGCCACCCGCTGCGTTCGTTTCGGTTGGCCGAGCGTCCGCATCTCTACCGCGTAGAAATTGCAAAAATCAATCGCCTCAGCCACATCCGCATCGGCCTCCGTCCAGCTCTTGCCGGCTTCCAGAATCTCCAGGGCGTTGAGTTCCGACTTGTCCCGTTTCAGGAGAACCGCCAATCGCCTTAACAAAGCCGCGCGTTCCTCCACCGGAACACGCGCCCATTTTTGTTGCGCGCGGCCGGCGGCTTCCAGCGCTCTCTCGGCTTCGGTGATCGTGGCCCTCGCCACATAGCCGACAATCTCCTTTTGATCCGCCGGGTTGCGCGAAGGCGTCCATTCACCCGTGGGCACAGGTTCGTTGTTGATGATCAACGGATGCTTCCGGCCAGGTCCGGCACGAACCTTTTTAATGGCGTCGCGGATTCGTTCGCGCTCGGCGGCAATGTTGAAATCGGTATGGGGTTCGTTCTTGAATTCGGTCACCGCCCCAACCCGCCCGCCCGCTGGCCCTGCGTTGGCGTCGCGATGCGCCTCCAGCAATTCCCTCGGGTTTTGCAGCAACTCTTCCCGGCTCGCTCCTTTGGCAAACTTCCTCGCGAGAAAACCCTCGTTGCTGGTGTTTTCCAGCAAGCGTCGCACGAGATAAGCCATCCCCGGCAACAACTCTCCGACCGGCGCGTACTCGCGCACGCGGCAATCCAACTCCAACAGGGCCTTCTTGAGCGAATCAGCCATGCCGTGCAGCATCTGGAACTCAAAATTGCGCAACGGCACGCCGATCTGTCCGGCCTGGGCAAGGACGTGCGCGATGCTTCGGACATTATGCGAGGCAAAGGCGGCGGCAATCGCATCGTCGTTTTCCAGCAGATATGTCGAGAGCCTTTCGAAGTTCGCGTCGGTTTCCGCCTTGCGCGAAAACACCGGGACAGGCCAGCCTTTCTGCTCCGCAATAATGGTTTCGTAGTCCCAATACGCGCCTTTCACCAAACGAACGGTGATCCGCCGGCGCTGTGCTCGCGCCCAGGCCGTCACCTCCCTCAAATCCGCTTCACACTCCCTCAGGTAGGCTTGCAGCGCCAGACCGCAGCGCGGACCCGCGGCGAACTCCGGCTCTGAAAAGATGCTTTTGAACAGGCGAAGCGTGAGGTCTTTCAGGCCGTAGTGCTCCATGTCGAAGTTGATGAACGCGCCGGCTTCCTTCGCCCGGCGAAGAATCGGCCGCAAGCGCGCGGACAGCTTCTCAATCGCGGTGTCCGGGTCCGCCGGATGAATCTGCGAATACAACGCCGAGATTTTCAGGGAGAGATTCAGGCACGGCTCCTCCCCCCGGGGCGTCAGGTTGCTGGTGCATGGTTTGTCCCAGGCGCCCGTCGCCCGGGCCAGCAGGTTCATCAATTCCAGATACCGTTGCGCATACCGGTCCGCTTCATCCTCGCTCACCACCGCTTCGCCCAGCACATCCACCGTGAAGGCAATCCCCTGTTCGTGCAGTTTTCTGAGGGACGCCAATACTTCCTTGTCGTCGCTGCCCGGCATGAACATCCGGGCCATCCCGCTGATCTGCGACTTGATGCCGGCGCTGAACAAACCGCCGGCGAAGCTGGTCGCCTTCAGCGCGGTCCGCAGCGCCGGCGAAAGATCCACCTGGTTGCTGTCGAAATATTCGTTCAAATGGCGGGTGACTTCCGAAGAGGATCGCAAGGTCGGAAGGACGTCCACGAAACGGAAGAGTTGCGTCTTGAAACCCTCATCCTTCATCGCCCAATCCATCAGCGCGCCGTAAAGCCCCTTGCGACTGAACAACGACGGCGCTTCGGCGGCGTCCATTAGAGCGAGAATCTTCTCGCCCCATTCCCAGGCGGATTTCTCCGCTTCGGCAGGAATTGTCGAGCGCGGTTTCATAACATCGGCCCAGGCATTTCGGCGCGGCGCCGCTTGCCCACAATCTTCACCGGATTCGCACGGAATCAAGCGACTCGCTCCCTCACAGGCCAAGGTCCCTTTTCACTTCCGCAAATCTGCCGATCGCGAATTCCAGGTCTTCGCGCGAATGCGCCGCCGAGATTTGTGTGCGAATGCGCGCCTTGCCCTTGGGCACGACCGGATAGGAAAAGCCGATGACATACACGCCCTTCTTCAGCATCGCCTCGGCCACTTTCGTCGCCAGCGCGGCGTCTCCCAGCATGATCGGCACGATCGGATGCATGCCGGGCACGATGTCGAACCCGAGTCCGGCCATGCCGTCGCGGAAAAACTTTGTGTTGCCCTCCAGCTTGTCGCGCAAGGCTGTGGATTCGGTGAGCAGCTCGAGCACTTTGAGCGACGCCGCGACAATCGGAGGCGCCACGGAGTTGGAAAACAGATACGGCCGCGATCGTTGCCGCAGCATTTCGATGATTTCCTTTCGCCCGCTGCTGTAACCGCCGCTGGCGCCGCCCAGCGCCTTGCCCAGCGTGCCGGTAAGGATATCGACCCGGCCCATGACCCGGTGAAACTCGTGCGTTCCACGGCCGCGTTTGCCCATGAAACCGACCGCGTGCGAGTCGTCCACCATCACCTGCGCGTCGTATTTTTCGGCGAAGTCACAGATCGCAGCCAGGTTCGCGATGTGACCGTCCATCGAGAAGACCCCGTCGGTGGCAATCATCCGAAAGCGGACGTCTTGCGCCTCTCTCAGCTTCGCTTCGAGGTCCTCCATGTTGTTGTTGAGATAACGGAGGCGCCGGGCTTTGCAAAGGCGGACGCCGTCAATGATGCTCGCGTGGTTGAGTTCGTCCGAAATGACGGCGTCTTCCGGGCCCAGCAGCGTTTCAAACAATCCGCCGTTGGCATCAAAGCACGACGAGTAAAGAATCGTGTCTTCCGTGCCGAGAAATTCACTGATTTTGGCTTCGAGCTGTTTGTGGATGCTTTGCGTGCCGCAGATAAAGCGCACCGACGACAGTCCGTAGCCCCATTGGTCCAGCGCTTCGTGCGCCGCCTTGACCACCGCGGGATGCTCGGCCAGTCCGAGGTAATTGTTCGCGCACAGGTTGAGCACCGTCTGGCCGTCGCCGACACGAATGCGCGCGTCCTGCGGCGAGGTGATGACGCGCTCCTGTTTGTAAAGTCCAGCCTGCCGGATTTCATCAAGTTGCTTCGTCAGGTGTTGCTGAAAAGAACCGAGCATAGGCGATTTTTAACCACGAATGAACACGAATGGACACGAATGTCCGCGTTTTGATTCGTGTTCATTCGTGTTCATTCGTGGTTTCACTTCTCTTTCCAATCCAGAATGACTTTGCCCGATTGCCCGGACATCATGACCTCGAACCCTTTTTCGAATTCGGTGTAATGAAAGCGGTGGGTGATGACCGATTTGATGTCCAACCCGCTCTGGAGCATGACCGTCATTTTATACCAGGTCTCATACATCTCACGACCGTAAATGCCTTTGATTGTCAGCATGTTGAACACCACTTTGTTCCAGTCGATCCCCATTGGCTCCGTGGGAATTCCCAGCATGGCGATCTTTCCCCCGTGACACATGTTGTCGATCATGTCGCGGAATGCCGACGGATTGCCCGACATCTCCAGGCCCACATCGAAACCCTCGGCCATGCCCAGTTGTTCCTGCGCCTGACGCAATGTCCCGTGGCGGACGTCCAGGGCCACCGTCGCGCCCATTTTCCTGGCCAGATCGAGCCGATACTCGTTCACGTCGGTGATGACCACGAACCGCGCCCCGGCATGTTTGACCGCGGCCGCCGCCATAATGCCGATGGGTCCCGCGCCGGTGATCAGCACGTCTTCACCCAGCACATCGAACGAAAGCGCCGTGTGCACCGCGTTGCCGAACGGATCGAAAATCGCCGCTACATCGCGGTCGATGTTCTTCTTGTGGTGCCAGACATTGGTCATCGGCACCGAGATGTATTCCGCAAACGCGCCCGGACGATTGACGCCGATCCCCCGGGTGTCCTTGCACAAGTGGCGCCGCCCGGCCAGGCAATTGCGACAACGCCCGCAAACCACGTGCCCTTCGGCGCTGACAATCTCGCCCGGAAAAAAATCCGTCACGTTCGACCCGACCTCAACCACTTCGCCGACGAATTCATGGCCCACGACCATCGGCACGGGAATGGTGCGCTGCGCCCAGGCGTCCCATTGGTAAATGTGCACGTCCGTGCCGCAAATGCCCGCGCGGTCCACACGGATCAACACATCGTTGACGCCGCTCTTCGGCACCGGCACTTCCTCCAGCCACAAGCCGGGGCCGGCTTCGCGTTTTGTCAGCGCTTTCATTGTCGTTTTCATCGCTAAAACAAATTTAACGGCGCCCCAAGGCCGCCCGGGCGTCATTGGGATTGCCAAACCGCCGGCGCGGACCCATGCTTTCCATTATGCAAGACTGATTGTCCGGTATAATAGAAGACCGATTCCTGTATGCAAGAACAATTTCCACTATAGTGAACAGCGTTTATGCCCGCCCGCCGAAGAGTTCCCGCCTCCCGGGCCGAACCCGCCGACGCCCTGCACCGGCACCTCGGTCATCGCGTCAAGCACCTGCGCACCGGGCGCGACTGGTCGCTCGAGGCCCTGGCCAACGCCAGCGGCGTGAGTCGCTCGATGTTGAGCCAGATCGAACGCGAGCAGGCCAATCCCACGCTTGCCGTCACGCTCCGCATTGCCCGCGCTTTCGGCATGTCCCTGGGCGAACTCCTCCAGACGCCCAGCGCCGCCTCTTCGGTGAATGTCATCCGGGCCGACGACCGCGCCTATCATTATCGCTCCGACAGAAACTGCCGCATCCGCACCCTCTCGCCGTTGCATCTGGAAAAGGACGTCGAGTTTTACGAGGTGCAACTGCAGCCCGAAGGCGCACTGCGCAGCGCGCCGCACTTCGAGGGAACGCGCGAATTTCTGACGGTGCAGAAGGGCCACGTCCGCGTCGAATCGGCCGGTGACTCGGAAAAGCTCAATCCGGGCGATTCGGCCAGTTACCGTGCCGACGTGCCGCACGCCATCATCAATATCGGGCGCACTGAAGCCGTCATCTTTTTGGTGGACATCTACCGCTAGCAGCAGGCCGTTGAAAAACTCTTATTGATTGCTGTGGCGGCGGTCAAAGTGCGGGTTTGGCGTGCGGCCCCAGACGTGGTGGCAGCCATCCTGGCTGCCGTAGAGGGCGGCATCCTGCCGCCCGGAATAAGAGTCGGAGAGAGGGGAAATTGATAAAAAGCGCCTCCTCTCCCCGGCCCTCTCCTCCTTTTTTGAGGAGGAGAGGGAGAGAAAATGCCGTGGTGCGCTCAAAGCAAATCGTTTGCCGAACACAACTGGCAAGTTGCGCAAGATGCCTGTCGCTACAGAGTTTTTAACGGCCAGCCATTCCCGTGGCTCGGCACAAGGCGGCGCCCCGACGCTGCCGCGCGGCTGCCGGCTCACTCTTTCAGTAATCCTTCCGAATTGATGAAATGACCGACAATTTTGTAGTCCGAATCGGTGATGCCCTTGAAGAGTGTAAAATTTTCCGTTGGCAGATTATGCGCGTTTTGCATCGGGCTGCCAAGCGCCATTTCGGAAGCCCCGCCGCGCCGTCAGACATTGGGGACACAATCTAAATTCCAAATATCCGGTTCACGAACTGACTTTCCATATAAGCTGAAGCCCGTTGCTTCCTTCGCGATTCATTGCCGCCCCGGCCGCGCCTCTGCATTCCTTAACCGCACCGGAATCGGGACGTTGGCAATTTCGACGCGGCCCGCCTGAAACTGAAACCAGTCTTCACGCCGATTGCGTCGCGCCTCGATCAGCTCCTTAAAGGTCGGTGTGGCCGTCAGCATGATTTCCAGGTCCGTGCGCTCGGACTCCGGCACGTCCGCCGCGACGCGGATCGCCCTGATCGGCACGTGTTGCTCCGGCTTGTCGTAAAAGCCCATTGAACCTGTGCCGCGCGGCAGCGCCGACAGCAACTCCATGCCGTAAACGACGCGCCCGAGCAACGTGACGTTGCGATCCAGATGCCTCGGCGCGTGGCCAATCACGACATACAATTCCGTGCCTCCACCGCTGTCCGGAGCGTTGTCGCGGCCGGCGCCCACCATGCCGTAACAATGCACCAGCCACATCCTGCCGCTGCGCCGGTCGCGCGCCACCGGAAAGCCAGCGGAGAAACCGACCTCCCGCGCATACACGTCGCCGTCCGGCAGGCGCGTGAAGGGCAGCTTGGGATCGGGTGTGCGCTCGAACTCGGCGGGCAGTGTTCGTTGGGCGTGCTGGATTTTGCGAGCCAACTCCGGTTTCTCCGCGTCCGGGTCAGCCCACTGCGCCACGTAGTTGTCCTGCACGCGGACAACCGCAAGACCGTCGTAATAATGCTCACGCGCCAGCGCTTTCACATTCGCCACATGCCGCGGAGCAAAGTCGGGAGCCAATTCGATCACGACCCGGCCGGTGGCCAATTCCATGTAAAGTGTGTTCTCCGGATCGAGCTGACGCCAATCGCCGGGTTTGGATGCGGCCAGTACGTCGGCCATGGTCGGTCCCTTGCGTCTGTCCGGTTCCGCGGCGGATACAGACAGGGCGCCAGAGAGAAAGAGCGCCATCACACCAAAGCCGCCAATGTTGACTCCCGCTTTCATAATTCTCCTTTGAAGGCGCCGTGGAGGATGGCACGGAGCATGGCATCCAACCGCGGGTGCATGATGATGTTGGGATGTTCGAACGATGGTGCGGCGGGGGTCGATCCTGTCAATGCCAGGAGCGTCACCAGAACATAGGTGGACAAGATTGGGCAGCGTTCCATCACGGGAGGTTTCGGGTCACAACCCAATAGTAATAGTGCCCGCTTTCGCAGGATCGGCAAGCGCCACCATTGCCTGAGAATTCCGGAGGAGGTCGGCATTCACTGACTGAGGTCATTCAAGCGTTCTGACGAATCTGCCCAATCAATCGGTTTGAATTCGCCCGCCCGTTCCTGCGTCAGGCGGGCAACGTTATGCCAAATCCGACAGTTACGTCCGGAATTCGCTTGACAGTGCCGTTCGGACTGCAAGGATGTCTAAAATCACAAACGTCAAACGTAGCCTTTTTGTGGCGCTACATCGACTTTCAGGTGGGCTTTCCGCTAACGGGGGGATGAAGCAGCGGCGCTGGGTAAGTTGGGAAAACAAGGCAGCAGCGAGTCGATGGCAAACGATGGGAGCCCATGAGTAAAAAGCTTACACGATTCGCTGTCGCAGGCGGTTTGTTTTCCACGCTCGTGTTCGCGGTCTGGATTGCGCTGGCCGTTGACCCGCAAATGCGAATTACTCGCGAGCCGAACGGCAGCGTGACCCTGGAGTGGAACTCCCAAACGGGTCTGGTGTACCAGATTTACTGGAACTCAAACGTGCTCGAAGACATCGGTGCCTGGCAACCGTTGACCAACTTTACTGCGGCAGGGACGGTCTCCACGTTGACGGACACCGGTGGGCTGGCGCGCCCTCACCCTGGTTTGGCGGACAGGCGGTTTTACGCCCTTCTCTACGAGCGACGCACGAACGTGACGCTCGTCTCTTCAGATGTCCTGTCCAACACTGTGTGGACGGTGGCCGACAGCCCGTTCCTCATCACCAACGACGTTCGTATCCGATCCGGGGCTGATCTCGCGATCGGGTCGGGTGTGCGGATCCTGTTCGGCTCGGCTGGAAGACTGGCCGTGGAGGGCGCGTTGGAGGCTTGGGGTTCACCCGATCGCCCGGTTATTTTCACCAGCAGCAAGCTCTTCGCGCAGCCGGGTGACTGGCAGGGCATCCGGTTCAACGGAACCAATGCCAGCGGCGTGTTGTCCAATGCGGTGCTCGAGTATGCGGTGACCGGTGTCACTTGCAGCAATGCCTCGCCGAACCTGACGTCCTGTACAATCCGGCGATGCAGCCAGTACGGCGTGTTTCTGGATCGCGCATCGCCGTTAATCCAGAACTGTGTGATTGAGCGGAACACGCTGGACGGGATCTGGTGTCAGAACCGCTCGGCGCCGCAGATTCTGGGCAACGCGGTGCGAGGCAACGCACGGGACGGAATTTCGCTGAATGGCAGCACGAGCAGTGACCAGAACAATCTGCCGGCGATTCGGGGCAACGGGCTGTATGACAATGTGCGCTATGCGCTGGCAGCGCAGAGCTACTTCCAGCCCGCCGTGGTGGCTATCGAAGCGCGGAGTAACTGGTGGGGTACGGCGGCGCCGACAGACATTCCGGCGCGCATTTACGACACTTTTGATGCCGTCGCCTCGCCGTGGGTGGATTACGGCAACTGGCTCGTCGCCGAAGGCGGCGCGCCGACCGTGGGCCGATCGGTGTTTGCGACCGTCACGAACAGCACGGTGTGGCGGGCGAGCGAGTCGCCGATTTGGGTGTTGGGGCCGCTGACGATTGCCAGCAACACGGCGGTGAGCGTGGAGGCCGGGGTGACGGTGAAGGTGCTGGGCAACTGGCGGCTGGACGTGTTCGGGAGTCTGGCGGTGGGTGGCACCACGAACAGTCCCGTGACGTTCACGAGCGGCCAGGCCGTGCCGACGCGCGGGAATTGGTTGGGCGTGCGCTTCAATGACAGCAGCGTGGACGCGGCTTGTGTCTGGTCCAACGCGGTCGTGGAGTATGCGCAGCGAGGCATCGAGTGTTTCGACGCCTCACCCACGCTGGCAGGTTGTGTGACGCGGGAGAGCAGCCAGCACGGGATTTATCTGGAACGGTCCTCGCCGCTGATCCAGGGCGGGGCGATGGAGAACAACACGCAGGACGGGATTTACTGCACCTGGCTGTCGTCGCCGCAGATCTTAGGCAACCGGATTCGGCTGAACGGCTCCGACGGCATTGAACTGGCGGGCTATGCGTCGTCGAACCGGAACAGCCTGCCGATGATTCAAGGCAACGCTCTGGAAGGCAACACCAGCTACGCGCTCAACGCCAACACCTACTATCTGCCGGCCAACGTGGTGATTGATGCGCGCAGCAACTGGTGGGGCACGAGCGTGGGGCAGTTGATCGGAGCGCGGATCTACGACTACCAGGACACGACCGCCTCGCCGTATGTGGACTGGGGCTCCTGGCTGGGAGCGGCGGGCGGTGCGCCGGTGCTGGGTCGAGGGGCCGTGGGCACGATCACGAACAACACCGTGTGGCAGGCAGGAGATTCTCCGGTGACGGTGATGGGCAACCTGACGGTGGCCAGCAACACGCTCTTGAGCATCGAGGCGGGCGTGGAAGTGCAGTTCATGGGCAACTACCGGCTGGACGTCAACGGCGCGCTGCAAACCCGGGGCACGCCCAACAGTCCAGTGGTCTTCACCAGCGGCGACGCCTTTGGACTCCCAGGCGACTGGCAAGGGATCCGATTTCTGGACAGCAGCAGCGACGAGCAGTGCATCCTGTCGAACGCCATAGTGGAATTCGCCCAGACAGGCGTTACTTGCTCCGATGCGTCGCCAACTCTGACAGCCTGCTGGATTGTGGATAACAGCCAGCACGGGGTGTATTTGAGTCGCTCATCGCCGAAGATACAGGGGATGACAATCCAGTACAACTTCCAGGATGGCATTCACTGCATCAGCAACTCTTCGCCCGCTGTCATCGGAAACTGGATTCAAGGCAATGGATCGGACGGGATTGAACTGGAAGGGATTTCGTCTTCCGACCGAAACAATCTCCCCGTCATCAAAGGCAACGCGCTGGATGGTAACGTGCAATTTGCCTTGCGCGCGATCAGTTATTTTCGCCCCGCAGAAATCATCATCGAGGCGCGCAGTAATTGGTGGGGCTCAGCGACCAGCGCTGGTATCACGGGCGCGATCTTTGATTATCTGGACACCACCGCGTCTCCCTGGGTGGACTGGGGCAATTGGCAGCTCGCGCAAGGCGGGGTCGCCACAGAAGGACGGTCTGTGGTCGGCAATCTCACCAACAGCACGGTGTGGCGGGCAAGCGAGTCGCCGATTTGGATGCTGGGGCCGGTGACGATCGGCAGCAACACGGCGGTGAGCGTGGAGGCCGGAGTAAGTGTGAAGGTGCTGGGCAACTGGCGGCTGGATGTGTTTGGTTCGCTGGCAGTCGCGGGCACCACGAGCAATCCGGTGATGTTCACGAGCGGACAGCCGGTGCCCGCGCGTGGGAACTGGCTGGGCGTGCGCTTCAACGACAGCAGCGTGGATGCGGCGTGTGTCTGGTCCAACGCGGTCGTGGAGTATGCGCTGCGGGGCATTGAGTGCTACGATGCCTCACCGACGCTGGTTGACTGTGTGACGCGCGAGAACAGCCAGCACGGCATTTATCTTGAACGGTCCTCACCGCTGATCCAGGGCGGGGCGATGGAGAACAACACGCTCGACGGCGTTCAATGCGCCTGGCTGTCGTCCCCGCAGATTCTGGGCAATCGGGTTCGGTTCAACGGCTCGGACGGCATTGAACTGGTGGGCTTTGCCTCGTCCAACCGCAACAGCATGCCGGTGATTCAAGGCAACATCCTGGAACGGAACACCAACTTCGCGGTCAATGCCAACAATTATTTTCAACCTTCGGCGACGACGATTAACGTGCGGAGCAACTGGTGGGGCACTGCCGAAGGTTCGCTCATTCCTCCGAGAATCTTCGATATTCTGGACAGCAGCGCATCGCCGTGGGTGGACTGGGGCAATTGGCTGGGAAATGAAACCGGCCCGGCGGCTCCCGGGCTATATGTGTTCGGGACGATCACCAGCAACACTCTTTGGCGAGCGAGCGATCAGCACATCGGAGTGATCGGGCCGGTAACTGTTTCGACCAATGCGGTGCTGTCGATTGAAGCCGGCGTCCCGGTGGAATTCCTTGTGACCAATCGATTCGACGTGGCTGGAGGGCTGCAAGCACTTGGGGAGTGGAACAATCCCGTCCTTTTCACCAGCGGACGCATTGCTCCGACCAACGGCGATTGGGAAGGGATTCGCTTCCTGGCCAGCAGCACAAATCAGCCCTGCGTTTTGTCCAACGCGGTCGTGGAATATGCGAACATCGGCCTCAACTGCGTTCAAACCTCGCCCACCTTTGCCGGTTGCCACATCCGCCGCAACAATACCGGCGTCTTCCTTGATACTTCCGCTGCGACCGTTGTTTCTAACCTTGTGGAATTCAACGTCACGGGAGTTTACTGCTACGACAATTCCAGACCCATTCTCCAAGGCAACACCATCGTCCTGAACGCGAACAACGGCGTCAACGTGACGCCGTCCACTGCCGGCAGCGACCGAAACCCGCTGCCGATCCTGCTGGGCAACAGCTTCATCTTCAACAGCACCGCTGGTTCCTCCTGGTATAATCTTTTTGCGGGGGCCTTCTTCCAACCCTCCTCGAATACCATCTCCGCCGTCTCCAACTGGTGGTCGGGGGCCACCGACACCAATCTTGTCGAAGCGGGTGTCTATCACCGCCGGGACAGCGCCTCCTCGCCGACCGTTGATTTCAGAAGCCCGCTCGGCCTCAATCCAAATTTTGCGATCATGGGCAACGCGAACTCCTTGTCGTGGTTCTCTCCCAACGGCGATGGCGTTCAGGACACTCTGGCTATCCAGGCCACACTCTCGCACAATGCCAGGTGGCAGGTTGCCATCCTGAACTCAAGCAACCAAATCGTTACGAACTTTTCCGGCGAAGGCACGGATATTTCCTGTTCCTGGAACGGGACGAATCAAATGGGCGGTTTGGTGCCTGAAGGCCGGTATCGCGCGGTGGCTTTTGCCACGAATCTGCAATGGGCGGCCACTGCGTATTCATTCGGTGACTACGTTCGTGTGGACCGCACTCCGCCACAGAGCAGCGCAGCCGTTCCCGCGTTGCCGGACGGAACCGTTGCCTACACCTTGACCGTTCAGGGCAGCGCCGACGACCTGGGCTTCGCCTACTATCTCGTGGACTACGGCTCTGGACCCAACCCCGCCTCGTTCACACTTCTCTCCAGTAACAGGATCGTATCAAGCAGTGTCCTGGCTCAAATGAACTCGAAGAGCCTCCCCAACGGGACTTATTTGTTTCGCGTCCGGTCTTTTGATCTTGCCGGCAACGTGACCACCAACTCCCTCCTCGTGGTCATCGATAATTTGGTGATTGTGAACCCCGAGGCGGCCAGCACCTTCTTCGATCCAGGTGTTGGCGAGGGAACCGTATCCTTCACCATTACCCGCCCTGCTGACGTCACCTTTTGCATTTGCCCCGTGGCCGCGACGATAAATGTTTTGGGCGATGTCTCCGCCACCATTCAAACGAACTCCCCGCTGCGCGCGTTCAATCTCCGGCTCCCGGGGGGACCGCACACCATCAATTGGGATGGCCGGGATGCAGCCGGACAGCCGGTGACCAACGGGCTTTATGCTTTTGTCGTTTCCGCCGTCTCCGACTACGGCCGAAGCGACGTCTATAATCCCAGCTACGTTTCAGGCCCGGTGACACTCAGCAACTTTGGCTACTCGACCAACTTCACTTTCTACGCCAACGAGCCGTGCGCGGTTTCCTATTCACTGTTGACGCCGGCTTTTGTCGTCCTGGCGGTTCAGAACCGCCCGTACGTGGTGGTCTGGGGAGAACCGCGCACGGCGGGAACACATACCGAGTATTGGAATGGCCGGAGCAATGCCGACCGCTCGCTGCTTTATGGCGCGTTTACCCTGGCGCTAAAGCCTCAAGTCCTGCCGGAGAATGCCCTGGTCGTGGACCGTCCCCTCAACCAACTGGTCACAGCCCTGCAGACCGAGTCGTATTTGATTATCCCCACGTTCTCCGAGGTTTCGGAAATCCGCTTCTCTCTGAGCAGGCTTGCCGAGGTCGCGGTCCAGGTTCGCGAGCCCAATGGCAATGTGATCACGGTCCTGAGCGAAACCACCAGGGCGGGCGGTTCCCATCTTGTCGAGTGGAACGGAAACACAGCCGCGTATCAGGTAGTCAACGTGGAAGGCGATTACGAGGTGATTCTGCGCGCCACCGATCCGGCCAGCGGACTCACGGAAACCAGAACGGCCAATGTGAGGATACGAAAGTAATGCTGACTCCGATGGGAAGGACCATTTTGATCATCGGCGTGGCGCTGGCGCCGGTCGCCAGCGCCCACGCTTCGACCTTGGCTTATTGCCGTTTGGACAAGGGCTACTGGCAGATCTGGGCGGCCGCCCCGGATGGCCGGGACGCCAAACCGATGACCGACTCCCCTTCCGACAAACGCTGCCTGCGGGCTGTGCCTTCAACGAACCGCGTGTTGTTCCGCGATAACGAGGGCCGGTTGAACGCAATGGCCACAGAGGTTGGAGCGGCTCCGACTCCGGTGTTGCGGAGCATTGAAGTTGTGAAGGACTTTGATTTGTCCCCGGCGCGCGGCTTCCTGATATCGACTTACGCCCCCAATGCCACGGATAACATCCGCATCTGGTGGTACTCCACTGACGAGAAGCAGAAACGTCAGCTCATTGCCGGGCAGAAGCTGAACGAAATGCCCCGATGGCAGACTGAGGGAGGTTTTGTTTTCGTGAACGTCAGCCAGGGCGAGGCTCATATTCGCCGGGCCTCACTCGATGCGCCCAAACCCGAACCGCTGTTTCCCCAGTTTGCCGAGTCCACGACCGACCCGGCGCCAAGTCCTGACGGTCGTTGGCTGGCCTTTTGCAAGGATGGCCCTCAGGGAATGGATCTCTGGCTGTCGAGACATGACGGCGGCGATCCCCGAAAACTTTACGGAGGGCCAGGTCTGGAAGCCGAACCCTGCTGGAGTGCCGATAGCCAGACACTCTTCTTCTCCACCTGGGACGGACGGAATTTTCGCCTCGCGTGCGTCAACTTGAATGAAACAAACATCCGGTTTCTTACCCCGGCGGGAGTCGATTGCCGTTATCCCGCCATAACCGATGCAACGAAGCGCTGATCCTATGAGAGCAACGTTCTGTCTTCTTCTCGCCGTCGCCTTCCTGGCCCCACCGCCGGTTCGGGCGGAGAAAACGGATCTGGCCAGGGAAAGCTACATCGAAAACTCGGAAGTCGATTTCACGCTCACAGTCAAAGACGCGAGTGCTGCCGGAGGAAAGGTGCGTGTGTTTGAAGTCTCCGCTCCCCAATCCGGCGATTTCACCCTGCTCTGTTTTGTGGATGGGAAATTCTTCCGCAGAGAACCGGCCAAGCTGCCCGGCAAATACTCGTTGAGCGTCCGCGGCCTTTCCAAAGGAACGCATAAAGTCACGATTCAAGTCGTGGACAAGAACGGACGGGTCGGACGCTTCACGCAAGACGTGGTGGTTGGAAATTGAATGAACGCATGACAGGACGATCTTTCAGGATACCGCGTTTGGTTGTTGCGATGGCGTTGCTCTGCTCCTGGCAAAGTCCGCTTTTGGGCCAGGAGTTTCTGGATGTCATTGTCAGCAATCGCTTCTTCTCCAGCCCTGATTCGTTTCCGACTCTGAAAGTTCGGACGAAAAATCCCCTGTTCGTTGACGCGGTGATTTACGAGGCCGAAGGCAAAACCATCGCTTTCTTTCCCGGAAAAGACGCCCGAAGCGATCACGAGATTGCCTTGAAACCGTTGCCGCCAGCCAATCGGGGATTGTATTTGTTCCATCTCCTGGGCCGGCGTGCCGACGGTGGCCGGCAAGGGCAATATCCAGTGCAACCGGGTGACGGGGAATACTTGAAGGTGGATGACTGCCGCTGGGTGAGTGAAGAGCAACACATCGAGTACTTGCTGCCCAAGGCGGCTTGCGTCCGAATCCGGGCGGGACTCGCCGACAGTGCTTACCTGCGGGAGGTTCTTCCCTGGGAAGCCCAGCCGGCCGGGCGGCATCGGGTGCCTTGGGCGAATGTCACCAATGACACCGTGTTGGCGGAGATGATCGGGCGGCCTGACTTCCAGGCCAAAGTGCTGGCGCTGTCGTTGCCGGTCAATGTTGTCTCCGATCAAAGTCTGCGGACGAACCGCTTCGCGGGCGATAATCTCCCCGCCGTTACCTTGCCCGCCGCGCTGGCTGACCTGGCCCAGACGCCCGGCCTTTTCTCCAACGTCAGGAAGAAAAGCCGCATCTCCATTGCCGACGATTACAAGCTGACCCTCCGGGTGGATGAGAGCGCCGGGCAATCCATCGTCAACCTGCGTTTGGATTGCCTCGAAGCGGATCGGGCGAGGCTGGTTAATCGGCGCTTTGAAGTCATGATATTTGTGGATGGACAGTTTCTGACCGAGGACGAACTGGCCATCCTTCCTTTCAACTACCGCATGTCCACCCGCGGCCTCGCACCGGGCCAGCACATTGCCACCATGAACGTGCTGGATTCCGACGGTGTGCCCGGAACGGTGAGCGCGGTGTTTGAGGCGACCTCCAAGACCCAAGGTGCAAAATGAAAGCCTTTCGTATGGCCAACCCCAGCCGTCTGCTCCTCCTGCTCCTTTTGGCTTCGTGCCTGGCATCTCCGTGGGCACTGGCCTACGACAACGGCATAAACGACCTGCACGGCGGGACGCCAGCCCCGCCGGGCAGTTCCGGCAACCCGCCCGGCGGAGGCCCGGGTCCCGATGGCGGGCCGAGTTCAAGCGAGCCGGTGGCCATTTACAGCGGCCAGTATTTTCTGAATGCCACCGACTTCGAAATTCCCGGGCGAATGCCGCTGCGCGTGCGACGATTTTACCGCTCGGGCAGTTCTTACCAGGGCATGTTTGGACGCGGCTGGAACATGGAGTTTAACGAGCGCATCCTCGTTCTGGCCACGAACGGCAATCTGGTGCTTCGTCGCAACGACACCGCACGCGATGAATTCGTGGACCTCGGCAACAACTCCTATGCGTCATCCTCCGGGAGCTACGAAACCTTGTTCAGAAACGGCGACGGCACCTACACGCTGGCGGATAAATATGGCTCCATCCGGCGTTACAATGCCGACGGCACCTTGAGCGAAGTGCGGGACCGCAACGGCAATCAGTTGATGCTGACCTACCAACCCGGCGGTAAGCAGCCCATCAATGCCATCTCCGAATTCTCCCACTTTACCAACGCCATCCTGGTGGCCCGGGACTATCGGCTGGCCCGCATCGAAGCGGCGTTCAACAACACACTGAGTGGACGTTTCATTGAGTTCTTTTACGACGGGAGCGGCCGCGTGACGAACGTGACGGACTTCACCGGCCGGTCCTGGCGTTACGACTACGACGCGGCGGGATACGGCGAACTGCGCAACGTGACCACCCCTCCCGCCGACGGCTTCCCGGCCGGGCTTACAACCCGTTACACCTACACCACAAACCAACACTCGATCGAGACGGTGATGGATCGAAGCGGGAATACACTCCTCACGAACCGCTACGACACTGCAGGCAGGGTGATCCGCCAGAACTGGGGCAGCGCGGTCTGGTCGTTCGCCTATCCTTCAGCCACCGACCGCTGGGAGACCAATGGCAACGGATACCGCATTCAGCGAATCTTTGACGCGAACGGCCAGATGACCGAGCGGCGGGACTTCACCGCTGGCCTGCGGCCCACCGACCCTTCGTCCTATTCCACCCGCTACGGCTACGGAACCAATGGGCTGCAGTCAAAGATCATTTATCCAGCGGGTAACGTGGAGACGGCTCGAGTCGATGCCCGCGGCAATCTGGTTGAGGCCCGCCGCAAGGCCGCCGATACCAATGACACACCGCAAGACATCGTGTCGGCGATGACTTATGAGCCTCGTTTCAACCTCATCAAAACCATCACCGGGCCGCGCGGCGACGTGACCGCTTACGTCTATGATTACGAGGACCCGGCCTCGGGCACCACCAATGGAAATCTCCTCCGCATCATCTATCCGGCGGTGGACGGGACGAACTCAACGGTGTCCTACAGCTATACCGTCCACGGCCAGATGGACACGATCACCAACGACGTGGGAATGGTGACCAGGTTTGTTTATGACCCCGCCACCGGTTACGTCCTCCAGCGCATCGACGGATTTGGATCGTCCCTGGCGGCCACGAACTCATTTTCTCACGATGCCCGTGGAAACGTGCTGACGTCCAGCGACCCGCGAGGGAACACCACCACCAACCTCTACGATAATCTCGACCGGTTGATTCAGGTCACTGCTCCGGCGCCGTTCGGCTACGTCACCCGTTACTCCTACACGGGCAACGGACAGCTCGCGCAAATCCGGCGTCAGACCGGCGATCCAAGCCACCCGGAGCAGACTAATACGTATTCATACGATCTCCTCGGCCATCTCCAGAGCGTCACCGATGACTTGGGCGGCATCACAGCCTATTCGTACGACGCCAACGGCAACCAGACCCGGCTGATTGACGCCAACACCAACCTGACCACGCTGGTTTACGACGAGCGGAACCTGCTTTGGAAAGCGATTGACGCGCAATCCAACAGCGTCGTGATGTCCTACACTCTCAATGGCCTGTTGGCCCGCCGCACCGATCCGCGCACCAACTCCGCCGTGCTCGCCTACGATCGTTACGATCGGCTGATTGCCACGACCAACGCCGATTCCACCATCGAGTTGTTTGCCTACGACGACGCGTCAAATTTGACCGGGAAGCGTTCGCGGGCGGGCCGTTGGATTACCAATTCTTACGATCTCCTCGGCCGTCTGACCCTGAAGCGTTACACGGATGGCGCCGCCATTCAATACGGCTACGACCGGCTGGGCCGGTTGGTGCGCGCGACCGGCACCAACGGCGTGTGGAGTTACAACTACAACGTGCTCGGCCGGCTTGTGACGGCGACCAACGCGGCTGGCAAGGTGCTGCAATATGGCTACGATCGCGCCGGCAACCAAACCCTGCTCGTGTATCCCGACAACACGTTTCTGAC
>DASPXS010000403.1:0-5998 GCA_035637175.1 Haliangiales bacterium | reverse complement strand
CCGGTTTCGCAGTCAGGAAACAGACTCTTGAATTCGGCTTCGGTGGCGAGCTTCGCTTCGACCGCGCCGGCCGTCTCGCGCAACAGGTTCAAATCCACTTTGCGCGTGCAGGGCAACACCGCCATCGCCATTCGGCCGTCGAGTTTAACGATCACCGTTTTGGCCAGTTCACGCCCCGGGATATGGGTCGATTGCGCGACCTCCATCGCCGTATAGGCGGGCGAATGAGTGACGTTGACGTATTTGATCTTTTGACTGTCGAGATATTCTTTCAATTTTTTAACTGGCATGATGGACTCCTTTCCAATCAGGCATTCGATTTTGCGATTCATCGGCCATTCCGGCTTCGGTTGATAAATTATACCATCCGGGGGGCCAGGCCAAATGCCGGTTTGCTGCCCTGAAAATCCGGCATTGTTAAGCGGGTCCCTTCACACTATATTCCCGCGCATGTTGCGTTTGACCAGACAGGAACAGCTCGTTCTGTGTGTCGTCCTGTCGCTGTTGCTGGTCGGTCGGGCCGTCAAAGCGTATCGCACTTCTCATCCGCCGCAATCGTCCAACGCGCAGGCGAATTCGAAATAACATGCAAGCTGCCAGTTTTGAGCAAACCGTCGAACAGATTGTGGCCAAAGACCCGCGTTACCAGCGGGACGCCTATTTTTTCCTGCGCGAATCACTGGACCACACGCAGAAAATGATCGGCAAACCGCCGAAGAAAGACGAAATCCGCCATGTGACCGGCCAGGAACTGCTGAAGGGCATCCGCGAATATGCGCTGCAGCAATTCGGCCCGATGACGCTGACCGTGCTCGCGGCATGGGGCGTCAAACGCTGCGAAGATTTCGGCGAAATTGTTTTCAATATGGTCGAATCCAAACTGCTGGCCAAGACCGAGAAGGACACCCGCGATGATTTCAAGACCGGCTACGATTTCCACGAGGCGTTTCGCCGGCCGTTTTTGCCTTCGTCAAAACCGGCCGCGCCGCTGGCGGAAACGAACCAGGCCTGAGTTTGTCTTCGCCGACGCTGATGGGCGTCCGGAGTCTTGATTCCTTATGCGCGCAACCACTGTCCCTCGCAGCCGGGTCTCCAACAAAAGATCGACCGGCAATATCCCCGCCAGCCCGTTTTCCACGCGGATCACGACGCTCGACAACGGGTTGACGGTCATCGTTCGCGAAGACCACAGCGCGCCGGTCGTTTCGGCGCAGGCCTGGTGCATGACCGGCAGCATCCATGAAGGGCGCTGGCTGGGCGCCGGACTTTCCCACGTCCTCGAACACATGCTGTTCAAAGGCACGACCCGCCGGACCGGGGCGCGCATCGATCAGGAAGTGCAGGAAGCCGGCGGCTACATGAACGCTTACACGTCGTTCGATCGCACGGTTTATTGGATCAGCGTTCCCAATACCGGCGATCGCGTGGCCATCGATATCCTGTGCGACATCATGCAGAACGCCACGCTGCCGCCGGAGGAATTAAACAAAGAACTCGAGGTCATCCGCCGCGAAATGGACATGGGCGACGACGATCCGGCGCGCCGTTCCGGCCGTCGCCTGTTTGAGACCGCGTACACCCGCAGTCCCTATCGCTTCACCGTCATCGGTTATCCGGACATCTTCAACGAACTCAAACCGGACGACATTCGCGGTTACTATCACGAGAAATACGCGCCCAACAACGTCTTCTTCGTTGTGACGGGCGACATCAAGTCCGACGAAGTCGTGGCGCAAATCCGCGCTGCTTACGGGAAAACAAAAGCCAGGCCGTTGCCGCCGGCCGTGCTGCCGGAGGAACCCAGGCAGACCGCGCCACGTGAAGTTGCCGAAGAGGCGCCGATTGAACTCGGCCACGTTCATTTCAGTTGGCACATCCCCGAGGTCCGGCATCCGGATGTGCCGATTCTCGATGTGTTGGCCACGTTGCTCGGCGGGGGACGCAGCTCGCGACTTTACCAGGAAATTCGCGAAAAGAAGGGTCTGGTCAACAGCGTCGATGCCTGGACCTACAGCCCAGGCAACCCCGGGTTGTTCGGCATCAGCGCGGTCGTTGACGCCGGGAAATTCACCGCCGCCCGCGAGGCGGTGCTGGCCGAAGTCGATAAGATGCTGGCCCGGCCCGTCAGCGAGGCCGAACTCACCAAGGCCGTCAAACAGTTCGTGTCGGCCACGCTGGCCACGCGCAAGACCATGCAGGGCCAGGCGCAGGACCTGGGCGGTTGTTGGCTCGCGGCCAACGACCTGAGTTTTTCAGAGCGTTATTTGCAGGCGGTCAAGCAGGTGAAGCCCGCCGACCTTCAACGTGTCGCCCGCCAATATCTCAGCGCGGAAAACCGCACGCTCTACGCGCTGCTGCCGACGGGCGCCGCGCCGAAACCCGTCACCGCGACGGTTCCGTCTTCCGAAAATGCCATCCGGAAATTCGAACTGGCGAACGGCCTGCGGCTGCTCGTCAAGGAAGATCACCGTCTGCCGTTCATCGAATTTCGCGCGGTGTTCAAAGGCGGTGTCCTCGCCGAAACGCCCGCGACCAACGGCGTCACCCAGTTGACCGCCAAAATGCTGTTGCAAGGGACAAAGAAACGGAGCGCCGAGCAAATCGCCACGCAAATCGAGTCGCTCGGCGGCAGCATGGACAGCTTCGGCGGCAACAACAGCTTCGGCGTGAGCGTGGAAGCGCTCCGCGACGATTTCGCCAAAGGGTTGGAGTTGCTGGCGGATGTCTTGCTCAACCCGAAGTTTCCCCCGCCTGAATTCAAGCGGGAACGCGAAGCCCAACTGGCCGCCCTCAAGGCGCAGAAAGACCAGATGCTGCACAGTTGCTTTCGAGCGATGCGGCGCGCCCTGTTTGGTGAAGCGGGTTACGGACTCGACGCCCTTGGCTCGGAAGAGAGTGTGCGAAGGCTTCAGACGGTTGACCTCAAATCCTTCCACCAAAAACTGGCCGTGCCGAACAACTGCGTGCTGGCGATCTATGGCGATGTCAAAGTCAAAATCGTCAGAGCCGCCGTGGAGAAAGCGTTCGGAAACTGGAAAGCCGCCGCAACGCCAACGAAACCCGAAACCCAAAAGCCCAAAACCGAAACCCTGCCCGCCCGCGTCACCGAGACCCGCGACAAGAAGCAGGCCGTGCTGGTCGTCGGCTTTCCCGGCACCACACTCCACGACGAAGACCGTCACGCGCTGGAACTGTTGCAGGAAGCCTGCAGCGACCTCGGCTCGCGGCTGTTCCTGCGCGTCCGCGAGCAGCTTGGGCTGGCTTACTACGTCGGCGCGCAGAACTTTCCCGGGCTGGCGCCCGGTTACTTCGCCTTTTATTGCGGCACCGCGCCGGAGAAAGTTGAGCGGGTCGAACAGGAACTGCTGAAAGAGGCCGAGCTATTGCGCGCCGAAGGTTTGACCGCCGAGGAGCTCAAACGCGCCCGGGCCAAGCTGGTCGGCCAGAAGAAAATCGCGCGCCAGGACCTCGGCCATTTCGCCACCACCACTGCGCTTGATGAACTCTATGGTCTCGGTTACGCCAACGCCGATACCGAAGACGCCAAATACGAAGCCCTCACGCTCGAGCAGATCAAAGGCGTCGCCGCGAAATACCTGAAACCGGACGCCCTCGTTGTCGCGGTGTTCAAACCGGAAGAACCCCGGGCGGCCCGGTAGTGCAGTTTTCGGCCCGGGCGTCTTATCCGGCCTGTTCCCGGTGACCCGCACGATTTCAACAGTCGTTCATGGAAAATGGATGCCCGGATGGGTACAATTATTGTTATAGCTATAACAAATTTTGTACCGCCTCCAGCGTGCGGTCGGGGAGCAGAGGAAACGGCGCGCGGCCGAGGGTTATTGCTGAGCAAGGACGTGGCCGGGAATGTTGCAGGTCGGCACAGTTCCGACGGTGTTGAGGGTGTAAACCCCGCCGGCCGGACATGCGGGAATCGCGTTGTTCGGAAAATAGGGCTGAATGTCCTGCGCCGACGGCACGGCTGTCGCCGCTTTTTTGTTTTCCAGCGCCCATTGCTGTTTGGCGCCATCAATCTGGCGCAAATTGTTGATGCAGGCATTTACCTGGGCGAGCTGCGGGTCGGCCTGGACGATAAGACGCGCCTGCTGAATCTGCTGCATCTCCGCGCGCAACCGTTCATTTTCAGCCATTAATTGTTGAAGCTGCTGCTGCACTTTCTGCTGCGATGCCGGGTCGGGCTTCACGGAAGGCGCCGGCGCCGAAGCGGGTTGCGCCGTTTTGGCGGCCTGTTGTTTTTCTTCGCGCAATTGGTGGACTTCATTGCGCAACCGATGAAGCTCCTCGTTCTCCTTGCGCAGCCGGGTCAGTTCCTCGGCCTGCACCTGGACTTTCTTCAACTCCTCGTTCTCGGCGCGCAGCCGGCTCAATTCCTGATTGGCCTGCCGGAGGGCCGCCAATTCCGTCTCCTTGTCCTTGCTGCGCGCGCGCAGGACGAACATCCCGGCAATCAACGCCAAAATGCAAAGCCAGGGCAATACTGTTTTGATTGGATTTGCCAGACCCATGTGGATGAGACTCTGTTATTCGCGGACGCGTTCGATCTGAAAATGGTGCGCGCGGCGGGAGTTGAACCCACAACCTTCGCCTTCGGAGGGCGCCACTCTATCCAATTGAGCTACGCGCGCACCCGACCAACGCGGGAAAACTAGGCGAACCGCCACGCGACGGCAAGCGCGAACAAAACCCCCGTCACTTTCCCGGTGCTTGAGCAGACGTATTGTCGCCGGCCAGAAAATCAACCTTGGCGCTGAGTTCCGGCGTGAGAAAGCGGTCGGGGTTTTTGATTTGCACCTTCACTTGCAGCGTCCCCTTCTGCCGATTGGCTTCCGGCGCCATTTCCGCCACGGAACCTTCATAAGTTTTATTCGGATACGCTTCGGGACTGACCCGACATTTCTGGTTGAGAAACACCTTGGCCACGTCCGATTCGTTCAATTCAATCTCCACCTGCAGGTCCTTCGGATCGGCCACGGAGATGAGCGCGGTGCTCGGGCCGCGCGTGCCGCCAAAGCTTTGCGGCACCACCAGTTCGTCCGGGTCAACCAGCTTCTCCAAAACCACGCCGTTGATGGGCGACCGGATTACCGTCCAGTCGAGGTAAGTCCCGGCCAACTCATATTGGCCCTCTATCTCTTTGAGCGTCGCCCGGGCGGAATCGAGCCGAATCCGCGCGTCGTCCTCGGCCTCTTTCGATTCGACTTTGTCTTTCGACAGCCTGGTTATTCGAGCGAAATCCAGTTCGGCCTTTTCCACGGCGGCCCTGGCGGCGGCCAGCCGCCCTTCGGCTTCCTTCAGGCGCGCCTTGTATTCCGCGTCATCCAGCAGCACGACCACCTGGCCGTTGGTCACGGCATCGCCTTTCTTGACTCCGATCCATTTCACCACGCCGAGAAAGCGCGGACTCAATTCGATGCGCTCGCGGTTGACGATATAACCGCTGACGGTCAGGACGACATCATCCGTTTTCGTCCCCGCGACGGTCGTTCCCGCCGCGACCGCAACGTTGGTGGCGGTCGGCAAAGCGGAAGAAGCCGCCCGATTCCCGGATGCGCCCCGGATGCGCCGTTCGTCCTGGCCCGTAGGCCGGGCGAGAAATATTGCCGCGCCGGTAATCACCGCCACGCCGGCAAAAATCGCCCACAGCGCGCGTCGGGGACGCCGCTTGTAATCGCGTTGAATTTGCAGCTCGTTCAGCTTGTCGGGATTCATGCCGTCTGCGCGGAACATTCCTGCAGTCCACTTGCAACGCGGATAGTAAACGGTCTCCGGGAGCCAATCGCACGAAAAAAGGGACGTCTGGCGAGGAACTGCGCGCACCCGTCTCGACCATCGCCCCGGGGAAAGCTACCGGACAACCTCGATCCGGTAAAAGCGCTGGACCGTCGAAGCGATAATGTCAACCTTCGCCGCGCTATCGGCGTCGGCGATCACATCCCCGGAAAGCGCGGTCCACGTCGGGTCGTCCAGATGCAATTTGTAT
>DASPXS010000402.1:0-10868 GCA_035637175.1 Haliangiales bacterium | reverse complement strand
GAGGGCAGGATGATGCAAGCCGAGCAGAAGGGATCCGAGACCGTGTTCTTTGCGTATCGGCGGATGTCCCAGCCGGCGGGCACCTGGCCGCCGGCAACCTTCTCGACCTTGAGGGAATCAATCCATTGGTCCGATACGCCGTCGAGGTGCGCGAAGGCGCGGGTGGCCAATCCGGGGACGTCGGTGGAGGGCGCGAGCATGCCGGCGGTCTTCATTTCCGCCGCCGCCAGTTTGACTGCGGTCTCGGCGCCGGAAACGCTGGGAACATAGCGCAGGTGTGAAATCGCGATGGTGTTCTGTTCCACCGTCGAGGCCAGATACTTCTTTTCGACCGAAAGCTTCGCCGCGGCGGCGGGGTTGGTCTCGACCCATTTGGCCGCTTTGAGCAGGGCGCGGGTGGCGGCGGCGGAGGCCTTGGGGTTGCGGGCGAGAAATTTGCCGTTCACCAGGACGGCGCAGCAATATTCGTCGCGGTACGGCGCGTCCGCGGCCTGGTCGGCAATGTTGCGGACCTTGCCATCGGCGAGCAGGAGACTGCCGATCGGCTCGGAATTGGCAACGGCATCGACTTCACCTTTGTCGAGTGCCAGGCCGAGTTCGCCAGCGGGGAACACGAGCCAGGTGATGTCTTTGCGCGGGTCGATGCCCTGGGCGCCGAGGACGCGATTGGCGAAAATAAAGGGCGGAGTGCCCATGCCGGGCACGCCGATGCGTTTGCCGCGGAGGTCCTTGACGGATTGAATGCTGCTCTTGGCTGATGCCTGGACCCTAAGGCAGCCGCGATGGATGCCGCCGGTGAATTTGACGTCCAAGCCCTGTTCGATCGGCTTGAGAAAATACATCACCAGATGATGGGTCACGTCGAATCTGCCCAGCGCCAGCACGTCCTTGTAGTTCGCCCACTCGCACTTGACCAGCGCAACGTCCAAGCCTTCCTCTTTGAAGAACCCTTTTTCGACGGCGGTGAAAATCGGCGCCTCACAAGTGAGGCCGATGTAGCCGACGCGTACCTTCACCGGGCCGGCGCCGGTATTATCCGGCTGGCTGGACTCGGGATGCTTCCCGCAGCCGCCGAGGAGCAGGGCGCTGCAGGCGGCCGTTGCGATCAATCGAGTGCAGAGCATAAGTCAACGATTACCGAGGAAAAAATGCGCGGTCCGGGTCTGGGACTCAAGGTTGTTTGTGCAAGCGCGCCGCCACGCAGGGCGGGCGTTTGCCGCGCAAATCTTTCGGAAGAACCCATAGTCGTTTGTTGGCGCGGTGTCAGCAAAAAAGTATGTATGCGTAGTATGTGCGGAGGGTGGTGCGCGGAGCCCCGCGAGTGCAAACGTTGCTGGGGACTGGAAAGTCCGCGGTCCGGGTTCAGGCGACGCCGGCGAATTTCTTCTGCACGGCGGCGACGATGGTGCCGACGTTCTGGAGGATTTCCTTGGCGGCGGCCGGGTCGGGGATTTTGAGTCCGAAATGCTTGTCGAGCGCCACCACGAGTTGGAGAGCGTCAACGGAATCGAGACCGAGACTGCCGGGGCCGAACAGCGGTTGGTCATCGGCAATATCCGCCGCCGTCACCTGGAGCATGAGGTTCTCGACCATCATGTTTTTGATCCGTTCTTTGAGCGTGTTCGCGTTTTCCATGAGTTCGGGTTACAGGATTCCACCATCTACTTTCAACACGGAGCCTGTAATGTAAGCCGCTTCGGGACAAGCCAGAAATCGGACCGCGGCGGCGACTTCCTCGGGCCGGCCGAAGCGGCGCATCGGAACGCGCGCCAGCGCGGCTTTGCGTTGTTCATCGCCCATCGCGTTGAGCGCCTCGGTCTCCACGTAACCGGGGCAGACCGCGTTGACGGTGATGCCGATGCGGGCGACTTCCTTGGCCAGGGATTGGGTGAGGGCGATGACGCCGGCTTTGGCGGCGGCGTAATTGGACTGGCCGGCGGGGGCCAGCAAGGCGCTGAGGGAGGCGATGTTGATGATGCGCCCGGCGCGTTGCGCGATCATGGCAGGCAGCACAGCCTGGCAACCGTGGAAGGTGGCGTCGAGATTCGTCGCCAACACTTCCTGCCAGGCCGCCAACGGAAGCTGCGCCAACAGACTGTCCTGATGTTTGCCCGCGTTGTTCACCAGCACATCGAGTCGTTGATGTTCCGCCAGGATGGACTGCACGGCCTTCTGCCAGGCAGCGACCGAAGTCACCTCCAGGTCAACCAGCCGGCAGCGGCCCGGGTTATCGCCGGACAATCCTTCCGCCTTGTCGCGATTTGTCCGCACGCCGAGCCAGACGAAGTTGTGAGGCGATTCGGCCAGGAAAACGCGCGCGATCGCCAGGCCCAGACCGCCGTTGCCGCCGGTGACAAGGATGACCCGGGAACTCATGGCCGGTAATTGAAGCGACCACTCAGGATTTGGAAATCACAAAGTGCGCGCCGATGGCCTGCTGGTTGCAACCGACGACGCTGACCGTGGCGGCGGGATGCTGGTTCTGGCGCAGCGCGTCAGCGGCGGCGACGCATTGCCAGGCAGCGGCCGCGGCCAGCCCTTCGCCAAGAATTTTTTTAGGCGACAACCGCGCGCCGGGCCAGTCGCTCCACGCCGCCAACTCCGCAGCGTCAAGTTTTCGCAAGCCCTGGGTTCCGTCGCAGAGCAAAAATTCCGCTTTTCCAGCCGGCAATTCGGCGCGCATCCCTTGCGCGGCTTCAGCGCGCGTTTGTCCCTGAAGGAAGAGATGCGATTCGGTGACGGAATGGAGTCGGACTGATGTTGTTGCGCTGCTTTCTGGCATAGGCGTCAAAGCGGCCAAACCCATGCCTGATCCCTCCCTTGAGGGGAACCGACCGGACCCTTCCGAACGCCGGCTGCCCTGTTGAGAGGAGGCGGAGTTGGGTGGTTGCCGGCGCCGCAAATAGAGCGCGCCGGCGCCGTCGCTCAGGACGATTTTTCGGGCGAACAACCGGTACGCATCCGCGGTCAGCCAATCGATTTCCTCGGCGCCGATGACGAGGCAGGCATTGACGCGATCGTCGAGCAACCAATCCGCGCCCAACGCCAGGCCTTGCAGGAAAGTTCCAGGGTCGCCCACGAGCGTGTAATTGATCGCGGTGGCGTTGAGCAAGGCGGCCAGATGGCTGGCGGGCGCGTTGAACACGGTCTCTGGAAAAACGAGCGGGCTGGCGGTGACAGGGTCTTTTAAGGTCTCATCATAAAAACGGCGGGAATAATTCACGCAGCCGGTCATCACGCAGAGAACGACGCCGAGCCGCAACGTGCCGTTGCTGACAAGGGCCGCATCATCGTCCAGCGCTTCGAGGGCGGCGGCAACGGCGTATTGCGTGAGTGGACTGGCGCGGCGCAATCGGGCGTGGGAAAGGAAGTCCGGACGCGCTGCCGGGGGCGGAGTCGGTCGGACGCGCAACGGATGCGCCCAGCCGGGTCGGGCGAGTTCTTTGGTCGGCAGCGGTTCTCCTTTGGCCAGCGCCTCGCGCAGTGGCATCACGCCCCAGCCGGCCGGTGAAATCGCGCCGATGCCGTGAATGAAGATGTTATCTGCTGCGCTCATATAGTCCTAGTCATTTTGGAAACCTCCGGCTCCGCCGGAAGACTGGCAGAGTTCGACATTTCCGGGAGTAAGCCGATACGCGGGATGGTAGTTCGCGCCGTCTCCCCTCACCCTGACCCTCTCCCTCAGGGCGAGAATCCTCCGAACTTTGTGCGCGCATTGCGCCCCTGAACCTGCGAGCGGCCCCCTCACCCCATCCCTCTCCCCCTCCGAGGGGGAGAGGGTGCCCGACTTGTCCGCCGTAGGCTTGGCGAAGGCGGAAGGGCGGGAGAGGGGCAGGTTCCTGGGCAGGGAAGAGCGAGCATCGCGCCGTGGAAAGCCGACGGGTCTGGATTGCGCTCCGAGGCGACAAAGGGTCACCCTCTCCCCAGGGGAGAGGGCCGGGGTGGGGCCGGGGTGAGGGGAAAGAAACCGCCGCGCCGCGCCGCGTGAATGTCTTCGCCCTGGCGTGCGGCGGTTGCCCGAAGGGCCATATGCCTTTGAGCCATTCATGATCCCAAGCACCCGGCTTTGCCGGACGTCGCTGACTTTTCTGATTCCCAGTTGCGCAGAATGAGCGTTGCATTCGCGCCGCCGAAGCCGAAGGAATTGCTCATGACATATTCCAGGTGTGCGGTCGCCCGCGTTTGCACGACGGAAAAGCGGCAGAGCGAATCGGGCGATTCGAGCGTTGCGGTCGGCGGCAGCCACTGCCCGCGCAATGCCATGAGGCAAACCACAACTTCGACCGCGCCGGCCGCTCCGAGCAAATGACCGATGCCCGCTTTCGTTGAGCTGACCGGGATGCGCGAGGCGTGTTCGCCCGCCCAACGATTGATGGCGGCGGCTTCCGCGCTGTCATTGAGCGGCGTGCCGGTGCCGTGCGCGTTGAGGTAACCGATTTGATGCGGAGCCAGGCCCGCGTTCTCGCAGGCGGCCGTCATCGTGGCGACGGCGGCGTCGCCCTGGGGATGCGGCTGGGTGAGATGATGCGCGTCGGTGGCCGCGCCGTAGCCGACGATTTCGCCGAGGATGTTTGCCCCGCGTTGTTGGGCGGATTCGAGTGTTTCGAGCGCGAGCACCGCCGCGCCTTCGCCGATGGCGAGCCCGTCGCGGTGCGCGTCGAAGGGCCGGCAGCGCGTGGGTGAGAGCGCGTGCAGCGAATCGAATCCGGCGAAGACGAGCTGGCTGAGCGCGTCGTAGCCGCCGGTCAGAACGCGCGGCGCGTGTCCCTGCCGCAGCAGCTCCCACGCATGGCCGACGGCGTTCGCGCCGGAAGCGCAGGCGTTGGCGATGATGGTGACGGGGCCGCTGAATCCGAACGCATCGGCCAGGTCGAGCGCCTGCCGTTGCGCCTGGTAATGGACGACGCGGGAGGGTTGGCGCCGATGGGAGTGCGGGCGGGCGAGGGCCTGGCGGTAATAGTCCTGGCCCAGGCTCATCCCGCCGCTGGTGGTGCCGAGCACGATTGGCAGGTTGTCTGATGGCTCCCAGCCGGATTGTTTCCAGGCCTCGTGTGCGGCGAACAACAATAATTTCGCGGCGCGGTCGAGCCGGCGGACGCGTCGTCCGGGCAGAAGCGTGTTGGGCAGGGCGGAGGGCAGTTCGACTTCGCCCGCGACCTTGACACGCTGACGCGAGACATCGAAGAGGGTCACTGGCCGGATGGCGATGCGTCCTTCACGAAACCCTTCCGCGTTTTCCTTCCACCCGACGCCGAGGGGAGTGACGATGCCCGCGCCGGTGACGACAACGCGCGGCGGCGGGGCGGGACGTTGTTTGGGTGGGAAAAGCACGACGCAATTTGATTCTTCCGGGGAACCTTAATGAAGTTTTTCAGCGCAAGTCAAATGTTGCCGTGGTTTTCAAGGTTGTCAGTCCTCGGGCGCCTGCCTAGAGTAAACGCATGAAAATGAAATTGCGGAATGGAAAATGGTTGGCTGTCCTGCTGCTGGCCGGCGGGCTGAGTCACACGGCGTCACAGGCGTCGGAGCTGACGGCGTTTGAACTGGTCAAGGAAGGCAATCGCCATTTGGGCGAGGAAGCCAAAGGTCGAGTGGTCCAGATTCGTTCGGAAAAGTCGGTCGGCGGTCTGACGCCGAATATCTGGTACGTGGTTTATTACGATCCGGATGCCACCGCCAAGGCGACGGAAGTCAAGTTTGCCGCAGGAACGAAGGTAGCGGTCAAACGCCCGGCGCGTGTCTTCGAACCGTTTACGGGCGCGCACCGGGAATTGCCCAAGGAAAAGCTGAAAATCGATTCCGACAAGGCCATCGAGATCGCCAAAGGCGAGCCGCTGCTGAAAAACCTCACGTTGACCAATACGGAACTGAAACTCGAGCGCGGTGCGGACGACCAGGTCGTCTGGAAGGTGAAGCTGTGGGCGGCCAAAATCCGCAAACCCAGCGATACCGTCAATATCGGCGAAATCCAAATCTCCTCCGAAGACGGAAAAGTGGTGAAAAACGATTTAAAACCCGGGCGAGTCGATTAACCTTCGCGTTTTGTGAACGCGGCGGCCCAGGACCTCAGACGTTACGATGTCGTGATCATCGGCGGCGCGTTGTCCGGCGCGGCGACGGCCATGCTGCTGCTGCGCGAGCGACCGCAACTGCGGGTGTTGATCGTCGAGAAATCGGCGGCATTCACCCGGCGCGTGGGCGAGGCCACGGTCGAAATCAGCGGTTACTTCCTGTGCCGCGTGCTGGGGCTGACGCAACATTTGAACGAAGCGCATCTGGTCAAGCAAGGGATGCGCTTCTGGTTTTTCAACGGACAAACCCGATCGCTGCCCGATTGCAGTGAAATCGGCGGTCGTTATCTGGCGCGCGTGCCGGCGTTTCAGGTGGACCGCGCCGTGCTCGACGAAGAAGTCCTGCGGCGCGCCTGCGCGCTCGGCGCCGAACTGTGGCGCCCGGCGAGCGTGGGCAAAGTGCAGTTGTCGGCAGGCGGCCTGCAAACGGTGGAGGTGCGTCACCTCGAGCAATCCGAACAAGTCCAGGCGCGATGGGTGGTGGACGCTTCGGGCGTGACCTCGCTGCTGGCGCGACAGGAGGGGTGGTGGCGGCCTAACCGCGCGCATCCGACTACCGCCGTTTGGGCGCGCTGGACGGGGGTGAAGGACTGGGACGGCCTCGAACTGGCGGAGAAATTTCCGGTTTGGGCGATGGCCTGCCACGGCATTCGCGCGACGGCCACCAACCATTTCACCGGCGATGGCTGGTGGGCGTGGTGCATTCCGCTCAAGGGCGGCGACGTGAGTGTCGGGGTGGTGTTCGACCAGCGCCGGGTGCAATGGCCGGAGGGCGGGCCGCTCGGCGAGCGGCTGAAAAACTTCCTGCGGCAACATCCGGCGGCGCGAGAAATTCTCGCCGAAGCGACCTGGCGGGAAGGCGACGTGCACTGGCGCAAAAACCTGCCGTATTACAGCACCACCCTCGCCGGCGATGGCTTCGCGCTGGTGGGCGACGCGGGCGGGTTTCTTGATCCGCTCTACAGTCCCGGAATGGATTGGGTCTCATTTACGGTGAGTTCGTCGGCGAAATTGATTTTGTCCCAGTGCCGCGGCGACGACATTGCGCGGTTGCTGGCCAGGCACAACCGCGACTTTAGGTGCAGTTACCAACGTTGGTTTGCGGCGTTGTATCGCGAGAAATACGAATATCTGGGTGAATACGATCTGCTGCGCCTGGCATTCCTGCTGGACCTTGGATTGTACTACCTGGGCGTGGCCTCGCAGCCGTTCAAGCGCGGCCAGACGGCGCTGTGCGAGCCGGTCTTCAGTTCGCGGTTCTCCGGGCCGTTCTTCCATCTGATGCAGACGTACAATCGCCGTTTCGCGCAGATGGCGCGCGCGCGGCGCCAAAGCGGCCGGCTCGGCCGGCGGAATTCGAATCGCCGTTTCCTGTTCAAAGGGTACACCTTCGCCCGTTCGAGCGCCCTGCCGATTTTGGGGGCGCTGGCGGGGTGGCTGCGGCTGGAACTGAGCGAAGGGTGGCGAAGCTGGTGGCAGTGGCCTGTTGGCGGGGTTCACCCGAAGGAAACAGCCGCCTTCAAAGCTCAAAGCTTAAAGCTCAAAGCTCAAGAAAGGCTCCAATTTTGAAGCTCCAAACAAAATTGCCGGTCACCGGCCTGGGATTTGGACCTTGGAAATTATCTTGAGCTTTGAGCCTTGGATTTGGAGCTTTAATCCGACCGACGTTCTGCGGATATGCCTGGACGAATCACAGTCACCGAAAAGTTGCCCCCGCACCCGACGCTCACGGAGTTTTATCCAACGCCTGCCGAGCGGGCCCGGTTTGTCGGCGAACTGTTTGACCGGGCCGCGATCGATTATGACTGGATGAGCGGCGCGATGTCGTTGGGCACCGACCGCGCCTATCGGCGGCGGGCTTTGCAACAGGCGGGGCTGAAGCCGGGGATGCGGGTGCTGGATGTGGCGACGGGCACGGGTCTTGTGGCCCAGGCCGCGCTCGACCTCGGCATAGGCGCCGACCAGTTGATCGGTCTGGATCCGAGTCGAGGGATGTTGACCGAGAACCGGAGGCGGCACGGCATATCCCTTGTCCAGGGGTATGGTGAGCGGCTGCCTTTTCGGGACGGGACGTTTGACCTGGTGGTGATGGGGTATGCGCTGCGCCACGTCGAAGACCTCGGCCGGCTTTTCGCCGAGTTCCATCGCGTGTTGCGCGGGCAGGGCAGGGCCCTGGTTCTGGAGATCAGCCGGCCGTCGTCGCGTCTGGGTTTCCGTCTGATGCGCTTTTACATGAAGAGGCTGCTGCCTTTTCTGACGCGGCTGAGCACCCGGCGTCGCGATTCGGCCAGGTTGATGGAATATTATTGGGCGACGATTGCCGAATGCGTTTCTCCGGAGGCGATCCTTTCAACGTTGTCCGCGGCGGGATTCGAGCCGGTCGAACGGAGGACCAACGCCCGAATTCTGAGCGCGTATTTCGCGGTCAAGGCGTGACGAAGGATGATAAGAGCGTTGGAGCGTTGGAGCGCCGCGTGAAGAAAAACGCGTCCTGCTCTTTAACCATTCAACACTTCAACCCTTTCAATCGACGGGTGACGCGATTCGGTCTTTGGCGTTTTCTTCTGCTGATAAAAGTCGGCAAGGCTCTGTTTCGACGCCTGGAGCCCCTCGGCTTCGATGGCGGAGAGGATCCGTTCTTCGGTCATAATGAACCGGTCGCGTTTGTAGAGCAGATAATCCTCGCGCAAATCGGGCGGCGTGAGGTTGATGGTGACGAGATTGGCGCCGGTGCGCAGGCCGCGCCGATAACCGCTGCCCGGTTCGGCGAGATTGAGCGCGCTGACAGCGGGAATCACCCAATGCGGTCGCATCAGACGCAGCGCCGCCATACAGTTCAAGGTCAAATCGATGCCGGCCGTCGGCTCCTTCGACAGCGGCGTTTCGTCGCCGGGAATGAACGGACTGACGCTGCAACCGGCGAGCGGCAGTTTCTGCGCGAGAGTGAAATTGGCCAGCAACGCGTTGTCGTATTGGCCGGGCAGGCCGGCGATGAAACCGGAGCTGACGTTCCAGCCGGTGGCGGCGAGCAGGCGGATGTGCTTGACGCGTTCATCAAACGTGCCGGGAGCTTCCAACTGTGCGTAGAGGGCGGGATCGGCCACCTCGAATTTCATGATGTAAATCGAGGCGCCGGCGGATTTGAGTTCGTGGTACAGCGGGCGATTGAGCGTGCCCAGACAAACGCTGATGCCGAGCCGCGTTTCGCGACGCAACACAGCGATGAGCGGCAAAACGACTTCGCGGACGACCAGGGGGTCTTCGCCGCTCTGAATGTTGACATCGGTGATGGCGGGCGGGCGATGATGGACCAGCAATTCGGCCATTTGATCGAGCCGCGCGCGGTGGCGGGCCAGATCGCGGTTGTCGCGCCGCATGCCGCAATAGGCGCAGTTTTCGCGGCAGTAATTGGAGACCTCGACAACGCCGCGCAGGAAAACCTGGCGGCCGAATTGTCTTAGGGCGGCACGGGCGGCGCGATCATGGAGGGCGAGCTGGGCCTTGCCGCGCGATTTCAGGACGTCGGTCGTCGGGAAAAACGGCTCGTCAATCACCGGCCCAGTTAAGACTGGAATGGGGCCGAGCGCAAACCAATTTGCGCATCCCTGGTTCGGGGAACGCGGGTCGCGGTCGTGGGGCAGAGTCCCGCCCGCGAGCAAGGCGGCCGAGGCGCCCGCAATGACAGCCGGGAGGGCTGGACCACGACCCTGCGCCTCAGATTTGTCTTGGCCGCGGCGCGATTTTCCCTAGCGTTTGCGCCATGGATTGGCCGGAGCAATGCGCGGTGGTGATTCCCTGCCTGAACGAGGCGGCGACGATCGAATCGCTTGTTATCGCGGTGCGGAGGTATTTGCCGGCGGTGATTGTGGTGGACGACGGCTCGACGGACGGCACAGCGGATTGGGCAACCAAAGGGGGCGCCGAGGTGATCCGACACGAACGACCGCGCGGCAAGGGCGCGGCCTTGGCCGCAGGGTGGGGCTGGGCGCGGGAACAGGGTTTCAGTTGGGCATTGTCGCTGGACGGGGACGGTCAGCATGCGCCGGCGGACATACCGGCGTTGTTGGCCTGCGCGCAACGGACCGGGGCGCCGCTGGTCGTCGGCAATCGAATGACAAATCCGGCGGGCATGCCCTGGTTACGATGTCGGGTGAATCGCTGGATGAGCGGGCGCATTTCGCGATTGACCGGCCGCGCGTTGCCGGACACGCAATGCGGTTTTCGGTTGATGCGCATGGACGCCTGGGCGCGGGTCCACGTGCAAGCCGACCACTTTGAGATCGAGTCCGAGCTGTTGTGTAAATTCATCGCCGCCGGCCACACCGTCGAGTTCGTCCCGGTGCGGGTGATTTATCGCGACGAGCAAAGCAAAATCCAACCGGTGCGCGACACCCGGCGCTGGTTTCGCTGGTGGTGGCAGACGCGGGGTTGGCACAAAACGCGCGTGTTGGACCAGCCGCTCGGTGGAATGACGAATTACGAATGACGAATGGAAGGCGTCGCGGTCCGGATACAATCAACATTAACCCATTTCTTACCGGCAAGTTTGAACCGCTGCGGCATGCAGTTCCCGAACCGATGCACAAACTTTTGTTGCATATGCAACAAAAGGGTGTCCCGGCAGATTTGGTGAGAAATGCGCGTCCAGGCTGATTGGGATTTCGAGACTTCGAGCTTCCTTCGTCATTTGTCATTCGGATTTCGGCCTTCCTGTGTCCTTTGTCGTTCGGCATTCGGATTTGAGTCAGATTATTCTTGCCCGACCGCGCAGATCAAAAACATGCTTGCGCCGATGTC
>DASPXS010000401.1:0-16417 GCA_035637175.1 Haliangiales bacterium | reverse complement strand
CTTTTTCTGTGTTCCGCTGCGAGAAGCTTCACGTCCTCTACGTTTCAAAGGTTCCGGTTGGAGCTGTTGACCGCGACCGGAACAGCATGAACCTCTTCCGCCCTCAAAAACCCTGCGAGTTTTGCCGGCCGAAATACGCCTGGTGGTTCCGGCCGGTGCTGCATCTGCTTTCCGCGTGGACTCTTAAGCACCGGTTCAACGTCCGACAAATCACGGTGCGCGGGGAGGCCTCTTTGGCCCGGCTGGCGGAGGAATTCATGGGCCAGTCACAAAAGGGAACCCTTGTTGAACGCATTCAGAAACTGCAGCGCTTTCTCGTCGAGCAGGCGGAACAGAAGCACGGTCTCGGGCACTGTGTAACGACAGCATCCCCTCCCGGATCAAGGCGCTCCGCCGGGTCATCCGGAAGGAATTGACCGCGGCAGACAAGCCCCTCTCCCGCGAGCGCACGGAGGAACTTTACGACGAACTGGACCGCGTGTTCGTCGCGCAGCAGCTTTACAGTTATCCCGGCCAGTATTTGCGCCAGAACCCGACGGTGGATCGCATCGCGGAGACGATCCTTAAGCTGGAGGAGGACGTGTTGGAAAAACAAAACTATCCCGCGCCAAGGCAGGCGAAGGTTGGATTCGGCGAGCCGATAGATGTCCGCGCGTTCCTGCGGGCTGAGAAGCTGAATTTCAAAACCGGCGCGCGGCCCATGACGGAATTGCTGCGCCGCCGGATTCAGGAGTTGATGTGCAAGGCGGAGATCAGGACTTCCGCGCCTCCAGCCGTTTCAAATCTTCCGCCATGAATTTGGTCACGTCCTTGAACCGGGGGATATTCGCCGGATTGAGGTTCATCAACGTCTGATGAGCCTCGAGGCAAGTGCGGGCGGTTTCCGCTTTGCTCTGTTTGCCCTCCGTCGCCTGCACTTCCTTGCAGCATTCCGAGAGCGGGTCTTTGCCTTGCACGACGCAGAACAAATGCGCCGCGCCGAGATTGTCCAGGAGAGCAAGAATGCGCTGGTTTGGATTCAGCAACGTGACGGTGGATTTTTCATCGGGCGATTCGGCAAGCTTGAGCCCGAAACCGGCGAGCACGCCGAGGAACGTGCTGTCCATGATGGGGCATTCGCTCAGGTCGAGGACATACTTGCGGTAGCCGCGGTCGCGCAGTTCGCAAACCAGGGATTTGAAATCCACGCTGCAATTAAAGCTGGCCCGCCCGGAGATTCTCACCAGTGCGACCTGGTCCGTTACCGCGACCTGCAAGGTTGGGGACGACATAAACTCACTTCATTCGCCTGAACTTTCGCCCGCGCGCGACCCGCGGTCAAGCAGCGCGCTGGTCCGGTTGGTCGTCCGCGCCGCCGACGATCTGCACCAGCGTCCGCTGCAGCACCATGGCTTCATCCTGGTTGCTGAAAATCAATTGCTGGTTGCACTGGAGCAACAGGTCCATGGCGCGAATCAGTTCCGCCAGGGAATAGTGGCGTGTTTGCGGCAGGGCCTTAAACAAAACATAGGGATTTATCGCCAGCGGATTGAACCGTTTGTCCTCGGGCAGCGCCTCCCGGGGAATCCGCGCCAACCGGTCTTTGAAACGAGGGTAGTCGCCGTCCGCTTTCAGCCAGCCCGCGCGCATCATTTCCTTCAGAAAAATCATCGCGCGGACTTTGCTGATGAGCCCGTAGAGCAAGCCGATCTCCGACTTCCGCCGGTCGAACTTCATTTCCCAAAGCTCTTCATCGAGGCAACGCAATAATCGCGGCAAATCACGGTCGCCCAGGGCGTCGCCCAGGGCGAAGGCGCGCGCCTGCTTGTTGCGGCTGACCACGGCCGTCACGTCGCCGACTTCAATCTCCGCGCGGTCGCCGGCGAACAGCGCCACTTTCTCGACTTCGTTGTTCAATTGGCGCACGTTCGGACCGACGCCGGCGACCAGCTCGGACACCGCCGTATCGGAAATGGATTTGCCGCGCGCCTTGAACTCGCGCCGGGCGATGGCCTCGGCCTGGCCGGCCCAATCGCGGTCGTCAACGGACAAACCGGCGTGGTTTTCGACGGTGCCGATCTTTTCCAGCGCTTTGTAAAAGGTCTTGCGTTTGTCCACCTTGCCGGCGCTGATGAGCAGCCGGACATCTTTCCACGAGAACGCCTTGAGTTCCTGGGCCAACTCCGCCAGCGACTCGGTGACCGCCTGGGCGGTGGCCGCCCGTTCGTCGCCGAGGAAATTGCAGTTTTGGAACCAGACGGCTTTGCCGCTGCCGAAGAAGGGAAGGGTTTGCAAGGCCTCGCGGAGTTTGGCCAGCGCTTTGAGCGCTTCGCCGCTGTTGTTCACGGCGGCGTCGATGGTTTCGTGATCCTGGCCGCCCAACTCAGCGGACCATTGCTGATAGATTTCCCTGGCGCGTTGCTTGACGGTGAATTCATCCTCGCCCCAGACAAACACGACCGGGGACAACGAACTGGCGGCCGGCTTTGGCATCAGGCTTCAGGCTCGCCGCCGTTTTCGTTGATGCGTTCGAGCACTTCGGACATGTCTTCCACCTGCTCGAACAACGATGAGGAAACGTAGATCGGCTTCTTGAGCGCGGTGGCCAGCGCGATGCAATCGCTGGGGCGCGCGTCGATTTCAACGATTTTGCGGCCCAGCTCGTTTTGCTGCTGCAGAATCAGGCGGGCATAATAGGTCGAGTTCTTCAATTCAGTGATGACCACGCGCTCGACGGTGATGTTGAACCCGGAAAACACGCTGGCAATCAAGTCGTGCGTCAGCGGACGTTCCTTGGGTGTGTCGCGCAGGAACATGCCAATGACCGCCCCCATATTGTGCTCGACCTGGATGACGAACACTTTCTCCTCGTTGCCGACAAAAATCGCACAGCCGCTATTGGCCGGCAGGATTCCGCGAATCTCGACAGGCACAACATCTTTCTTCATATGCTCAGTTTAGGTGAGGAACACGAAAAAACAAGCCCTGTCTCTCACCGGCGCAAAACGTGAACCGCGACGCGTGATCGGTGAAAACGTTCCGGCTTCAGGTTTCACCCGCAACGCTTCAACGCCATTTGTTGGTTGCCATGGGGAGGAGACCTCGCCCACTATTCGGCGCATGAGTTTTCGGGACAAAATCCTTTCGCTCGACACACTTTCCGCCTGGCGAAACGCGCTGCGTGCCAAGGGAAAGAAACTGGTGGCGACCAACGGCTGTTTCGACATTCTGCACGTCGGCCACGTGACCTACCTTGAAGCCGCGCGACAGCAGGGCGACGTCTTGCTGGTGGGGTTGAACAGCGACGCCTCCGTGCGCCAGCTCAAAGGCGAAGGACGCCCGGTGAATTCCGAAGACGACCGGGCCGCGGTGCTGGCCGCCTTGCAGGCCGTCGATGCCGTTTGCATTTTTCCCGAGATGCGGGCGACCCGCTTTCTCTCGCTGGCCCAGCCGGACATCTACGTCAAAGGCGGCGATTTCAAGGTGGAACAATTGCCGAAGGAAGAACGCGACATCGTGGCCGGTTTCGGCGGAAGGATCGTCACTATCGGTTTCGTGCCCGGCAAATCAACCACCGTTATTCTGGAAAAAGTCGCAGGCCTGTAACGGAGAACCAGCCATCACCGCGCCGGGCCGGCAAAGGGCAATAAGAAAACCGCAGCCTTGAATTCTCCCTTGCCAGAGTAATGCGGGCCCGACATTATCTGCCATGGCAGTGAAGCGACAGTCCCACCCGGTTGATGCCGGGTTCTACCAGGCGGCGGACGAGTTTTTCACGGCGCACCGCAGCCTGGCCCTCACCTACGATGACATCACACTGGCCACGCTTTATTCCGAGATTCTCCCGCGCGACACGCAACTCGACACCCAGCTTGCCGAAGGGTTGAACCTTAACATCCCGATCATCTCGGCGGACATGGACACGGTGACCGAGGCGCGGATGGCCATCGCCATGGCTCTCAACGGCGGGCTGGGCCTCATCCATTACAATATGCCGGAGAGGCAACAACTCTCCGAACTGAACCGCGTCAAAAACCACGTGCACGGCCTGATCCAGGACCCGATCAAAGTCGCGCCCGACCAGCTCATCGGCGAAGTGCTGGACATGATCGAGAAACGGAAATTCGCCTTCAGCACCTTTCCCGTGGTGGACGCCGACGGTCGATTGGTCGGCCTGCTTTCCGGTCACGTGGTGAAGCCCCGCTACGCCCGGCGCAAAGTGGTCGAGTCCCTCACGCCGCGGAACCAGGTCCACACCATCAAACAAATGGAGCTGGGCTCGAATCCCATCGCCCGGGCCGACAAATTTTTCACCGACCACCCCGGCATCCACAAACTGCTGGTGGTGGACGAAGAAGACCGGTTGCGCGGGCTGTTCACGATGAGCGACGTCGAGCGCATCACGCAGGAGCGCAGCGCGCAGTTCAAGCCGGCGCGCGACGCGCGTTTCCGACTCAATTGCGGCGCCGCCCTTTCGGCCACGCGCAATGCCTTTGGCGACCTCGACCGCGAGCGCATCCTGAACCATGTCGGCGCGCTGGTGGAACGCGGCGTGGACGTGGTGGCCGTCTCGACGGCTCATGGGTTCAGCAAGGGCGTGGGCGAATGCGTCAGAATGCTTCGCGACGCGTTTCCGAAGTTGCCCATCATCGCCGGCAACGTGACCAGCGCGGCAGCCGTTGACTATCTCGCCGACTGCGGCGCCAACGCCATCAAGGTTGGCCAGGGCCCCGGATCCATCTGCACCACCCGCATCGTCGCCGGCGTCGGCATTCCGCAACTCACCGCGCTCTACGTCTGCTCGCGGGCGGCGCAAGAAAAAGGAGTGGCCATCCTCGCCGACGGCGGTATCACCAAATCCGGCGACACCGTCAAAGCGCTTACCCTGGCGCACGCCGTGATTTGCGGCGGCCTGTTCGCGGGTTGTCCCGAAGCGCCCGGACAGATGATGGAGATCGGCGGCAAATTATATAAACAATATCGCGGCATGGGCAGCTTCGCCGCCATGAAAGTCGGCTCGGCGGCGCGTTACGGTCAATCGACCGACGGCACGCAGAAGGTCGCGCCCGAAGGCGTCGAAGCGCTCAAGGAAGTTTCCCCTTCGCTGGACCTGGTCCTCACCCAGTTGATCGGCGGCATCCAGTCCGGCATGGGCTACCTCGGCGCCGCGAACCTGGCCCAATTGCGCGAGAAGGCCCGGTACATCCGCGTCAGCCCCGCCGGCATGCGTGAGGCAGCGCCGCATGACGTGGTCGAGGTGAAGACCGGAAGCTGAAGCCTAAGGGAGGGGAATTGGGGCGCCGGGGCATTGGTATTGGGTTACTGGCTTAAGCGAACCCATCGCCGTTTGGGTCGGCCTCCCCGCGCCCGAACGCCCAACACGCCATAGCCCCAATTCCTCCAGTGCCCCGTTATCCCCCTCCACCCCGTTCTGCCCTCAGAACTTGAACACGCTGTTCACCGTCCCGCATTGCGGGCAACGGGAGCGGTCCACGTCCGCGTCGTCCGTGTAAACGAACGCGCACTTCGCGCAACGGAAAATGTTGTCTTCACTCGGTGTGGGTTCAAACCGCTTGCGGCGCAGCTCGTAGTAAACAGACACGCCGCCCAGCGCCGCCAGCAGCAGGAACACATAGAGGAAAAACAATTGGTCGGGTGTCATGGCACGGATCCGGCCGCCGGATTGTTCGACATTTCCACCGTATGCCATTGAAAAACAATTGTTCCCCAGGTCAGCGCCGACGGATTGCGCGAAGAAACCGGATCGGCGGGGGCGACCGGTTTGAAGCGTATGGCTGCGGCCAGGTCCAGCGCGCGCTCATCGGCCGCCTTCGAACCGCTGCTGCCGAGGACAATCGGCGGAAAAAAGACAAATCCCGGCCGGTTAACCGCCACTTGAACTACCGTGTTCGTCAAAACGTCGCTATGCGACATGGAGGGCACCTCCACGCGGCTGAGCAATTCGCGCTTCGTCAGGTCGCCTTCGATACGAAACGTTGACTTCACCGGCAACGGAACCGGCGACAGAGCCACGTCGCTGAGGCGCGGCGCCGGTCTGTCCGCGAGCCGGAGCGGGCCGACGACGTTGGTGCGAACAAACTCGGCGAAGGTTGCCCCCAGGTCCGCCAGCGGAAGAGCCAGCCAACGCTGTGGTTCGTTCCAGTCCCGCGAGCTGTGCCGCAGCGGCCGGGCGTCCATCCAGGCCGGACCGGAAAAACCGCGGAAGTCGGGCAGGGCAAAGAGAGTCGGGTCCTCCAGAGACAGCAATTCGGCCGCGGCGCTGCCGGGCGGCGCGTCGGCGACCAGGCGAAAAGTTGTGGACGGCCCCGGCTGGCGAGAAACCATGGGTGCGCGGTCGGAAAGCAGAAAAACCACGACCGTTTGTGCGGCCATGACCAGAAGGAAAGCGGTCAACCAGCGCGTGCGCGACCAGAGCAACGGCCTGAGGGCGGAGGAATTCATCGCGTCGGGTTGGTTCGCCCGGCCACCACCGGCGGTCGCGTGGCGCGCCACACTTGTTTGATGCCCGCCTTTTGCGCGAGCAGTTCAAGCCGGAGAACCAGACCGTAGTCAACCGCTCGATCCGCCGCCAGCACCAGCGTCAAGGGCGCGCGGGACTGACGTGCCGCCGTCTCGAGTTTCGACTGGAGGTTGTCTTCGCTGATGAGCTGGCTGGCGTAAAAAATCTGTCCGCCCAGGTTGACCACCACCACTACGGTATTGCCCGCGATGCCGGGCAGATCGCCGGCCTCGGGCAGTTCAATGCGCGCCCCCGGCGTTTCCACGGTCAGATGCAGGTCGCGCGCCATATCCCGCAGGCGAATCAGGAACTCGTTTTTCACCATCGGATCGTTCAGCAGAAGCAACGTCGCCGGCGCGGGAGCGCGGCTGACATCCTCCGCCAGTTTCAGTTTGAATTCCTCCTCCTTGAGCAGCCGGTTTTCATAGTGAATTCGGTCCGCCCCTTCAACCGTCGCAACGAAATGCGCCCCGGTCGCATTGGTAAAGTTCCCTTCCGGCAGCAGTTGAACCGGCACGCCCGGCAGGAAGACCATCGATGAATTCAGCAATAAAAAAATGGCGACCAGGAACAGCACCCCGACAAACGGCGAAGCGTCGAGTTGACCGCGAAAAATCCTGGCGTTGCGCGGAAACTTCATGGCCGGTTTCAGCCCGTCGTGCCCGCGACAATGTTGAGAATCTCCGTGGATGCCTTTTCCATGTCGAGCACGATGCTGTTGACGCGATTGACGAGGTAATTGTAGCCGGCGTAAGTGGGGATGGCCACCGCCAGCCCCGCCGCCATGCAGATCAACGATGCCCAAATGCCGCTGGCCAACAGATTGGGTGTGACGAACGGCCCCTCTTCCTGCATTTTGAGGAAAATCTTTAGAAAACCCATCACCGTGCCGAGCAATCCCATCAGCGGCGCGATTTGCGCGATGGTGGCCAGCAGATTCAACTTGTCCTCCAGCCGCGGCACTTCCAGCAGACCGGCTTCCTCGAGTGCGTCCCGCACCCCTTCCCGGCCGCGATCCCGGTTGAGGATGGCGGTCTTCACCAGCCGCGCCACCGGTCCCGGCGTCGCGTCGCAAATGGAAAGGGCCTCCACGACGTTGTCCCGTTTGAGCACGTTGCGCACCCCGTTGAGGAACTCCGTGGAATTGATTTGCGCACGGTGATAGTGCAACAGCCGCTCGATGAAGACCACGATGACCACCGCACTCATGAACAGCAGCAGCCACGCCATCGGCCCGCCGTTGGAAAGCAACACGGGTAACATGCCCGTTTTATAGGGGCCGGAGCGCAAAGTTCAAAGTGCAAAGTTCAAAGTCGTCCGTTGCCGGCTGTTGGTTGTCGGTTGTCCCCGCTCTGCTGTCAGGGCGTCCGGTTGCCCGCCATCACGGGTGCCAACCCGGACCGCAACTGCCAACAAGCAACTGACTACTGACCACACACCACTGACAATCGCCTTTCTGGCTTGCTTCCGCGTGGAACTCTCACGAAGTATTCCAGACCTGCGTGAAAAAGAACGAAGTCATATTTCCGGCGGCAAGAAACCGGCTAGGCAGCAAAGGACGAAGCGGATTCCAGACACATTTGAAGCCGCGAGCCGGACGCCGGCTCGCCGCCAGGGGGAGCCAGGCTACCGAGTTCAACGACCCAAGCCAGCGACATCAGGGAAAAACGCGAAGCCCAATGGTGGGCCCAACAGATCGGCGCCCGTATGCAGCCGGGCGGCGCGCCCTGAAGCGGCCCGTCCGCTGCGGGCCGATGTCGCGCTGCGCGCCCGCCCCGGCGCGCTGGCGGAGCGAGTTGAGCGGCGTGCTCATCACGCGGCCGCAGATCGCGGCGCGCGTCCGGCAGTTGGCCGGGGCAATCGAGCATGATTTTGCCGGCCGCGATCTGGCCGTTGTCTCCCTGCTCAGCGGCACGGTGCTGTTTCTGGCCGACTTGATTCGAAATCTTTCGCTGCCGTTGCGGTTGGATTTCATCGGCGTCTCCAGCTACGGCGCCGGCACCGAGGCGGGTGAGCTGGTTTTTACGAAGGAACTGCGCCTCGATGTCCGCGGGCGCGATGTGCTGTTGGTGGACGACATTCTCGATACCGGCAGGACGCTCCAGCGCGTGCTGGCCAAACTGCGCAAACTCGAACCGCGCCGCATCAAAGTCTGCGTGCTGCTGGAAAAGAAGGCGCGGCGCGCGGCAAACGCGCGCGCGGACTACGTCGGGTTCAGCATCCCGGATTTGTTCGTCGTCGGTTACGGGCTGGATTTTGCCGAGCGATATCGGAATCTGCCGTTTGTCGGCGTGCTCCGCCCGGAGTACTATCAAGTCGGCTGACATGGAAATCAGCGTCCATTTTTACTCGTATTTTAAAGACCTGACCGGCTGTGCCCGGACGAGCGAAACCGTGTCGTCCGGCAGCACGCTGGACGTTTTGTTGAAACAATTGATTGTCCGCTTCCCCAAACTGGGCGCGATGCAAAACTCGACGCTCATCGCCGTGGGCCTGGATTATCAAGGGCGCAGTTATGTGCTGCAGGAAGGCGATGAAGTGTCCCTGTTCCCACCCGTGCAAGGCGGATAATGCCGTCTTCAATTTACGATTCGCGATTTGCGATTTACCATCCTCCGCCTGAGAACATGAAGCGGCAATTGACCATCACAAGCGAGCCGATCAGCGAGGCGGAGTTATTGGCGAAACGAAATATGTCCGTCGGCACGGGCGCAGTCGTCTGTTTTCTCGGCGTCGTGCGCGGGACCGAAGAGAGCAAAATCATCAATGCCATGGAATACGAGGCGTTTCAACCGATGGCGGAACACCAGTTCAACCGTTTGTTCGATCAGATGGAGAAACTCTGGCCGATCGAATCAGTCCGGCTGATCCATCGCATCGGCATCGTAAAAGTGAACGATCCCTCGCTTTGGGTGGAGGTGATTGCGCCTCATCGCGGGGAGGCTTTCGCCGCCAGCCAATGGCTCATCGACCAGATGAAAAGCCTCGTGCCGATCTGGAAAAAGCCTGTGCTCTGAACCAAGGCGCGCAACGCATACCGGACAGCCAACGCGCCGGCCTTGGGACAAATTTGATTCCGCGAAACGTTTTCGCGTTTGCAGTGTTCAGCAGTGGACGATATGAAAACGTTCGGATCGCGCTTTTCCCGCCTGGCGTGCCGCGGACGTAAGGCAACACCCTGCGCCCGGCACAGCGCCGCCCTGGGGCCGCGCGTGTGCCGGCCGATGCTCTGGCTGGTTGCCTGGGGCGTCGTTTTGCCGAATTCACACGAGTGCCGCGCACAGTCCCCTAATGACGGCGCAACCTACGCTGCGATCGTCCAAAAGAATCCGTTCAGACTGATACCCAAAGACGTTCCGGAGTCTCCGCCGACCGTCGCATTGTCTCCGGTGTGGTCTCATTACAAACTGACCGGTGTGGCCGCCGATCGGACCAACAAATGCGCTTATCTGGCCGTGACCATTCCCGGTCAACTGCCCCGCTACCGCACGGTTATCGCAGGGCAGACGCTGGACGCGGTCAAAGTCGTCGATATCGATGTCGAAGCGGGAACGGTCACTTTGAACGCCGCGGGTGTCGTCGAAGTGTTTTCGCTGGCAACGCATGGGCTCAAGCCGCCGGCCCTGGTTCCAGCCCCGCCGCTGGAGCGCGCATCTCCACCCGCCGGCCGGCCGCCCTTCACGTCGGTTGCCGACCACAAACGCGATGGGGAAAAAATTCGCGCGCCATTCGTTCCCGCGCCGGAAAGAGCCAGGCGGTAGCCGCCGCTAAATCCTTTGACCCCCCGCGCAACTTTCTTTAGTTTCCTTTGTATAGAACAGTTGTTGGTTAAGCGGAACACTGATGCCATTCATCTCGATCAAAGATGTTTTTGCCCAAGGCGGGCTTACCAGCTCCGACCAGTTCGAGGAACGGACGAAAGCCTGGCGGGTGGCCGCGGACAGCGGTTCCCAGGAGCGGATTCTCGCCTTTTTCAGCCGGGAATGCGGCCTGTCTGAGGAAGTGTTCCTGCGGCAGTTGGCGCACGCGTTCGGCTGGCCCTATGTGGACCTGCCAAAACTGTCGGTATCGGCCGAAGCCCGCCAAAAGATTTCCACCAAAGTCGCCTTCCAGTATTTCGTACTGCCGATCCAGTTTGAAAACGGCGCGCTGAAAATCGCCGTCAGCAATCCCTTTGACACCGCCATGCTGGGCGCGGTGCAGTTCGACGCCCATTGTCCCATTGAGTTTGCGCTGGCCACCAAGGACGAAATTGAAAAGGCGCTGAAAAAGTACTACGGCGTCGGCGCCGAAACGCTCGATGAAATGGCCGAGGACGAGCCGATCGAGCTGCTCGTGGCCGAAGACAAGGAAATCACCGAAGGCGACCAGGAAGCCAGCGTCATCAAGTTCGTCAACCAGATCGTCTGGGAAGCCTACAAGGACCGTTCCACCGACATCCACTTCGAGCCGGCGGAAGACGAGTTGCGCATCCGTTACCGGATCGACGGCATCCTGCACCAGACACCCATGCCGCCGCAGCTCAAGCGTTATCAGGCGGCGATCATTTCCCGCATCAAAGTGATGTCGGGAATGAACATCGCGGAGAAACGCCTGCCGCAGGACGGTCGCATCAACGTCCGCATCAAAGGCGAGGAGATTGACATCCGCGTTTCCACGGTGCCGACGGTTTACGGCGAGAGCGTTTCGCTGCGGCTGCTGACGCGCGGCAAGATTTTTCTGACGCTGGACAAGCTGGGGTTTTCGCCCGAGGACCAGCAGGCGCTGCGCGAGATCATCGTCAAACCGCACGGCATCATGCTGGTGACCGGCCCGACCGGCGCGGGCAAATCGACCACGCTCTACGCCTGCCTCAGCACCATCAACTCGGTGCACAAACGCATCATCACCATCGAGGAACCGGTCGAATACGAGTTGAAGGGCATCAACCAGATTGCCGTGCGCTCCGACATCGGGCTGACTTTCGCCGTCGGCCTGCGCCACATTTTGCGCCAGGACCCCAATGTCATCATGGTCGGCGAAATTCGCGACCTGGAAACGGCCGAAATTGCCATCCGCGCGGCGCTGACCGGTCACCTGGTCTTCAGCACGCTGCACACCAACGACGCGCCCAGCGCGTTCACCCGGTTGATTGACATGGGCATCGAGCCGTTCCTGGTGGCGTCGTCCGTCGAAGCCGTCCTGGCACAGCGCCTCGTTCGCACCATCTGTCCGCATTGCAAGACCGAGCAAAAGGTCGAGCGGGATTATCTGATCAAAATCGGGTTTCCCGAGGACGAAATCGCCACGGCGAAATTCTGGCGCGGGGCGGGCTGCGATCAATGTCGTCAGCTCGGTTACCAGGGCCGCATGGGCATTTACGAACTGCTGTTGTTGAATGAAGCCGTCCGACCGCTGATCCTGAACCGCGCGCCGGCTTCGACCATCGCGCAACGGGCCATGGAGCAAGGGATGCGCACGCTGCGCTATGACGGGTGGAACAAAGTGAGGGCCGCCCTGACCACCATCGAGGAAGTGCTCCGCGTCACCCAAACCGAGGAGCACATGAAAGGACTGGTGGAAGCCTGATGTGAAGACGACCCGCTGGCATTCCTGCAACGTTCTCCGCCTGGGCGCCGACGCCCGGCAGCTCTGGCAATTCGCCACGGCCAACAGTCAGGTCACCCTCAACGCCGAGCAACGGGTGGTTCCCCCGGCTCTCCTTCCCCCGAACCTCGTCACCAAGGACTGGCGCGCGCTTTGGCGAAAGAAACTCAACATCGCCTGGCTGACCCCGGAACAGGTCTTTCTGCGCGTGGTTCACTTGCCGAAATGCGAGCCGGACGAATTGCGCTCGATGGTGGAACTGCAACTGGAAAAACTCTCAACGCTGCCGGTCAACCAGACTGTCTGGAGCTTTGAAGTCGTCCCGCTCCCGTCCGGAGAGCTGCAAACAGTGATCGTTGTGCTCGCCGAGCGCAATGTGGTGGAGGATTTTCTCGGAAAACTGGAAGGTGCCGGCTATTGGGCCGACCGGCTGGAGCTGCCCTTTCTCCACCACTTGCTGACGACGCCGATCGACGGCGATGGCGTCTGGATTTATCTCGAATCGGCGGACGCCAAAACGCTTTGCCTGACCGCCTGGTGGTACGGGGGAACCTTGCAACAGGTGACGCTGCTCAATCTTCCCCCCGGCGAAGGGGGCGCCGCCGCGCTCTGCGCTCAACTCAACCAGATCGCCTGGGCGGGCGAAATCGAAGGCTGGCTAACGTCGCCGCCGCGCTGGCATCTGGTCGCGGACGACACGGTCGCCCCAGTCTGGGAGCCTGCCCTGCGCCAGTGGACCAACGAACCGATTGAACTGGTTGCGCCGTTGGCCACGCCGGGACTGGCGGCCTTGACCGCCCGGCGCGCCGCCCGGTTCGAGAGCAATGCGAACCTTTTGCCGGCGGAATTCTCGGCGCGTTACAAGCAGCAGTTCATCGATCGGCTCTGGATGCGCGGCCTGGCCGGCGTGGCGGTCGTTTACGTTTTCAGCGTGGTGATTTACCTCGCGGTGCTCTACGTCTTCAAATATCAAACCGGCAAAGTGCAGGATCAGGTCGCCGCGCTGAGCGGCGCCTACACCAACGCGCTGCAGTTGAAGGAGCGCGTGCGCGTGCTCCAGGAACAGGTCAACCTCAAATTCGCCGCGCTCGACTGCTGGAAGGTCACGGCGGAATTGTTGCCGCCGGAATTGACGCTCGCGTCGTTTTCCTTTTCCAAAGGCAACAAAATCTTGCTGCGCGGCACCGCGTCCGCCGACGACCAATCCAAGATCACCGAATACAACGACGCCATGAGCAAGGCGCCGGTCAACGGCGCGCCGCTGTTCACCCGGGTCAACCCGCCGAACATCCGCATCAACGCGAACACGGCGTCCTGGGACTTCGATTGCACGCTGCAGCCTGCCCCGAGCGAATGAGCGCGTTGTTGGACAAATTGAATTTGCGGCCGCAGGAGCGGCGTCTGGTGGTCATGGCGTCGGCCGTGCTGTGCGTCGTGCTCCACTTCTGGTTCATCCATCCGTACTTCAAGGAATGGGGCCAGACCAAAGCCGCGCTGGAAAATGCGAAGAAAACGCTGGTGACCTTTGGATCCGTGTTGGCGCAAACCAACGACCTTCAAGTCAAGCTGGAAAAGCTCAAGGGCGAAGGGACGGGCGTCCTCGAGCAGGAAGCCGCCCAGGGCACCCTGTTGATCCGGCGGGTGGGCGAACAGGCCCGCGAGAGCAAGGTCAATTACGCTCACATCCAGGTCCTGCAAAAAAGTCCCGGCAGCTCGAAGTCAAACGAATTCTTCGATGAACAAACCCTCGATTTTGCTCTGAACCCCACCGGTGACAAGGAACTGGTTGATTTTCTGGTCGCTATCGGGAACAGCGATCTGATGGTCCGCGTCAAGGAACTGAACCTCAGCCCGGACACAGGCCCCTACAAACTCCAGGGTTCCATGAGACTGGTTGCCAGTTTTCAAAAGAAGAATTCAGGCGCCCCTGCCGCCGTCAAGCCGGCCGCCGCCGCCAATCCCGCAACCCTGGGCTCGACCAGACCGTGAAGCGAAATAACACCAACTCATCCCAAATCGTGAAGACCGCTCTCCTTCTCATTTCGCTCCTGACCGTGCCAACGCTGGCTCAGGTCCCGGCGCCGGCGCCCAATGCCGCCACGAATGCCGCCGCCGCAACCAACTCCCCCGCTGCCGCTGCCGATAAGGGCGCGGTCACGGCCACCAACTCCGCGGCCACAAATGTCACCGTCACGGCTACAAACTTCGACGCCAGGCGAAGGGCCTTGCTGCAAAACGCCACCAATCGGTTCCCGCGTTTCAATACCAACGCCGCCGGACTGGCCGTGCCACCGGCGCCCACCAACGTCGTCACCGTCCCCGCGCCGGCCGTCACCCCGCCCGCGAACGTGGCCGGGCAGATCGGGCCGCCGGCGCCAGGCAGTCCCGGCCCTTCGCCAACGCCGTTGCCAACGGCGACCGCGCCGGGCGGTGCGGGGCAGGCTGAATCGGCGGAATTCTCCTTTAAATTCTATAATGCGCCCGTCGATCAGATCCTGGAAAAGTATTCTGAAATCACCGGGCGAACGGTGCTGCGCCCGGCTTCCCTGCCGACCCCGGCCGTCACCATCATCACTGCCTCCCCGTTGACACGGTCGGAGGCCATCCAGGCGCTCGACGGCGCCCTGTCGCTGAATGGCACGACCATGATTCCCCAGGGAGAACGATTCGTGAAAGCTGTCCCTTCGGCCGAGGCCCCCCAGCACGGCGCGGCCATCTCCCGGCTCACGGACGGCGAGTATCCCGACTCCGAACAGTTCGTCACGCATATCGTGCAATTGAAGACCGCCAAACCGACGGAACTGGCGGGGGTCCTGCAGTTGTTCACCAGAAACCCGGCGGGGATTGTTCCCATTGACTCCAACCAGCTCCTGGTAATCCGCGACGTCGCCTCGAACATCAAACGGATGCTCGAGCTGATCGACGAGGTGGACGTGCCGCCGCAGTCGGACTACAAATTGGAGGTCATCCCCATCAAATACGGCAAGGTTACGGATTTGTTCGACACAATGAACGCCCTCATCTCCGGGGCGGCGGGCGGCGGCTATCCCGCTGCGGGCGCGCGCGGCGCCCCGACGCGACGCCCCGGACAAATCCCGACCACGGGTGGAACTCTTGGGACGAGCGGCCGGTACGGCAGCCGCACAGGCGCATCGGGCCAACCGCTGGGTGCCCAGCCGGGCCAACTGGGAGCCACACAACCGGGAACCACACCGGGCGCCGCGTCGTTCCAGCAGCGTTTGCAGCAGATCGTCAACCGTGCCGCCGGCACCTCCGAGATCCAATTGCTGACCGATGCGCGGATCGTTCCGGACGAACGTTCCAACTCTCTCATCGTCTTCGCGAACCGGCAGGACATGCAAACGATCACCAATATCGTGTCCAAAGTGGACGTGCTGCTGGCTCAGGTGCTCATCGAAGGCGTCGTGATGTCGGTTGCGTTGGGCAATGAGTACAACCTGGGTGTCAGTTGGCTCCAGAAACCGGTCAGCCTCGGAAATAACAGCGTCGGCGCCGGCGGCATCAACAACGGTCAGGGCTTCCTCACCAACATTACCAGCCTCGCCGGTTCACTCCCGTCCGGTTTCAGCTACTTCGCCAACCTGGGCAAGAACTTCGACGTCTCACTTGCCGCCCTGGCCAGTGACAACCGGACGCGAATTCTGCAGCGACCGCGCCTGCAAACTTCTCACGCGGTGCAGGGCTCGTTTTTCATCGGTAAAACGGTGCCTTATGTGACGGGTTTCTATGATTACGGCGGATTCAGCACGGGTGTCAGTTCGCGCTCGACCGTCGAACAAATTCAGGTGGGCGTGGACCTGGAGGTCACTCCCTTCATCACACCGGATGGATTGGTCGTGATGGACGTCGCGCAAGACATCAGCTCGATCGAGTCCTTCGCAAAGATTGACAACAACGACGTCCCCACCACCTCCACACGCCGCGCTCAAACCACGCTTTCGGTGCGTGACGGCGAAACGATCATGCTGGGCGGCTATATCGAGGACAATCGGACCACGACCAAGTCCGGCGTGCCGATTCTCAAGGACATTCCGGGGATCGGCGCTCTATTTCGCACCAAAACGAAGAAGAACGACCGCTCGGAGCTGATCCTGCTGATGCACGTCACCATTCTGAAGAACCCGGCCGATGCCGGCGCTCAGGTAGAGAGGGAGAAGGCCAAGCTGCCCGGGGTTTCCGATGCCGACAAGGAATTCAAGCGGGCCGAAGAACAGAGCGTGAAAAAATCCGGCGCGCTGCCTCAACCTTGACCGGAAATATTCCCGGCGGCAACCGGCGAAGGCTCCCAACCGAACTCAGACGCGCAGGGTT
>DASPXS010000400.1:0-3957 GCA_035637175.1 Haliangiales bacterium | reverse complement strand
TGAGCCCCCGCGAAGCCGCGATTTACGGCGACCGCGCGCTCGAATTGTTGCAACGCGCGAAAAATCGCCTGTCCGAAAAGTACGGCTTCAATCCGGATGCTCGGACGACGGTCGAGATTTTTCCCGAGCAAAAGGATTTTGCCGTGCGCACCTTTGGCATGCCCGACAACCCGGGTTTTCTCGGCGTTTGTTTCGGGCACGTTGTCACCGCGAACAGTCCGGCGTCGCAGGCGGCGCATCCGGCGAACTGGGAAGCGGTGCTCTGGCACGAGTTCTGTCACGTCATCACGCTGGGACTGACGCGCAACAAAATGCCCCGCTGGCTCAGCGAAGGCATCTCGGTTTACGAGGAGAAACAGGCGAACCCAACCTGGGGCCAGTCGATGACCCCGCGTTTTCGCGAAATGGTCCTGGGCGATGACTTGACCCCCCTGCGCAAATTGAGCGCGGCGTTTCTTTCGCCGAAAAGCGACCTGCACGTACAGTTCGCCTACTACGAATCGTCGCTGGTCGTGGAGTTCCTGGTCGAACGTTTCGGCTTTGAAAACCTGAAACAAACCCTGCGCGACCTCGGCGCCGGCACAGACGTCAACGAGGCCATCGCCGCGCACACCGAACCGATGGACAAATTGGAAGAGGACTTTGCCGCTTTCGCCCGTGAACGCGCGGAACAATTCGGGCCCGGACTCGACTGGAAGAAGTTCAAGCCGATCAACCCCGGCGCCGGCGCTGCGTCGGCGGCGGATCTGGCGGAAAAGTATCCCACCAACTTCTGGGCGCTGACGGACCATGCGCGCCGGCTGGTCGCCGAGAAAAAATGGGAGCAAGCCAAGGCGCCCTTGAGCAAGTTAGTCGAGTTGTATCCGGGGGACACCAGCGCCGACAGCGCCTCGGTCCTGCTGGCCAGGGTGCATCGCGAGTTGAAGGAGTCCGACGCCGAGCGCGAGGTCTTGTCGAGGTTGGCCGCGCTCGAGGCGGATGCAACGGAGGTGTTTCTTCGGCTGATGGAGCTGGGCGAGGCGGCCAGGGACTGGCCGGCCGTCGCGCAAAACGCCGAACGGTTTCTGGCGGTCAACCCGCTGCTGCCGCAGCCGTACCGCCACCTCGCGGGCGCCAACGAGGAGTTGGGCAAAACCGATGCGGCCATTCAGTCCTATCAAAAACTGCTCCTGCTCGATCCGCCCAACCCGGCGGAAGTCCACTTTCGCCTGGCGCGACTGCTGCGCCAGGCCGGCGATCCGGCGGCCAAACGGCAGGTGTTGCAGGCCCTGGAAGAAGCCCCTCGCTTCCGGGAGGCGCACCGGTTACTGTTGGAAATCAACCGCCAATCGCCGGCGAAAGAGAGCGCGCCCGCGGATGCGCCGCTGAAACAGCCGTGAACAAATCCAGGCTCATCGCATTCGTTTTCCTGCTGGCCGCCGGCGCCGTCCTGGCCCAACGCTGGCGACGCTATGGTGGCGGCGAAGGGTGGACTCCCGAGTTTGAGACCTGCCGCACGGCGCGGGAAATCCCCACGCACAGCACGGGCACGCCCAACTGGACCAACACGCCGGGATTCGAAAAGGACACTTTCGCTTTCGCGCGCATCCGCCGCGAACGGGCGCCCTATGCCACCTGGACTTCGGGCGAATGGTGGACTGATTTTCCCGACAGCGACCTGAATCTGTCGTTCCGCCTCCAGCAGATGACGTCCCTGAAGGTCGATCCCGATGGCCGCGTGCTGAATCTGACCGACAAGGAATTGTTCGATTATCCCTGGATTTACATGGTCGAGCCCGGGAGCCTGATGTTGAAGGACGACGAAGTGCCGATCCTGCGAAAGTATTTGCAAAATGGCGGCGTCCTGATGGCGGACGACTTCTGGGGCGAACGGCAATGGGAGAATTTTCATCGGGAAATCAAGCGAGTCCTGCCCGAACGCGAATTCGCGGACCTGCCCATGACCAATGAACTTTTTCATTGCGTGTTCGACCTCAAAGGGCCGCTCAACAAACTGCAGACGCCGAACGTCGGAATCGGCGAGGAAAGCCAGTATCCGGACGGCCGATACTACGGGGTCACCTGGGAGAACCACGATGGCGAACAATGCCGAGAGATGCACGTCCGGGCGATCCGGGATGACAAGGGCCGCATCATGGTCATCGCGACGCACAATACCGACAACGGCGACGGCTGGGAACGCGAAGGCGAATTCGAATATTTTTTCCGCGAGTTCTCCGAGAAACGGGCCTATCCGCTCGGCATCAACATCATTTTTTATCTCATGACGCACTGAGCGCGCCGGCGCGTGAGCAACCGCGAATGAACACGAATTACAGACTCACGCGATCGGCCGGCCGACGCCGCCCATTCTGGAAACCGAAGAACCGCTTCCCGAATCATCAGGAAAACGTGACCGTGCAGGAATGCAGACCATGAAGAAGCACAAGCTGATTTTTCTTATTGTTGCGCTGACGACCGGGATTGTCCTGGCCCAGCGCCGGGGAGGGAGGCGGTATTACGACGACCGCGAGATCCGCACCGCGCGCGAACTGCCTTCCGACAGCACCGGCACGCCTGATTGGACGAATGCGCCCGGGTTTGAGAAGGATGTTTTTACCTTCGCGCGCATCCATTACAGCCGCGAGTCTTACGGTTATGGGTGGGGAGGCTGGAGGACGGATTGTCCGGACAGCGACCTGAACCTGTCGTTTCGGCTCCAACAGATGACCTCGCTGCTGGTTGATCCCGACGGGCGCGTGATCAGGTTGACCGACGAGGAACTGTTCCACTACCCCTGGATCTACATTGTGGAAGCGGGCGCCCTGACGCTCCAGGAAGAGGAAGCGGCCACCCTGCGGCGTTACCTGCTGAATGGCGGCTTTCTTGTCGTGGACGATTTCTGGGGAGACGCGGAGTGGGAGAATTTTTATCGCGAGATCAAACGCGTTTTTCCGGAACGCGAACTGGAGGAGCTGCCGATGACCCATCCGATCTTTCGCTCCGTTTTCGACCTCAAACTGGAGAAGAACCAGCTGCAGGTGCCGAATATCAGGGATGGCGAGATGAGTCAGTACAATGGTGGCGTGACCTGGGAACGGAACCATGCCGGCAACGTCAGGGATGTCCACTTCAAGGCCATCTTCGATGACAAGCGCCGGATGATGGTGATGATTTGTCACAACACGGACAACGGCGATGGCTGGGAACGCGAAGGAGAATCTCAATACTACTTCCGCGAATTTTCCGAAAAGAAAGCCTACCCGCTGGGAATCAATATTGTGTTCTACGCAATGACCCACTGACGAAATGCCGGACAGCGAGCAACCACGAATGAACATGACTGACGGACTGTCCATTCGTCGTTGAATGCGCGTGGTTTGGCGGCGACCGACTTGAAAAGACAATATGGAAACAATCACTGACTCACAGACCACTGAAAAACATCTGGTCGAACAAATCCTCTCCAGCCGCGCGCGCATTCAAACCGAACTGGCCAAGGTCATCGTCGGCCAGAAGGACGTGATCGAACAGATGCTCATCGCTCTTTTCGCGGGCGGTCATTGTCTGATCACCGGCGCGCCCGGCCTGGCCAAGACGCTTTTGGTCAAATCCCTCGCGCAAATTTTCCACCTGAAATTCCAGCGCATCCAGTTCACGCCCGATTTGATGCCGGCGGACATCACCGGCACCGAAATCCTTCAGGAGTCGGGCGAGGGACGCCGCATGACCTTCGTGCCCGGCCCGGTGTTTGCGAATATGATCCTGGCGGATGAAATCAATCGCACGCCGCCGAAAACCCAGGCGGCGTTGCTCGAAGCAATGCAGGAACACCAGGTGACCGCCGCCGGCGTCCGTCACGCCCTGCCGGAACCGTTCTTCGTGCTCGCGACGCAAAACCCGATTGAAATGGAAGGCACCTACCCGCTGCCCGAAGCGCAGCTCGACCGTTTCATGTTCAATGTCGTCATCAATTAC
>DASPXS010000399.1:0-6715 GCA_035637175.1 Haliangiales bacterium | reverse complement strand
TTTCCACCGCCAGCGCGTAAGCGACGTTGTTGGCGAGCGGCGCCAGATAGTCCAGCCGGTCGGTGTAGGGGATGAACTGGGTGTAGGTCATGTTCTCGGCGATCTTTTCGTCGCCGCGATGCAGATAACCGACGTCCGGGACCGCCTGGGTGATGATTTCGCCGTCGAGTTCGAGCACGATGCGCAACACGCCGTGCGTCGAGGGGTGCGACGGGCCCATGTTGAGGACCATCTTTTCCCCCTGGACATCCTGCAGTTCTTCGGTCGGCGGAGGGGTCGTCCCCGCAAGCTGCGTTGCGTCCGCAGCGCGCGCGGCCGGTTCGCGGAAATGGATTTCCTGGACGGTGGCCATCGCGTTCAAGTCTTGGGACGGTTCGGAACCCTCGGACCGAATCGCGGACTGTTTCCCTTTTCCGTGAACCGGAGCGCCGAACTCCTGTTCGGCGCGCTGATGGACCGCGCGCGCGCCGCGCCGAACAGGAGTTCGGCGCTCCAATCGTCCGGTTCACCGTCACAGAAAAGACAGTAGGGCTTTGAGCCGCTCATCTTTTATCGCCTCCGGGCCGACCCGATGTCGCGGGTCTCTCCTCTATTGGCCCCGGCCCGTAAGCGCGGCCGTGGGTTTCTTTGATGTCGTAGCGTCGTTCGAGGCGCGCGTTTGTTTCGAGCGCATCGGTTTCCGGAATCCGCACCCGGGGCTCGCGGGCGACGGTGTCCTTGCCGCCGGCGATGGTCACGAACGGGCCGCCTTCCAGCGGCGCGGGCCTGGTGAAGGCCACGTCCGGCATTTCGCTCGGCTTGCCCGAGAGCGGGAAATCCTTGCGCAGCGGGAAATAAGGATAACCTTCCCACATCAGAATGCGCCGCAAATCCGGATGTCCGCGAAAACGAATGCCCATCATGTCGTAGATTTCCCGCTCATGCCAGTCGGCGGTCTTCCAAACGCCGGTGACCGTCGGCAGTTCGGATTTTTCCTCGCTCACGTCGGTTTTGAGGCGCAGGTGGCAGCGGTGACCGTAACCGTAAAGCTCATAAACCACGGTCCAGCGCGGGTCGTCACCGTAGTTGTCCACGCTGCTGATGTCCACGAGGTAATCGAAGCCCGGTTCCTTTTTCGCGAAGGCGCAGAGGTCGGCGATTCTCTCCGAATCGAGCACCTTCAGGGTGATTTCACCGCGGAACTCGGATGGGTCGGACAGCAAATCGTCAAACTGCGCCTTTAATTTTCGAGCGAGTTCCAGAGCAGTCATGAGGTATTACACGAATGAGGTATTACACGATCGGATCGATCCACCGAACGTCCCGCCTCAGCGGTATCCCTACAATCAAAGTCCACGAATCGACACGAACAGCGGAGGATTCTTCCCGCGTTACGGTGGATTGCGGCGCTCACTGTCAAGCGAACTGATTCCGACGCTTCGACGATCAATTCCGGCCTTGTCTTTATTAGTGTTCATTAGTGTGGATTAGTGGCTGACCTGGAGCGTTTCGGTCAACGGGCAACCTTGTCGGGCGTGCCAGCCACAGGTTCTTTGGCTACTTTTGCCTGCAATTTGAGCAGTGCATCGAGCAAAGCCTCCGGACGCGGCGGACAGCCGGCAACGTAAACGTCCACGGGAACGATTTGGTCCACGCCCTGGAGCACGGCGTAGCTGCGATACATGCCGCCGGTGGAGGCGCAGGCGCCCATGGCGATGACCCATTTCGGTTCGGGCATCTGCTCGTAGATGCGCTTCACCGCCATCGCCATTTTGTAGGTGACCGTGCCGGCGACAATCATCACGTCGGATTGACGGGGGGAAAAGCGCATGACCTCGGAGCCAAACCGCGAGATATCAAACCGGCTGGCCCCGGCCGCCATCAGTTCGATGGCGCAACAGGCGAGGCCCATGGGCATCGGCCAAAGTGAGTTCTTGCGGAACCAGTTCAGCGCGGCGTCGAGCCGGGTGTGGACGACATCCCCTTCGATCTTCGAATTGTAGCCAATTTCGGCGCTGGTTTGCATGGAGGCCCGCGATTTGTCCCGCATTTTTCTGCAAACTAAACAGCGTGGAAATGCGAGGCAAGTGAATTTGTGATTTTTTTCACAAGCGGCCGGACACCCTCTCCCACAGCGGGGTGAGGGGCTGCGCGGGTTCATGGAAAGCCCCCTTTCGTTTTTCCGAAATGCATTGGGACCATGAACCCAGCTCGGTAGGGCGCGGTGTCCTCACCGCGCCGCGGGCCAAACAACACGTTTGCGACGTTCGCGGCGGGCTGAGGACAGCCCGCCCTACCTTCCGGTTCATGGAAAGTCCCTTTTCGTCACTGTGCAGGGATTGGGAGCATGAATCGGGGAGGTGGGTGCGCCGCCGCGATAGCGTCTTGGACTGCGGCAGTCCTCTGCCGCTTTTGCGCCGACCAGACCAGATCGAAAAGCGCCAGAGGACTGGCGCAGTCCAAAACATGGCGGCACATTCGTCGGTTCTTGGGAAGAACCTTCGCTTTTTGCGCATACCGTGGGCCTATGAACCACGGAGGTGGGGTGCGCCGTCGCGAGAGCGTCTTGGAGTGCGGCAGTCCTCTGCCGCTTTTGCGCCGCCCGGACCAGATCGAAAAGCGCCAGGGGACTGGCGCAGTCCAAAACCTGGCGGCGCTTTGGTCGGTTCACGGAAAGAACATCCGGAGCGCCGGTCACGCCTTGCGTCGAGTCGCGGTTCAGTCAGCGCGTGGCGCAGCGGCGGGATGCGAGAGCGCCGCGCGCGGGCGCATGTTACTTGGAAGATGCGCCTGCCGCGCGCAAAAAACTGTTTCCCTGCTTGACGAAGGCTGCGAGAACAACCATATTTCACGGCCATTTTTGTTAGATTGGCTCATCGTTCTGTACTGATGCTATGGTTAAATCGAAAGCACGAAAAAGAGTTTCCAAAGTCGGCGCGAAAAAATCCGGCAAAGCCGCTTCCAAAATCGCAAAGAAATCCGCCGCTAAAGCCCAACCGAAAAGCCCGACAGTTAAAAGCCAGACAGTTGCTTCTTCCCCATCCGCAGGCGTTGCCGAGGCTTCGGCAAAGCTGGCCGCCAACGGCCAGTCTCGCTCGGTGAACCTTCAGACGCGGGCCGCCCCGCTCAGCGCGGCGGAAGCGATCGGCACGATCAAGAGCCAGTCCGGGTTCGATTTGACGGAAAAGATCAAGGAACTCGTCCGGCTCGCGCAGGAGCAGGGTTATCTGACCTACAACGACATCAATGATGCGTTGCCGGACACGATGATCACGCCCGAGGAACTGGACGAGATTTACATCAAGCTGCGCAACCTCGAGGTGGAAATCGTGGACCAGGCCGAGGTGGACCGCGTCAAACAACCGGAGCCGGAAGAGGAGGAGGACAAGACGCGCCTGGACATTCTGGACGACCCGGTGCGGATGTATCTCAAGCAAATGGGCCAGGTGCCGTTGCTGACGCGCGAGCAGGAGGTCGAAATTTCCAAGCGGATCGAGGACGCGGAAAACGAGGTCAAAAAGATCATTTACGGCTTCGGTTTCGCGGGCAAAGAGCACATCGCGCTGGCGGAAAAGCTGATCTCCGAGCCGCCCAAGGAACGCTTCGACCGCGTCATCCTGGACAAGAAGATTGAAAGCCGGGACAATCATCTGCGCGCATTGCGCAAACTGGTCAAGGACGTCCGCGCCATTGACCTGGCGGTGGACGACAAATACGCCGTGTGGCAGAACGGACCGAACAAAGCCCGGCGCGACCGGCTTTTCAAGGATTTCAGAAAACTGGACGATAAGCTGCAGCGGACCTTCCACAAGTTTTACTACAAACAGAAGGTGATCGAAGAGATGGCGCTGGTGGCCGACAATATCCACGACAAAATCCAGTTGAGCCTGCGCACCATTCAGGACCTGGAAAATCAGCGGAAATCAAATCAGCAACAGACGATCATCCAGTCCGAACAAAAGAAGGTCAAGGCGCTGGAGGAATTCGTCCGCATGCCCTTCCAGGATTACCTCAAGGCCTACCAGCAATTTCAGCAATTTGCCAAAAAGGCGTTGCAGGCCAAGACCGAGATGGTCGAAGCCAACCTGCGTCTGGTCATTTCCATCGCCAAGAAATACACCAATCGCGGCCTCTCCTTCCTCGACCTGATCCAGGAAGGCAACATGGGCCTGATGAAAGCGGTCGAAAAATTCGAGTACCGTCGCGGTTACAAGTTTTCCACCTACGCCACCTGGTGGATCCGCCAGGCCATCACCCGGTCCATCGCCGACCAGGCCCGCACCATCCGCATCCCCGTGCACATGATCGAGACGATCAACAAACTCATGCGGGTGCAAAAACAACTGGTGCAGGATTTCGGCCGTGAAGCGAGCCCGGAGGAAATCGCCGACGAAATGCAAATGCCCGTCGAACGGGTCCGGGCGGTGTTAAAGATGGCCCAGCAGCCCATTTCGCTCCAATCGCCGGTGGGCGACAGCGAAGACACAAATTTTGGCGACTTTATCGAGGACAAGTCCGCGGAAAATCCCTCGGACATGACCAGCTACAGCCTGCTCAAGGACAAATTGAGCGATGTGCTGGAGACGCTGACCGAGCGCGAGCGGAAGGTGCTGGAACTGCGTTTCGGTCTGGGCGACGGTTATTCCCGCACGCTGGAAGAGGTTGGCAAACAGTTCAAAGTCACGCGCGAGCGCATCCGGCAGATCGAGGCGAAAGCCCTCCGCAAAATGCGCCATCCGACCCGCATTCGCCAGCTCCAGGGATTTCTCGAAACCGAAGCCGTGGAATAGAAGCGGCCTGGGTTTTCAATCGCCTGCGCCGAATTTTTCGTTTCCCTGGACGTTTTCAACAAGCGGCAAGCCACCCTGCCCAAAGCTCAGAGTTCAAAGCTTAAAGCTCAAGAAAAGCTCAACGTTACCAAACCCCAAGAAGCGCCCGGGGAGTTTGTCATTGTCATGGGAAACCTCCGGCTCTGCCGGAGGACTCGCAAAGTTCGACAATTTCGGGAATGGTCCGAGTCGTCGTCTCGAATGGCAACCCGATTCCCCTCACCCTGACCCTCTCCCACGGGGAGAGGGAACAGCCGGCGGCAGATTCGGTTGTTCGGGAGGTTCGTTGGGCAGACACCGCGCTGGGTGTGCTGAAAGTCAGCGGAAGATTCTCCCTCTCCCCGAGGGAGAGGGCTGGGGTGAGGGGGAAGGTGACGCTCGCTGTGCGAACCGCGTTGGCACTTGCCCGGAAGTCTGCTGATTGCCCGAAGGGCCGTATGGCTTTGAGCCGTTCATTCTTTCATGCCTCCGGCTTTGCCGGAGGTCACTGACTGATTCGAATGGACCTTGCGTCGATAGGTCTTGCGCGCGTCATCAGCCTGGCGTAGATGTCACCATGCTCGGCTGCGAAACACCGTTCCCGTCGGCGAAATGCGTTCGCCGGTTCGCGGTCGTCTTTCTGCTGATTTGCTTGCCGCCCGTGTCCGCCGCCGACCTCGAACAGTGCCGCAAACTGTTCATCACCGGCGAATACTCCGAATGCATCCGTCTCTCCGAGCAGGCCGTTCGCGAGCGTGAGCGGAATGAAGAGTGGGCCGTGCTGCTGGTGAAATCGCTCCTGGCCGTCGGCCGTTACCCGGAGGCGGAAGGCGCGCTGACCAATGCGTTGAGTCGTTACCGTTCCAGCATTCGTTTGCGCCTGGCGGGCTGGGAGACCCTCAATGCCAATGGCAACACGGACGCGGCCCGGGACCTGTTGCAGGAAATCAACGACCGGGCCGCTTCGGGCGGATCGATCTACCGCGATCCCCCGAACCTGGTCGCGCTGGGCAAGGCAGCGCTGTTGTTGGGCGCCGAACCAAAACTGGTCCTGGAAAATTTCTTCGACCAGGCGAAAAAGGCCGATCCGAATCTGCGGGAGGCTTATCTGGCGAGCGGCGAGCTCGCCCTGGACAAGGAGGATAACGGCCTGGCGGCAAAAATCTTTGGCGAAGCGCTCAAAAAATTTGCCGAAGACCCGGACGTGCACTTCGGCCTCGCCAGGGCCTATGCCCCGACCGCCCGTCCGTTGATGCTCCAATCGCTGGACGCCGCGCTGAGTCGGAATGCCGCTCACGTGCCGGCGCTGATGCTGCTGGCCGACCACGCGATTGATGCCGAGGACTACGCGGTCGCCGGCGAGGTGCTCGACAAGGCGTTCGCCGTGAACCCCTGGCAGCCCGAGGCGTGGGCCTATCGCGCGGTCCTGGCGCACTTGCGCAACGACACCAATGAGGAAAACCAGGCGCGCGAGAACGCGCTGAAATTCTGGCCGACCAATCCGAAAGTGGACCATCTGATCGGCAGGAAACTGTCGCAGAAATATCGCTTCGCGGAAGGCTCGGCTTATCAACGCCGGGCGTTGAAGTTCGAGGTCGGCTTTCTCCCTGCGAAAATCCAGTTAGCGCAGGACCTGCTCCGGCTCGGTGACGAGGATGAAGGCTGGCAACTCGCCGACGAGGTGCATCAGCGGGACGGTTACGACGTGACGGCCTACAATCTGGCCGCCCTGCGCGAAAGCCTCGCGAAATTTCAGACCGTCACGAATCAGGATTTCGTCCTGCGGATGAGCCCCCGCGAAGCCGCGATTTACGGCGACCGCGCGCTCGAATTGTTGCAACGCGCGAAAAATCGCCTGTCCGAAAAGTACGGCTTCAATCCGGATGCTCGGACGACGGTCGAGATTTTTCCCGAGCAAAAGGATTTTG
>DASPXS010000398.1:0-11926 GCA_035637175.1 Haliangiales bacterium | reverse complement strand
GCTGGAGCGATAGTCGCCGGGATGATTGTTCGAGCCCAGGAACCCGAGCAACGGATCGTGGAGGCGCATCTTCTGCAGATTCAGAAAAACCGGGTCGGTGCGATTCAACGTGCCCAGGCCCCGTTCCGACAGGCGGCGCAGTGGCCGGCCGGGCGGCTCGGTTGTCGTCGGAATGCCAAGTTGCAACTGTTTCTCTCCGCCTTTCTCGAAAATTCGCAAAATGTTCCCGGGTTGGCTGATGGGAAAGCGTGGCAGCGGCTCGATAAAAGGCAGAATGCCGCGCGTTCGTGTGTCTTCAGGAGTGACCGGCTCGGGGTTGACCAGTTTCAGAGGCTCGCCGCCCGGGCCGTACGCCTGGCCGAAGCGATAATTTTTGAGCGGAAAATTCCCATTGTTATAGAGCGCAGCGCCCCAGAGCATGGCGCCGTGATTCATCATGCTGTGAAAGACATGCTGAAGGTCTTCCTTGTGGCAAAGACCGCAGGCTTTGTCGGCGACGCGCAAATCCCCCGGGTTGACAAACTGAACGAACTCCAACGATTCGCGATTCAGCAACACATCGGAATCAGCAGGGTTGGCCGACGTGGGCCAGAAGAGAGAGTTGCGCGGCTCGACGTGGGCTTTCCTCATGGTCAGTCCGGGGGTGGGATTGCCGCCATGACAATCCGCGCAGCCCAGCACCACGTTCGGACTGGCGTGCATGCTCAAACTGTCGATGCCCTTGTGACATTCCAGACAGCCGCGGCTCTTGCGCATCGCCTCCTCCGGTGTTTGGTCGATCAAGTTTCGCGGAGGCAATGGCCGGGAGGCAAACTCGATCAAATCCCGCGGAACGGAAATCGGCGGGCCGAAGCCAACGTCGTCGGCTTTGAGAAGCGTCGCGCCGAGCGCCAGCAGGGCGAGCGCGACCGTCAGCAGCCGTGTCTTCCGGGTGACCGGTTTCCGATCAAATACTGAGTGGACCCTGGAATGGGCTACACTCGGTTCCCCCTCACCTCGGCTCTCTCCCCTGGGGAGAGGGAGAATGGTCCACCGGCTCTCGATCACTGCCGCGCCGGAGTTTGCCCAACGACCCTCAGTTATACACCAATCAGAAGCCTGCTGTTCCCTCTCCCTGAGGGAGAGGGTCAGGGTGAGGGAGAAATCCTCGGTCGAACACGCCAAGTGTAACATATCCCAGGGACTCCTCAATAGTAACCGGCTCATCGGTCAGTAAATGAGTGTGAGGGCGATGACCCCGTTGTAAAGGAAATCATCCACGCGGCCGCCGCCCGGTGGATTATAGCCGGGAACGGGATTGGGGTTGGTCTGGTAAATGTCGCGAAAACCGCGGCCGGGGAGCAACACTCCCAACCCGGCGGAGATAATGACGTTGTCCGTAAGCAGCGGGCGATATTGAAACCCGACGCTCAAATCCCAGCCGAAGTCCCGATCCGCCTTGTCCGTCAACAACGCGACTTTAATCGGATCGGCCTCCATGAATCGGACGTAATTCAAATTCATGAAATTGCGAAGCCGGGGCGTGACTTCGATTTCGGTACCGACGCCGGCAAGAAACACGCCGGGGTTGACGAAGTTGGCCTGGCCCTCGGCCTTGCTCGTGCGCAGGTCGGGCACGAGGCTGTCGGGTTGCTTCAGATTCACCGCCGTGCCTGCGAGATTGAAGCCCTGGTGCACGTACCAACTGAACGGCCCGCCAGTGAAGTTGGGATTGTCCAGGATCGTGTCGAATCCCGTCGCTTTTCGGTCCGTGGTGTTTCCGTCGCCCGACGCATAGAAGACCGACGCCTTGTAACGAATCCAATCGCGGTCGAAGGAAAGTTCCAATGCGGCCATCTGCGCCTCGATGTTCACGGGCCGGCCGGCCAACCCATTGAAGGAGTCGCGACCAAGGACCTGGTAAAAAGCGTGGCTGATATTCAGACGGCCAATGTGTCCGTCCCCCGCCCAACCGAGGTAAAACGCATCCACGTCGTGCGGCGCGAGCGTGCCGAGCGGCGCGGGCCGGGCGAGATTGCCGTTTTGATCGTAATGCGTTCGACCGCGGTCAAGGCTGGCGTGGAAGCTGAGTTGCGCCGTGTAGCCCTTCCAAATGAAATCCTGGCGATAGGCGTTCGCGATGAACGCGAACTGGTCGCGCCGGTCGAAGGTGTTCAACCCGGAGTTCGAGTCCTTCTCGCGCAGGTCAAATGCCCCGAGGTTATACTGCCAGCGATTATCGTCGTAGTTGCCGAAAATGCGCGCGCCGGAGTTGATGTCGTTGAAAATGAACCCGCGAAAATCGCTGCTGAACGGCTGGTTGCCGAACCGGCAGGCAAGGAAGTCGTAAGTCGAGGAGAGGTCGCCCAGGTGGACCTCCACGAACGCCTGCTGCAAGGCGAGGAAATCATCCGTGCGATCCGTGCCGCGCGCCGGGTTCGGGCTGATGACGCCATTTTCGCGTGTGTCGGTGTAATTGACATTGTAAACCGGCTGCAGGCGCACCGCCCAATGCACCGGCTGGAACACGGTCTCACCCTTGAACAAATCGGCCGTGAACGAGAAATAGTTCTGCACGAAGAGCTGTTCGCTCCGGCCGAAAAACTCCGCGCTGTTCGGTTCGGCCGCGCTGACGCCGCTGGCCGTGGGCAGGCGCCGCGCCGCGAACTCCGTTTGCGAGCCGGCGGTAAGATCGAGAAAAACATCCTGGCCGATAATGGGCGCGTCGCCTTTCAGGATGCTTTGCGCGTAAGGATGCCAGAGCATGGGTTCGGGCGTTTCGTACGGTGTCTCGATTGCGCCGCTGGTATAGCGTCGCCACGGCACAAACCCGATCCGCCAGCGATTCGTCGCCGGTCCGCTGAACGCCGGGTAATCATAGCCTTGCCGGCTGATGGGGTAATCCGGGTTGTCCCACTTTCGCTCGATATATTGATTGGCTCGCGTGCGCTCGCGCGGCAGTGCCAAATCTTTCGGCAGCCACTCGTAGCCGTAATTCGTGACCGGCGGTTCGATTGACTCCAGATGTCGGCTGCGGACGTTCGTTCGCGGCAGCGTCAACGCCTGCGGAACCGGTGGGCCTCGGAATGCGGGCGGTAAACCCAATTCGTTCGTGAAAAAGGGCACGTTCGCAGGGGGCGATTTCAGCATCGCGCCAGGGTCCGGATTGAAAAGGCCCGGAGGTTGCGCCGGCGTCGCGGAGTTGGTCGCCCACTTCAGGCGCAAAATTGTGTCTGGCACCCGGACTGTGCCGGGGACGGGCGGCACACCGGGATCGGGATTGAATTGAGTTGGCGGTAAGGGAGGCGTGTTGGTGGTGATCGTCTGAAATGGCCGCAGCGCATTTGTCCCGGCGACGTGATTGGAACGAGACGATTCCGTTCCGCTCGCGGGCGCCCTTTCGGCAGGTGAAGGCGCCGCGGCGGCGCCTATTGCGAAGAATGTTGCCAGAAAGCAGGCATGAGCCGCCCGAGCGAACCGCGACACGAGCGGCGCTGGCATCCCGCGGCTCGTTGGGACGGTATCGACAGGTTTGCATCGTGCCGGAACCGGGAAACGTCCCCTGGGACATAAACGGGTCTTTGGCCGGGCCGCTCGGAAGACCCGACGCCCCCCGGGAGACGCCAACCGCCCGGAGGGCCTTCGACAAAACGCAAAAGTTTTTGCGAACGACAGTGCGAAAAGCTGGAGTAACGAGCCGGAATACCTCGCGGGTTGCAAGAGGGCGTGACTGGCACGGCCGAGCAAGCCGTCCCTACTTTGAATCCAGGATCCCGGGGACACTCGCGTGGAATTCCTTCAGGTTGTTTGCAAACTGATTCGGATCGAACTCCGGCAAAGATTGGGCATCATCAAACAAGCGATCCAATGCACGATTGAGGGTTGGGTCGCCCGAGGAATCGCCAAGACCCGTCACCAGCCGATCCAGGGCCAGAACCAACCGTTCCGCCCGGCGCGCGTGCAGCGGGATGGGGATTTTTCTATCGCTGAACGCCGCCTGCCTGTTTGCGAGCAAGGCCAGGCATCGGCGCGTCCGTTCTTCAGACCAGCGGAGGGCGGCCACTTCCTTCGCAAAGCGATCGCTCCAACGCTGGACTTGATCGAACTGCTCTGCGGTCCGTGCTGTTGAGTTTGACTCAACACCGGTCAAATGGCCTTCGACCTCGCCCGCAGCCTGGACGAGCCAAAATAATCCGGCCCAGCGTTCTACCAGTGTTTGGCCGGGAGACTTCTCGCGCGCCAATTGCCAACTCATTTCTCTCAGTGCCACCGCTTGCCCAACCAGCCAGATTTGCGGACCCGGCTTCTCCTCCGATTGTCTCCAATGCCGGGGTTGTGACACCGCCTGGCCGTCCAGTTCGAAGATCAACTCCGGATGGCCGGCCTGTTGCACGTCGCTGTCCACATTCTGATGACACGCCACGCAGGTGTTGGCGCGAATGTAGAGGTTTTTCAAATCGCGCATGCCGGCGCGGACGCGGTCTTCGTGACTCCAATCGGGGCGCGTGTGCGCGCGGAGCCAATTCTCGGAGGGGCCGTGACAGGTTTCACAGGAAACCCCTTCGCTGATGCTCGTTTCCTTGTCCAATTGACCGGCCCGCAGGGTGTGGAATGGCGCATGACAAACCGTGCACCGCCGGCTTTGCGCCGGATTGCCGACGTTCAAGACTCCGGCGATGCGCTCTGAGCGGGCGGTTTCCAGCGTCGCGTAGGGCCGCAGGTGGTGAAAATCATGCGCGGACCACACCGTGTATTGGTTCCGGTTGTTTCCCGCTCCGCCATGGCAACTGCTGGAACTGCAGCTTCGCGCGCCGAGGAATTTGGCAGAAGCGGCATCGGCGGCCGCATCGTTCGCCCGGACGGAAACCGCGCCCGCGAAACATAAGAGCGCCAGCCACAGCCCGCGCGGGCAACTGTCCCGCGGACGAATTTTCCCGTGCCAGTCCCGCGCGACGGAAGATAGGGCGCATCTTGATACAACCACCAGAAATTTTGTCCCTCTCCCCGCGAGGAACGAGTGGGGAGAGGGTTGGGGTGAGGGGCATTCAATAAAACTGGCCTCCTCTCCCCAGCCCTCTCCTCCTCCGCGGGAGGAGAGGGAGAAGACCTCCTCCGGCCGGGTGGTGGTGGTATCAAGATGTGCCCCGGAAGCTACCCCCGGCGGAGTTAAACATTTGCATGGCACGGGGCTTTGTTATAGCCTGCTCGCCCGAAGTGCAATCCATAATCCACCAACTCCGGGCCGCGTTGGGGGGAGATCTTGGTCTGTTCATCGGGCTGGTGCTTCTGGGATTGATGACGCTTCATGCGGCCCTGTTGTGTTATGGAACGTTCCGGCGACTTTACTTCGAGCGCGAACAGCGGTCGCTGGCGCGCGAACGACTGCGGGAGGAAATCAAGGCGGCCAAACTTCGTTGCCAGGAGGTTGAGCAGATTAAGTTGTTCTGGAACGGCTACCGCAAATTCCAGGTCGTCAAGAAAGTCCGCGAATGCGGCGGGGTTGACTCGTTTTACCTCGCGCCTCATGACGGTCGGCCCCTGCCTGTTTTCAAACCCGGCCAGTATATCACTTTCCAATTGAATATTCCCGGCGAAGGCAAGCCGGTGATTCGCTGCTATTCACTTTCCGACAGCCCGTTTCATCAGGATTACTACCGGGTCACGATCAAAAAGCTTTGCGCGCAACCCGACCAGCCTGACCTCAAACCGGGCAGGGCCTCCTGCTATTTCTGCGACCGGGTTCAAGTCGGCGACATCCTCGATGTGAAGGCGCCGGGCGGCCATTTCTTTCTCGATATGTCCGAGGAAAACCCGGTGGTGCTGGTGTCCGGCGGTGTTGGCATTACACCCATGCTGAGCATGCTGAACGCGATCGTCGAAAGCCGCTCCAAACGCGAGGTGTGGTTCCTTCACGGCGCGCGCCACAGCGCCGAGCACATTCACAAACAGCACCTGGAGAAGATTGCGGCGGAAAACCACAATGTTCGCCTGCACGTTTCCTACAGCCGACCGGCCCAGGGAGATGTCCTGGGACGCGATTACCAGCACGCGGGCCATGTCACCGCCGATTTGCTCAAGCAGGTGCTGCCTTCGAACAATTATGACTACTTCATCTGCGGCCCCGGCCCGATGATGAAGGGCATCACCGACGGTTTGGCAGCCTGGGGGGTGCCGGATAAAAACGTCCACTTCGAGGCGTTCGGTCCCGCGACCGTGAAAAAAGCGACCGCGCCCCCGACGCAGAGCGAGACGGCCATGCTCTCCCGGTTGCGCGTCACATTCAGCCGTTCGGGTAAAACCTGCCACTGGAATCCGGCGACCGCCTCCTTGCTCGAGTTTGCGGAGGAGCAGGGCATCAAGATCGAAGCGGGTTGCCGCGCCGGCAATTGCGGCACGTGCCTGGTGGCGATCAAATCCGGTGAAGTGGAATACCTGGCCGCGCAGGGGGCAAGCGCCGAGGGAGGCTCCTGCCTGACTTGCATCTGCAAACCCAAATCGAACCTTGTGCTCGATGCCTAATCGTTGACCGACATGCCGACGGCACCGCCAGCTTTTGACCGCCCCCAACGCTGGGACGCCGCGTTCGATCCGGAGATGGCCGACGCGGACGTGAGCCGGCTCCTGTCCATTTCGCCCTTCTCCAGGATGCGACCGGAAAATTTTCCCGCGCGGCTCTCCCTGCGCGACATTCTCAAGCACGACACCCGCATCCAGCGCTATCGTCGTGGCGAAATCGTCATGCGCGAAGGCGATTACGGGACCTCCGCCTTTCTCGTAATGGACGGCTCGGTGCGGGTGGTGCTCGGACCGGAGCTGCCGCCCTCGCTGCTCGGCCGGCGCGAGCCGACGCGCAAAAATTTCCTCCGCGTCATCGCCCAATTGTGGGCCAACCCGAAGGAAGCGGAAAGTTTCAAATCCCGGCAGCTCAAACAGGACACCCGCATCGGGGCACGACGCGGCCAGGGCGATGAAGTCAAAATCTTTCTCCAGGACGTGCCGCGGATTCTCGACGAACACAAGACCGCCCTGCTCGAGCGCGGCGAATTCTTCGGCGAGACTGCCGCGCTCAGCCGTATGCCGCGCACAACGTCGGTGTTCGCGGAGAGTGAAGAGGCCGAATTGCTGGAAATCCGCTGGCAGGGCCTGCGCGACCTCATGAAATACGACGAGGCGCTGCGAAAGCACATCGACGAGATCTACCGTGAGCGCGCCCTGGAGACCGCGCTCCGCGAAGTTCCCATCTTCCGTCACCTCTCCGACGAAGCCCTGCAACGGGTCATGGCACGAGCGGAATTCGGCACCTACGGCGATTACGACTGGTCTGGGGATTACAAGCGGCTCGTGCAATCCGCCGCCTCCGGGCAATCGCATGAGGAGCCGATCATCGCCAGAGAAGGCGACTACCCGAACAGCGTCATCCTGGTCAAGTCCGGCTTTGCCCGCGTCAGCCAGAAATTCGGCCACGGTCATCGCACGCTCAATTACCTCGGCGCCGGACAGTTCTACGGTTTCCAGGAAATTGCCCACAACTGGCGCAAGCCCGAGGCGATTGTGCCGCTGCAATATACTTTGCGCGTGATCGGCTACACGCACGTTATTGTCATCCCCACGGCGGTCATGGAAACCGTGGTTCTGCCGGAAACACCGACGAAGGATCTGCCCCCCTTGCTCGTTCCCGCTGCGGACCAGGAAATGGCGCCGCCACCGCCCATCGATGCCGGCGCCAAGATCGGCGCCGATATGCTGGAGTTTCTGACCGAAAACCGCTTCTTCAACGGCACGGCGACGATGGTGATAAACCTGGACCGCTGCACGCGCTGTGACGATTGTGTGCGCGCGTGCGCCGTCGCCCATGACAACAATCCCCGTTTTTTGCGGCACGGCCCGGTCAGCGGCCGGCTCATGGTCGCCAACGCCTGCATGCACTGTGTCGATCCGGTGTGCATGATCGGCTGTCCCACCGGCGCCATTCACCGCGATGCTTTTGGCGGGCAGGTCGTGATCAACCCGGTCACCTGTATCGGCTGCAAAGCCTGCTTCAACAACTGTCCCTACGACGCGATCCGCATGGTCGAAATTCGCGACGAGACCGGCGCGTTCCTCGTGGACAAGGAAATGAAACCGATCCTCAAAGCGACCAAATGCGATCTGTGCGTCGAACAACTCGGCGGTCCGGCCTGCCAGCGCGCCTGTCCGCACGGCGCGCTTGTCCGCATCAATCTCAATGATCTGGACGCCTTCGCGAACTGGCTGAAGCGATGATCTCGTTCGTCAAACAGCGCGGGATCGGCTTGATCCTGTTGATTCTCGTTTCCGCGCTGATGGTTTGGCTCCACCGCAGGTATTCCGGCGCGATGTCCCGCCTCAGTTATCTCACCGGCTGGGCCCTGTTCGGATTGATTCTGCTGCTGAGCCTTTACAACGCGCGCAAGAAACTGCCCTTTGTTCCCCTGCTTTCTTCGGAGTTGTGGTTGCAGTCCCACGTTTACGGCGGCCTGCTCACCGCGGCGCTCTTCACAGTGCACCTCGACTACAAAATGCCGACAGGTTGGTTCGAAGGCACGCTGGCCTCGCTCTATATTTTGGTCATGCTCAGTGGATTTTTCGGGTTGTTCGTTTCGCGGGCGATTCCGAAACGCCTGACCACGCGCGGAGGCGAGGTGTTGTTCGAGCGGATTCCCTCCATCCGCCGACAGTTGCAGGAACGCGCCGAGGCGCTGGCGCTCACATCCCTTGCCCAAGCGAAGTCTTCGACCGTCGCCGATTTCTACGTCCGGGAGCTGAAAGACTTTTTTGAAGGCAGCAGGAATGTCGGATGGCATTGGCTGGAGGTGCGCAGCCCGGTTAACCGGTTGTTGAACAAAATCAACGACCTGAACCGGTATCTCAACGAGCAGGAACGCGCGACGCTCGATCAAATCGCCGGGTTGGTGAGGCAAAAGGACGGACTGGATTACCACTATGCGCTCCAGCTTTTGCTCAAGGCCTGGCTGTTCGCGCACATTCCGCTCACTTACAGCCTGTTGCTCTTCACGCTGGCGCACATCGTTCTGGTCTTCGCCTTCTCCGGGGGCGCCCGATGAAAGAGCAATTGCCCTCGCCGGAGTTCAATTCGGGCCAATACGAGCGCCCGAACCAGAACTGGATCTGCGGCAAGGCGGCGGAGGGAAAACCGTGCCGCATCGGCCCCGACGCCCAAGGCCGATGCCGCGCAATTTGCGAATGTTGGCCGGCGCTGGAGATCAAAGAAGGCGAAAACAAAGGCCGCTACCGTTGCACGCGCACGGCGGATTACGGCGGGACGTGTGGAACCGGGCCGCGGCCCGACGGCACTTGCAGTCGTCCGATTTTAAAATGCGTTCCCGCGCGGGGTCTTCATGCCAGGCGCAAGCTCTTCACAATGTCGGTCGTTGCAGTCACCGCCGGCATTCTGCTGGTGGGTTTGGGCAGCCCGTTTCGCGCCCGGTTTATCACGCCCGGCAAATTGTCCGCGCAACATGCCACCGAAACTTTTGCCAGGTTGGCCGGCACGAGGGACGCGGGTTGCGAGGCGTGCCATCGCTACGCCCATGCCGGGCCGGGGGGACTTCTGACGGCGGCGTTGGGAGCGGTTCCGGGTCCGTTTCAATTCCGCGCGCTGGCGACGGCCCGCCCGCCCGCGATGACTTCCCTCGATCAGAATTGTCAACACTGCCATGTGGGACATTCGTTTCACCAACCGAACGTCGTGCGGGACCATTCGTGTTCGGCCTGCCATCGCGAGCATCAAGGCTCCGGGACCATGCCGCACCCCACCGATGCGAATTGTCGCTCCTGTCACTCCGACGAAGAAGCGATGCAGGCCTCATTGCAATTGGGCAGGAAGCTCCCGGCTGCGGCCTTCGATTTTCGCCCCGAACAAGGGCGCGTGCTCTTCAAAGCGCCTCGCCCCGAACGCGGTTACACGAAAATCATCCATCGTTTCGCGACCGACCATCCGGAATTCCAGGTGCTCGCCGAAAAACTCAAAGATCCGGACACGCTGCATTTCAATCATGCGCTCCATCTCACGTCGCCGAACATCGCCCCGCTGAAAGGCCGAAAGCTGGATTGCGCGGACTGCCATAAGCCGGACGCAGCCGGCGTCTATCACCTGAAAATCAGTTACAACGATCATTGCCAAAACTGCCATTCGCTGCAATTTGACGTCCACAACCCCGACTTGCCCGTTCCACACGGGAACGCCGGGCACGTCCGCGATTTTTTGCGGAGTTTACCGGAACAATATGCCGATTACGGCGCCAAGAAGGGCATTCAAGGCCGGCGCGAACTCGAAGCGTTCGTTCAGGAACAAATGAAACAAATCCGCGAACAAGCCGGTTCGGGCGGGGAACTGGAGCGGCGGGTGTTTTTCAGCGATGCACGCACCGGACCGGTCGCGCGGATAGGCCTGACGGGCGGACTCGGCGCCGCGCGGTTTCCCGGGTGCGCCTATTGTCACGAGGTCGCTCCGTCGGGAGGCGAAGTGCCGCAGGTCAGTAGCCCGGTCCTGACGGACCGCTGGTTGATCCGGGGCAGGTTTGATCACGGCAAACATTTCAAAGTCGCTTGCGTGTCTTGCCACGCCGCGGAACACAGCCGCGAGTCTTCCGACGTTCTTCTTCCATCCAAACAGATTTGCGTGAGATGTCACAGCCCGCAGGGAGGCGTCGCCGACGATTGCTCGACCTGCCACAGCTATCACGCGCCTCGAAAGGAAACCGTCGCCGCGCGATGATCTCGTTGCTCCGCGCCAGGGGCGGGGCATCGTCAGAGGGACGGGTTCCGCGGGAATTTGGCGTAGGGCAACCGGCTGTCGCGGAGAAAAGTCTGATCCGCGCGAATCGAAACCGGGGGAAGGAAATTCACCGTGCCCGAAGCCGCGATAAGGTCGTCCTGGTCCACGCCATCGCCGCTGACGCCGATGGCGCCGATCAATTTGCCGTTCCGGTAGAGCGGGAATCCGCCTGGGAAAATGGTGATGCCATCGGGCAGGTTGGGATCCGGTGCGAGCGGTGGCGGGGCGTTGGTGGTGAAATAGACCCCGTTCAGAATGTTGGTCACGCCCACCGGCAATAGCGAGTATCGCTCCTGCAGGCCCAGGAAAGGCCCCGGCAAAGTGCCCGCTATCCCGGGCGGATAAAACCGTTCCGCCAGGAAACCGACGGTGCGCGTCGAATAGGCGCGATTGGTATCCGAGAAAAACAGCGCTGTTCGCGCCTTTTGGACGGAGACGTCCCAACTGAAAATCGTCGCGTCGGGAGTGCGGAACGTTCCCAGCACGGTCGGCGCAGTGCCGGGCTGGTTCGGATTGTTCACCACCGAAATGAAGACCTGCGCCGGCAGTCCCGCCGGCAAGCGGATGGCCGCGCGCGTGATCGATGCGCGCTTCGCCGCCAGCGTGAGGATTTCGGCCACTTCACTTGCCGTCAGGCGCGTCACACCGTCGATCGGGTTGCCGATAGGATCGCCAATGATCGGCGCGCGCAACTCGCCGACGATCCCGTCGAGGTTAGTAAGCGGATAACTGACCGGCGGCGAGTTTGTGATTCCATACGGGGCGACCACCGAACCGGTCGTACCGAGCGCCAAGACCGCATCCAGGCGGGTGGTGCTGTTCACGTAGGGCAATCGGATGCCGTCAATGAGAACGTCCGAGCCGAGGATGGTATTGGCCGGTCCGAATCCAATCTGCCCGGCCAGAGCGACATCCTCGTCCACGTCGGCTTGTTGCATCGCGTCGGTTTGAATGTCGTAAAGCTCCGGAATGGGCGGCTTGCCGGTCACCGCCGCCCCGACCCCGCCGACGAGTTCTCCGCTTTTGTAAAGCGGCACGCCTCCCGGTGAGCCGGCCAGTCCGGAGAGGGCCGCGAATCCCAGCCCGGTAATCGGCGCGCCATTGGTGCCGCCGCCGCCGAACGCGGCGGGC
>DASPXS010000397.1:0-6749 GCA_035637175.1 Haliangiales bacterium | reverse complement strand
CGCAACGGATCTCCGGGCGTGACGATGTGCGCGCCCGGGATGCCGAACGTCCCTTGTGACGGAGAGAAGTTGATGGTCCGGCTCTCCTCCAGCTTCTGATCGTAGTTGAAGAACGAGGCGACCGAACCACCCGCGCCGAAGCGATGGCAATGCGCGCAATTGACGTGCAGCCAGGAACGCGCCCGCTCCTGCAAGTCCGCCCGCGCGTCGTCGGGATCGACCAATTTGAGCGCCGGCCCCTCGAACAACGATTCGTGCAGGACGCCGATGTGCCTGAGGGAACGAAGCTGATTGTCAGTGCGATCATCGGGGCCGGTCCCGTTCGCCGACCCTGGATGCTCCAGGCCGGCGTTCTCCGAGGGGCGCATGTATCGATGTTCCCTGTTCAACTGGAGAAAATTGAACGCGAGCGGCGGGCCGGCCCAGGAATTGTGACAGCGCAGACATTCCGCGCGACTGTGAAAGTGCCAGCTTTGTCTGCGATGGCCGCCGGGAGCTTGCGCGTCGGCGAATTCATAAGCGCGATCGGCGCCCGCACCGTCCACCAGAGTGGCGTCGGTCTGCTGGTCGTTCCATTGATAGGTGTAGCCGTTCCAGTTGGCACCGTCGAAGTGCAGAATTTGGGTTTCAATCCGGCGCCGGCCCGGCGCTCGGCTCGGCTCCGTCCCCAGCGACAATGTTTTCACCAGGACGGCGTTGGGCGGGAACCCCCATCGCGGTCCGCCCCAGGTGGCGTCGTTGGTCTTTGCAATTTGCGAGTCGCCGGGCAACCCGATGAACCGCTCGGCGACAGCGCCGTCGGACCAGAGCTCCGCATTGACGGAAAGCGGGATTACACCCGGGGCGGATTCATGATTTTTCGCGGACGCGAACAAACCTGTCTGGCTCAGCTTCCTCGGAAAGCTCGAGCTGCTGTCGGGAACCGGATTCAATTCGAGTCGATCGACGCCGCCGCGATAGTCCACCACGTAGAGTTCGCCGGAATTGTCCTCGCAAAAACTGACGATCTGCCGGGTGCTGCTGGCCAGCTCACGGTGCCAGGTGACTCGTCTGCCGTCATGACGCAGGCCCCAGATTTTTCCGGTCACCCAATCGCCGTAAAGGTAAACGCCGTCGAGTTCGCGCAGTCGTTTGCCGCGATAAACACAGCCGCCGGTGATGGACGCCGCCTCGGTGTGCGGATGCGAAACGACGGCGGGTAGAATTGCCGTCGGCCCCGGCCGGCCATTCGGTTTGACCGATTGCGGGCCTTCGACAATGCTCCAGCCGTAGTTGCCGCCGCGTTCGACGCGATGGATCATTTCCCACAATTCCCAGCCGACATCGCCGACCCACAACGCGCCGGTCTGAGAGTCGAAGCTCATCCTCCAGGGATTGCGGAATCCATAAGCCCAGACCTCCGGCCGCGCGCCGGGCGTTTTCACGAACGGGTTGTCCGGCGGCACGCGGTACGGCTTACCGTTTTCCTCGTGGTCAACGTCGATGCGCAGAATCGAAGAGAGCAGATCGCTGATGTCCTGGCCGGTGTTGAGCGGGTCGGGCGGGTCGGGCGAAGCGGCGTCGCCGGTCGAAATGTACAGGCAACCCTCCGGGCCGAACTTGAGGCAGCAGCCGTTGTGTCCCCCGGAGACCCAAGTGATAATGATTTTTTCGCTGGTGGAATCCACGTGTGGCGGGTCGGTTTGCGTCATGGTGAAGCGCGAGACGTGGGTGCCCTCCGGCAGGCCGTCCTTGAACACGTAACACAGATAAACGAAGCGATTTGTCGCAAAACCGGGATGAAACGTCATGCTATAAACCTGGGTGAATCCGGGGATTTCCTTTTTCAAGTCGATCACCAGGTCGGGTCGATCGACGCCGGGATCGGTCTTGAACGAAAAGATTTTCCCCGACTGTTCGACCGCAAACAGGCGGTCGATGGTCGGCGTGTTGGCCAGGTCCAATGGTTCCTTGAACTGGAGCCTGGGAAACGCCCGCTTCAGCACGTAGGGCGGCGGCGGGTCGGGAGAGCCGGTAATCTGCGAGGTCGTCCACGGGATGCGTTTTTCAATGCCGAACGGCTGGCGGCCCTCCGGCTGCAGAATGCTTTTCCAGGCAGCCGCATTGGTGGGCTGATCGCTCGTCTGATCCGCGGCGAAGGCCGGTGAACCAGCAAGTATAAAAATTCCGGCGAACAGGAACCCTCTCTCAACGAAAAATTTCATCGGCTGGTTTTCGCCCACTTATCTCCTGCCCCGGCCGGCGCCGCAAATGTTTTCACCTCGGCGGGGTGGACTTTTGGCCTGGCCGAAGGGCTAACGACGTTTCACAATTCGGCCAATGGTTGGGCGCCGACGAAAACGTAGCTTGAACGTCCTGCGCGACGGGGCGCGGATGCACGCGTGCCAAATCGAAGAAGAAGGCGTGGCGCCGTCCGAGTGGCTCCTTTCCCCTCACCCCAACGGAGCCTCGGAAGTTCAGCCCCGGCGTGAAATTTGCAGGTCAGCAGGGCGTCATTTATACCAATCCCGCAGCCGCACTTCGCCGCTGTCCTCCCCGACGAGTTTTTTGAACTTCTCGGTGTCGCTGCCGCGATAATGGTAAGGGTAAACAATCTTCGGCTTGAATTCGCGCACCGCGCCGGCGGCCTGTTCCACCGTCATCGTGTAGGGCAGGTTCATGCAGACAAAGGCCACGTCGATGTTCTTCAACGCGCGCATCTCGGGAATGTCCTCCGTGTCGCCGCTGAGATAGACGCGTTTGCCGCCGAGTGTGACCACATATCCGTTGCCACGGCCTTTGGCATGATAGTTCAACCGTTCCTTCGTAAGATTATACATCGGCACCGCCTCCACACTAACGCCGGCCACTGACTTCGTCTCGCCGTTCGGCAGCACGGTCGTTTGTTGGCGCAATTTCTCCGGCAACTTTTCAGCGACGGCCGGGGGAGCAACAATCGTCGTCGCTGGTCCGGCCACGGCTTGAAGTGTTTCCGCGTTGAGATGGTCGCCATGAATGTCGGTGACCAGGATCAAGTCCGGCCTGGGCAACCCGTCGAACCGCTGCCCGCCGCCCACCGGATCCACATAAATGGTTTTGTCTTTCCAGCCCATCACAAACGTCGCGTGGTTGATCGGATGGATAATTAAATCGCCGTCGTTGGTGGCGATTCGGTCGCCCTCCAATTTGTCGGCGGCAAGAGCGGCAGGAGTGAAAACGCCGACGAGCAACGCTGCCGTCAATGAAACGAGCAGAGACCAGCGGTCCGACCGGGAGAAGAACAGTTTGTTTTGGCGCATAATGAATCTTTGGTTGATTGTGTGAACTAAACCGAACTAAACCACAATTTTTGCTGCCACGCCACCTCTTCGGAGCGCCCGTCTCCGGCCCCGTGCGGTGCGGCTCGGCCATGGCGATCCACTCGTACCATCGCTTGCTCGACCGGTTCAAGAATCATCCGCTCGCGTGAATAGTCTATCGGAATGCTCCAACAAACCTTGACGCCAATCCTTGACCGGCCGGCTGATCCGGGAATAAATGAAGGCGTCAATTCGTCAACACCCTTTATGAACCCCCATTCCCTTACCCGCCGCCAGTTTGTGAAACGCAGCGCCGTGGTCGGCGCGGCGCTGGCCTTCCCCTTCGTCGCCCGCCGCACCGTGCTGGGCGCCAACAACCGTCTCAACATCGCCGGCATCGGCGTCGGCGGCAAAGGCGCCAGCGACATCGCCAACGTGGATAACGAAAACATTTACGCACTTTGCGACGTCGATGAAGCCAGGGCTGCCGAAACCTCCAAAAAGTATCCGCAAGCCAAATGGTTCAAGGATTTCCGCGTCATGCTGGAGAAGGAGGGCGGGAACATCGATGCCGTGACCGTGTCCACGCCCGACCACATGCATGCCCTGGCGGCCCTGATGGCGATGAAGATGGGCAAACACGTTTATTGCCAGAAACCGCTCACCCACACGGTGCATGAGGCGCGGCAAATGGCGGAGGTCGCACGGCAGCACAAAGTCGCCACTCAGATGGGCAACCAGGGCCATTGCCATCCCGACACGCGGCGGTTGGTGGAACTGATCCAGGCCGGCGTGCTCGGCAAGGTAGGCGAAATTCATGTCTGGACCGACCGGCCGGGCAATTGGTGGCCGCAGGGAATCGAACGCCCTAAAGAGACGCCGCCAGTGCCGCCGACACTCGACTGGGATTTGTGGCTCGGAGCGGCGCCGTGGCGGCCTTACCACCCGGCTTACGTTCCGTTCAAATGGCGCGGCTTTTGGGACTTCGGCACCGGGGCGCTCGGAGACATGGCCTGTCATTGCATGGACCTGGCGTTTTTCTCGCTCAAGCTTGGCGCTCCCACCAGCGTCCAGGCCCAGTCGTCCGGGGTGAACAACGAGACCGCGCCGAGCTGGTCCGTCATCACCTACGAATTCCCAGCCGACGGCGCGCGTCCGGCGACGAAATTGATCTGGTGTGACGGCGGCAAAAAGCCCGCCGCGGACCTGGTCAAAGGCGCCGAACTCTCCAGCAACGGCATCGTCCTCGTGGGCGACAAGGATACGCTCTACGTGCCGAATTACTGGGGCGCCGGCTCATTCCTGTCGGGCGCGAAAATGGAGGACTTCAAAAACGTTCCGGAAACGCTGCCGAAACCCCCGGGCTTCGAGCGCAACCATCATGAGGAATGGCTCAACGCCTGCAAAGGCGGGCCGAAAGCGCTGTCGAACTTTGATTACGCCGGGCCGATGACCGAAGCCGTGCTGCTCGGCGATGTGGCGTTGCGCGCCGGCAAAAAGATTCTGTGGAACTCGGAGAAGCTCACCGTCACCAACGCGCCGGAAGCGAACCAATACTTGCGAACTGAATATCGCAAGGGATGGCAGATGTGAAACGACGAATGACCCCGTGAGAGTCTCCTGTTCCCAAAATGTTTGCCCACATGATCGCTCATCGCTGCGCCTGGGCCGGAAACGAACTTTCGATTCGCTATCACGATGAGGAATGGGGCGTGCCGGTGCACGATGACCGCACGCTGTTCGAATTCCTCATTCTCGAAGGAGCGCAGGCCGGGTTGAGTTGGGACACCATCCTCAAAAAGCGCGGGCATTACCGCGAAGTCTTCGACAATTTCGACGCGGCGCGAGTCGCGCGTTACGACGTGCGCAAAGTGAAACAACTCCTCGCCGACCCGGGCATTGTCCGCAACCGGCTCAAGATCGCCGCCACCATTCAAAACGCCAAGGCGTTTCTGGCCGTCCAGGAGGAGTTCGGCAGCTTCGATTCTTATTTGTGGAAGTTCGTCGGCGGCGCTCCGAGGCAAAACTCAAGGCGTTCACTCAGACAGGTCCCCGCCCGCACCTCCGAATCCGACGCCCTCAGCAAGGACCTGCTCAGGCGTGGTTTCAAATTTGTCGGTTCGACGATTTGTTACGCCTTCATGCAGGCCGTGGGTCTGGTCAACGATCACACCGTGGATTGTTTCCGTTACACGCAGGTTCGGCGTCTGGCCGGCCTGCGGCGTTGATGGGACGCGAGGTGTCAGGCACGCCTTACTTGGCGGCACTCAATCTCACCATGGTTGCCCCCGCGCCGCCCCAGGCTTCGCCGGCCAGGGCGAAGGAAGTCACGTGGGGATGTTTCGAGAGGATGGCGTGCACCGTCTGTCGCAGTTGCCCGATCCCTTTGCCGTGAATGATGCGCACCTCGAGGATGCCCCGGTTCCGGCACTCAGCCAGATAATCCAGAACCACGCCTTTGACATCGGCCGGCCGGAAGGTGTGCAAATCCAGCACGCCGTCGATGGGCAGCGGGACCGGTTCGCCGCTCAATTCGTTTGGTTCATCCCTGCCGTTCACGAAGCGATTCTAGTTCAAGGCTCGCGGGAAGCCAATGGATGAGATGAATCCCGGTCCGGGAGAATCCGTGAAGCTTTTAACCACGAATGAACACGAATCAACACGAATACGAACAGGTCCTTACGCCAATTTCGCAAATTCTCACGAATGGATTTCTTCCAATTTGCGTAAATTGGCGGAATTCGCGTAAACCACGCTTCATTCGTGTATTTCGTGGTTGCCTCCATTTTCATTCGCGCGTCCATTCGTGGTTGACTCCGGGTTTGTTCGTGGTTATTCGCGGTTGCCTATGACACGCGACGAAGCCTGGAGCCTGTTGAACGAATACACCAGGTCTGAATCGCTCATCAAACACGCGCTGGCGGTCGAAGCCGCCATGCGACATTACGCGGCGCACTTCGGCGAAAACGTCGAGCCGTGGGGTGTAACCGGTTTGATTCACGATTTCGACTACGAACGCTGGCCGAACCCGCCCGACCACACGCGTGAATGCGCCAGGATCCTGCGCGAACGGGGCGTGGACGAGGAAATTGTCGGCGCGATTCTCTCGCACGCGGAATGGAACCAGGCTGAATTTCCGCTCGACCGGCCGATTCGCAAAACGCTGTTCGCCGTGGATGAACTCTGCGGCTTCGTTACCGCGGTGGCTTACGTTCGTCCCGAAAAACTCACCGGCATGAGCGCAAGCAGCGTGCGGAAAAAGATGAAACAGAAATCATTCGCCGCCGCGGTGAAACGCGAAGACATCGAAAAAGGCGCGGACCTGCTGTCTCTGCCGCTGGATGAACACATCAACCACGTCATCGTTGCGATGCAAACGGTGTCGGCGCCATTGGGGTTTGGTTGAACTCCGTTCGATTACCGTGCGGGGCATCGTTTCGTCGAAGCTTTGACTCGCTATGTTAACCACGC
>DASPXS010000396.1:0-5506 GCA_035637175.1 Haliangiales bacterium | reverse complement strand
ATTCAACCTGGTAACGCTTCAGCTTCCGCTCGTCGCTTTCCTGGTTGGCGCGTTTATTTTCTGTCTGCTCTACACGATTCCCATTCTGGGATTCTTGATTTGGTCCGCGATCATCCCGTTCGGCATGGGTGCGGCCACGCTGGCGGCGTGTGGCGGTCTGCGCCGCGAAGGAAATGGAAAGGCCGTAATGGCGCCCGCGGTGGTCGGGACAGCAACCGGATTGGCGCCGGCGAACCCGGAGCCGCCGCGAATGCCGGGAGCGGTCGCCCCGGTGGAATTCATTTCGATGCCGCGCGCCGGTTTCTGGCTGCGCACCTGCGCGACGGTGCTGGATGTTTTGCTGTTCGTCTTCGTGTTGATTGTCACCGGGCCGAAAGCGTTGTTGCTTTGGCTCGTTTATCACGTGGCGATGTGGGCGTGGAAAGGGACCACCGTCGGCGGCATTGTCGTCGGGATCAAATTGGTGCGTGTGGATGGCCGTCCGGTGGATGTCGGGGTCGCGCTGGTGCGGGCGGCGGCGGCCATTTTTTCCGCGCTGGTGCTGGGCCTGGGATTCTTCTGGGCCGGCTGGGACCGGGAAAAGCAATCGTGGCACGACAAGATCGCCGGCACGATGATGGTGACCGTGCCGAAGGGCATGCCGCTGCTCTGAGGACGATCATTGATTGAACCGTTGTTGTTTTGAAGAAAGCTGGCGGCCTGTGGAAGCAGACCGCCAGGCTACAACTCAATTCACGAAGAGCGCCGAACCGGTGGCCCAGCGCCAACAGGCAGAGGTAAGATAGGACTTTCTGTCGCCACCATGATGATGGAGACGGCTAGCGAATACTGCATTTCGACTGTCGAAATTCAGTATGGTTTCCATGCGAATTTATCGAGCAGTCAGCATACCAAACGCGCCCGTGTTTGAATTTCGCGAATTTGCGGCGCTTGAGTGTGGCCTTCTTCAAGCAATCTATTGAAATTTGCGCGCAACAAATCAACCAATTCCTATTGTTACAAATGTCGGCGCTCCTGTGACCTCAATTCCGGTGTCTCAAAAGTTGGCAGGGCTGACTCGTTTCTGGAGGAATCCTGGACAGCTAAATCGAGAGTTGGACAATGCGTTCCTGAATTTGCTGAAACCAGCGTGTGAGATAACTGAAGTCCCGATAAATGTGCTCGAGTCGGCTACAGGGGAGGACGTGGACGCGCGCGGGCGATCCGACCGGCGGCGCGGACTCCCAGGCCAGGTTCAAGTATTTCATCTGCTCGGTCAGCGCATCGCGCCGGCCGGTTATTTCCTGTTGCAAGGGGTTCAATTTGTCCGTTAACGCCATCGCCTTTTCGAACAGTCGCACCTTTAAAAGCGGTGAAGTCGTTTGGACCTTTTCGGCAAGGAATGCGTCGGCTTCGCGACAGAGCCGGCTGACTTCCAGGAACAAATCCATGGTGGCGGGGGAAATTTTCTGCACCTCCTCCGGCTTGCTGCCGCGCTCCAGCTCAAGCAAATGCAGCAGGCGTTCCTTCGGTTCCCGCAGGCAACGGTATGCGGCGTTCAGGTCGGCGTAGCGCTGGTTGGCGGTTTGTTTCTCGGGTTCGGTCGCGTTGTGCGTTCGGTCGGGATGGGCTTCTGTTGCCAGCGCCAGGAATTTGATCTTTAACATTTCCGGATCAATCCAGGGACGGCGCGGTTCCTGGAGGAGGGCAAAATGATCGGTCATGAAGCGGCGCCCGTTTCAAAGGGGAAACCTGAAATCACTCCCGCGCGGTCACGCGCTGAAACTTTCGCCGCAGGAACAACTGCTGGCGGCATTGGGGTTCTTGACCTTGAAACCGCCGCCCTGAAGGGCGTCCGCGTAATCCAGTTCGCTTCCGGTGACGTAGAGCGCGCTCTTGGGATCAACGACCACTCTGATGCCGCCGGTTTGAACCAGGATGTCGCGATTCGCCGGGCCGTCCTGCAAATCCATTTTGTACTGCAACCCGGAGCAGCCGCCGCCCACGACCGCAACGCGCAACACCCCCTGGGGACGGCCTTGCCTGGTCAACAACGAGTTGACCTTCTCAGCGGCGCTGTGCGTGACGCGGATCAGCCGTTCGTCGCCCACGCGAAAATTTGATGGAGTGCTCGGAGAGTGCGTAGTTCCAGCGATCATGACACAGGAAACTAACGTCATCGCCCCAACGCGTCAATCGCGGCCAGCGCAGACGAAAATCGACGGGCGCATCTGATACAACCACCACCCGGCCGGAGGAGGTTTTCTCCCTCCCAGGCGCCCAAAATCGACCCGGGCCGCTCCACAATTGGAATCGCGTATTGGCATTTTGACTGCTGCATCCGCCGGCGTGAGTACAAAAAGTAAAAAGATTGATAGTTGGAAGGCCAGGTCCTGGAGGGATTTGGTGTTCGCGTGGATTAGCTTTGTGGTTTTTGTCACTCTGGTGGCAGCCGTTTTCTATTCCTTTTGTGTTTTACTGCAGCTCTTTCGCTGACCCGCAGGGAAGTGGCGTGCCGGAAAATCTGTCTTCATCAGCCGCGTAGTTCTTCCGGGTCCATCAGGTCCGTCGCCAGGCAAGGAGCTGGTCGCGGCGATTCAACGGTGTTCCTGGTATTTTTTTCGGGACAGCAGGAGCCGGACGCCTTATTGAAAGACGCATCAATGACCGGCACCGGGACGGAAGCTGTAGCCTGCGCTATTTTTGCGTTCACGTATCTGCTCATCAGCGGGCGGCGATTGAAAGTACTGCCGCTGAACCGCCCGGCAGCCGCATTGCTCGGCACGGTGCTGATGGTGGCCGGCGGGGTGATGACGCCGGAACAGGCCTACCGCGCCATCGATTATGACACGCTTGTCCTGCTGCTGGGCATGAGCCTGATCTCAGCGTATCTGTTTCTCGCCGGCTTCTTCGATTGGACGGCCGATTGGGTGCTCAAAACCGCCAAAACACCGCAACGCCTGCTGCTCTACCTTATCGTCACCTCGGGGGCCTTGTCCGCGTTGCTGGTCAACGACACCGTCTGTCTCATGCTGACGCCGCTGGTGGTCACGGTGGTCGTGCGCGGCAAACTTCCCCTGCCGCCCTACCTGCTGGCGCTGGCGATGAGCGCCAACATCGGCAGTGTGGCTACGCTCGTCGGCAACCCCCAGAACATGATCATCGGCCATTTGTCGAAAATTCATTTTCTACGATTTTCTGCCGCGCTGTTGCCGGCCGCCGCCGCCGGATTGGCCATTGAATACGGCGTCCTCAGTTTCGGTTTTCGCCGCGTGCTCCGGCAGGCGGCAATCGCGCCTGGCGAATCGTCCGCGCGTCCGTTGGACCGGCCGCTTTTGACGGTGACATTCGGCGTGTTGGGGCTCGTATTTGCCGGTTTTCTTGCGGGCCTGAACCTGCCATGGACGGCTTTGGCGGGCGCCGCGCTGGTGATGGTCCTGGCCCGGCGTGACACGCACGAAGTGCTCAAGCTGGTGGACTGGCACCTGTTGCTCTTCTTCGCCGGATTGTTCGTCGTTGTCGAGGGCCTGAGCGGCACGGGTTTGCCGGACCAGATTTACGATCGAATGAAGGACATGTTTGGCGCGAAGGCGGCGACCCAGGCCTGGAACCTCGCCTGGTTCTCCGCGCTGGGGTCGAATGTTTTCTCGAACGTCCCGTTTGTTTTGGTGGCCGGCAAATGGATCGGCAACTTTGCCCGGCCCGAACTGATGTGGAAAGTGATGGCGCTGGCCACAACTTTCGCGGGCAACCTCACCATCCTCGGTTCTGTCGCCAATATCATCGTCGTCGAGTCGGCGCGCGGCCACGTCGAGATCGGTTTTTGGGATTACGCTCGATTCGGCATTCCCGTGGCGGTTTTGACCACGTCGGTTGGCATGGCCATTCTGCTGTTGTTCGGCTGAAGTTGCGGCGCAAGGGCGCTCATCGCCGCGCGCGTGTCCGGGAAAAGACCGCCGAGACCAGACTATTCGCCGGCGCAACGGGCCCACGATGAACCAACTTGTGCCCGTCGTTCCAGCCAGGAGCATGGGCGGTGACTGGCGGTTTTGGGCTGCTCCGTCCGCGAGCGAATCCTCAAATAATCGCGGCTGTTCGGTCCTAAACTGTGCTTGTCATCTTGCCGGTTTGCTGCCAGACTGGCTCCAGGGCTTAGGGGGCAGACAGACAACCAACTCAAGGAAAGGCGAGTTATGGCTAAGACAGTCGAGTTCGTTTCGGCGGTGGACGATTTGTCAAACGACAAGGGTTATCAATTCACGTTCCACTGCGACAAATGCCGCAAAGGTTACACCTCCAGCTACAAGTCGGCGACTTTGGGCGTGGCCGCCGGCCTTTTGGACACTGCGGGTGGAGTGTTTGACAGCCTGGGGTCGATCTTTGGAAAGGGCAGGCAGGCCGCCAGCGGAGTGCAGGCGACAATGGGTGCGAAATCGCGCAGCGACGCTTACGCGGAGGCCGTGGTAGAGGTCAAACCCCTGTTCGAGCATTGTCCCCGTTGCGGTCATTGGGTGTGTGTGGCCGCCTGCTGGAACAAGAAGGCCGGCTTGTGCGAAGATTGTGCGCCCGACGTCACCGAAGAACTGGTTTCGCAGCAGGCCCACGTTACGGTCGAACAACTCGGGCAAAAATTGAGCAAGCAGGACCTCACTCAAGGCATGGATCTCACGACACCGGCCCAGGTCATCAGGTGCGCCAAGTGCGGATCGGACATCGCATCGGGGGCAAGGTTCTGTGGCAGTTGCGGTGAACCGGTCCAGGCTGTCAAGTCGGCCTTCTGCACCCACTGCGGCGCAAAGTTGAGCGGCGAGAAGTTCTGCCCGTCATGCGGCAAGCCGGCGCAGTGACGGACGGGAGCGCAGTTGATTCGCCGGACCTTGGTGCTGGACGGTCGTAGGATGGCCGTGCCGGCTGTCTGCGCGGGCTTCTCGCCCTCGGGGGCGAGACGCCCCAGCGGCAGGCGGGACGCCTGCCCCACTCCCTCCCTTCCTGTTCATGGAAAGCCGCCTTTCGCTTTTGCGCATGCATTGGGACAATGAACCTCCTCCGGTCCCGCCCTTCCACCTTCGCCAAGCCTACGGCGGACAAGTCGGACACCCTCTCCCCCCGCCGCCGGGGGAGAGGGACGGGTGAGGGGTGCGCTGGTTTCATGGAAACGACCTGAAACTTCCACTCGCCTTGCGTGGCGCCTTCCGGCTACGCTCTCCAACGATTTTGGTAAGGACGACTTCGTCCTTGGCTTTTCCGCGATCGCGCCTCAAAACTGCGGACACGGCGGAATCCGTCTTTACCGAAGAATGTTGCGGCGGTCTGTGACCGCCGGGCAGGGAGAACGCCGTCGGTGGCCGTGCGCAAGCGCTTGTGGCCGGCGGCGCGACGCCCCCTGCCGTATTTGGAATTGTTCGATATGACGTCAGCCGAAATCCGCCGGTCGTTCCTCGACTTCTTCAAGTCGAAGCAGCACACCATTGTGCCCTCTTCGAGCCTCATGCCGGATGCGCCGAATCTGCTATTCACCAACGCCGGG
>DASPXS010000395.1:0-3313 GCA_035637175.1 Haliangiales bacterium | reverse complement strand
GTCGGCGAGAGCGCGACCTTGTCGCTGAAGTTTGAAGGCGGAATACCGGCAGACGTTCCCAAGGTCCCGAACGTTGCCGGTCTTTCCCTGGCCAACAACGGTCAATCGAGCCAGTTTACCTTCGTCAACGGCCAGTCTTCCTCCATCGTGGCTTACAATTACCTGGTGCGCGCAACGCAGCCGGGCGAATACACCATCCCCGCGATCAGCGCCAGCGTGGAGGGCAAAACGCTGACCAGCCAGCCGCTCAAATTGAAAGTGGTCAAGGTCAGCGAAGCGACGCCCGAGTCGGAGATCATTGGCAAAAATGCCTTCCTGAAACTGGTGGCGCCGAAAAACGAACTTTATTTGGGCGAAGTGTTGCCGCTGGAAATCCGGCTCTACGCGCGCCAGGGGAGATGGAAGCAGCACCCCCAGCTCAGCCAGGAAGGTTTCACCGTCGGCAACACGGTCCAACAACCGGTCACAAAGTCGCTGATTAACAACCTGTATTACAACCTGCTGGTCTATAAAACGTTTGTGATACCGGCCAAGACCGGCAAATTGACCCTCGGCCCGGCCACCATGCTGCTGGCCGTGCCCCATCCCAATGCCCGCGTGACGCCCTTTGGCGAAATCATCGATTGGATGGACGCCAACCTCGCCACCGATCCGTTGACCATCGACGTCCGGCCGCTGCCCACCAACAATGTGCCCCCGGATTTCAACGGCGCGGTCGGCACTTACTCCCTCGAAGCCGCCGTCGCCACCAACGCGGTGACTGTGGGCGACCCGATCACCGTGACGGTCCGCATCAAAGGGCGCGGCCCGATCGATTCTTTGACTCTTCCGACGCTGGACCAGTGGCACGATTTCAAAATCTATCCTCCCATCACCAAGGTCGAGACAACCGACCCATTCGGCCTGGAAGGCGTGAAAACGTTCGAGCAGGCCGTTATTCCGGAAACTATCGAAGTCAAGGAACTGCCGCCGATCACGTTCAGTTTTTTTGATCCCGGCCAGAACGGCTATCGCACGGTCACCCGGCCGGCGACGCCGATCATCGTTCGGCCCGGCAACGCCGCGCCCGCGCAGCCGACCGTTGTCGCGACCACCTCACAAAGTCAGAGCGAACCGGCATTGGCAACCGACATCGTGCACATCAAACCATTGCTGGGCGCGCTCGCGCACATTCGCCCGCCGCTGATCCAACAAACCTGGTTCGTTGCGCTTCAAGGAGTGCCGCTGCTGGCCTGGCTGACCGCCTTTATCTGGCGCCGGCTCGAGGAAAGTCTCGCCAATAACCCGCGCCTGCGCCGGCGGCGACAGGTCGCGCAAACCGTTCGCGAGGGACTGGCCGAATTGCGCCGGCTCGCAGCCGCCAACCAATCGGAGGCATTTTTTGCCACAGTGTTTCGCCTGTTGCAGGAACAATTGGGCGAACGCCTTGACCTGCCCGCGTCGGCCATCACGGAGGCGGTGGTGGAAGATCGGCTGCGTCCGCGCGGCGTGAGCGCCCAGACCCTGGCGGCGCTCCAGGAACTGTTTCAAGCCTGCAACCAGGCCCGCTATGCGCCGCAACAGAGCGGCCAGGAACTGGCCTCCCTGGCGCCGAAAGTCGAAACGGCGCTGCAACAATTGCAACGATTGAAGCTCGACGAACACGTCGCGGCCGGGCCGCAGCCGACGTAGCGCAGAGTTGCACTCTGCGGTATCGCGGATTTGTAATCCGCCGCGCGTCGCAACGGGTGTTGCCCTGCCGACTGCAAGTCGGCGCTACAGCAGATTACAAATCTGCGCTACGGGGTTTGGCCAATTCGACAAATATTTCGCGCAAGCTGAGAAAACTTTTATGGCGGGCATTACAACGTTGGACTGGGGAGTGCGGAACGCGGAATATCGAACAATCCCGTCCCCGCCCCGTGCCTCTCTCCAAGAACCGGCAGGTAGTGGCGCGGGCGCCTCGCCCGCGTTGCCTAGCTCGCGGGCGAGACGCCCGCGCCACTATTTCGCCGCACAGGTTCATCGTCCCAGTGCATGCGCAGAAGCGAAAGGAGGCTCTCCAAGAACCGTACAAAGCGCTCGGACAGATTCGTGTCGCATATGCGACATGAAATTGTCCAATCGGGTTCGTGGTCCCAATGCGCGACGAAAAAGTCGCGAGGGCTCTCCATGAACCGTATGATGCCTTGCTTGTAAATGAACAAGTTACGTATCCTGGGTTCATGGCCTTAACTCACGTCAAAATTTTGGAGGTGTTCCCGTTCCATGAACCGACCCACGCCCGGCCCCTCGCCGCGCAACACGCAGCACGTCTTTGGCTGGCCCTGCTTTTGTTATTCTGCGCCCAGGGTTTCGCGCGCGCCGGCGACGCGCCGTCCGCATTCGAGCAGGCCAACAAACTTTATGAGCAAAATAAATTCGCGGAAGCTGCGGACGCTTACGAAAAAATCCTCGGCAACGGCCAGGGGTCCCCCGCTCTCTACTTCAATCTCGGCAACGCGCTGTTCAAGTCGGGCCGGTTGGGACGGGCCATTGTGAATTATCGCCTCGCCGAGCAACTGGCGCCGCGCGATCCGGACATTCGCGCCAACCTGCGGTTCGCCCGCAATCGCGTGGAGGGAACCAATACGCCGCCGTCAAAGTGGTGGCGCCGTGGGATCGGGCGTTTGACGTTGAATGAATGGACCGCGCTAATGGCGGCGGTTCTCTGGCTCTGGTTGGTCCTGCTGACGCTCGCGCAATGGCGTCCGGTCTTGAAAAAATCGCTGCGCGGCTACACGACCGCCGCGGGCGCTGGCACCGCCCTGCTCGCGGCCTGCCTCGCGCTCGCTTGTTACGACCGGTTTGAAGTCCGGTCGGCTATTGTGATCGCGCGTGAAGCAGAGGTGCGCTACGGGCCGCTGGACGACTCGCACAGCTTTTACACCGTCCGCGATGGCGCCGAGTTGACGGTGCTCGACGCCAAAGGGGACTGGTTCCAGGTCACCGACCGCGCCCGACGCACCGGTTGGTTGCGTCGCGAGCAGGTCTTTCTTTTCCGGGGCGCGCCCGGGTCTTCGTCGTCTTCTTAGAAATCTCTCGCGCATGGCCGGCGCGCCGGATCGCCTCGCCCCAACCCGCTGAACGGGAAGCGATCATCGAACTTTGATTGAACTTTGAACTTCGAACTTTCCCAGAACACCCCCTTTTGGGCTTCGGTGTGCGTCGCAACGCACAGTTCCCACCAGGCTGATTTGTCGTTAAGTTGCCGGCAGACCTCGAGAGACCCGGAACGTTGTTCCGCGGGTTCCCCGGGGTCGCGAATCGCGCAAGAAGCGGGGTTGACGTTCGG
>DASPXS010000394.1:0-20365 GCA_035637175.1 Haliangiales bacterium | reverse complement strand
TCTCACCGTGGAGAATGATCTCGAAGCGAGTGGCCATCGCGTGGCGGGCAACGGCTACGGCGTGCATAAAACTGCTGCGCTGGAAAAAACTTCGGGGCTTCGCAGGTTCTCGCTGCGAAACCCCGTCGTGGTAAACCGCCGAACAACGCTATGACAACTCCAGAGTGCCGTAAGTGATTGCTTTGACTTCTTTGCCTGCGCCATCGGTGATCTTGCGCGTCTTCTCGTCGAACTGACAGGTCATGTTCAACCGCTGAGACATCTCCGCCAGACTGATGACGGTTTGCGCCCGGACGGCGAGTTCAATGTCGGCATTTGGCTTCTTATTGGCCCGAATGCTGTCGAACCAGTTCTTCTCGTGAACGCCAACGTCTTCGTGCGGCTCGAGGCCGTCCATCGTGATCGGATCGATTTCGTCGGCGAACGGCCGTTCCGGCACCAAGCTCAATCGGTTGCCTGCGTCGCCGATGTTCAACGTGGCCTGGTGCCCATAGATCACAAAGCCCGGGCTGGTGGCGCTGACCGTGCTGGAAACGATGGTCAGCGTGAGGCCGCTGGGGAACTCGGCGAGTAATTCGATGTGCTCCGGCACATCGCGTTCCAGGGCCCCGGGGAAGTTGCGGTCGGTGCCGACCGGCTTGGTTCCCGAACAGACGACACGCTTGGGGAACTCGGGGTTGCCGGTGGCCAGCATCAGCGGCAGCAAACGATGGGGCACCAGGTCGCCCAATAAACCGGTGCAGTACGGATAAAACTTGCGCCACCGGAAGAAGTGGTCCGGGTTGAACGGAACTTTCTTGTGGACCTTCCCCAACCACATGTTCCAGTTCACCGTCTCCGCCTTCGCGCCGTCATCGATCCGGTAGTTCCACTCTCCCTTGGGATTATTGCGACAGTAATAGCCCTGTCCCCAGATCAGCTTTCCGATTTTGCCGGCCTGGATAAGCTCCGCCGCTTTGTGCCAGGCAGACGCCGAAGTGCCTTGTGACCCTAACTGGAAAACTTTCCCGGTGCGTTTGACTGCGTCATAAACCTGAAACGCTTCGTCCAGGTAGCGTGTCATCGGTTTTTCGCAATAGACGTGCTTTCCGGCTTCCATCGCGTCGATGGAACACTGGGCGTGCCACGGGTCGTGGGTGGCAATCAATACCGCGTCAACGTCTTTTCGCTCCAGCAGCTTGCGGTAATCGTCGTGGGTCGTCACTTCACTGGTGCCGATCTCCTGCTTGGCATTCTCGTAGCGCGGCTTGTACAGGTCGCAAACCGCGGCCTGCACGATGTTGTTTTCCGCGGCGTGGCTCTTCTGGCTGCTGACGTGGGCCAGTCCCATGGCCGGACAATCGGTCGCTGACGGAGGGCCGCCAATGCCAATATAACCGACTGCGATCCGATCGTTAGCTCCAATAACCCGTCCTGCTGAAGGCGCCTTGCTTTGGCCGTAAACCGGCGTTTTGAACGGGTTTGTGGCGGCAACCACCGCGGCCGCCGTCGCCGCCTTCTTTATGAAATCCCGGCGGGTTTCCGCGCCGGCGAGGGAAGTTTTATTGTCTTGATTCATAGAAAAACTTTCTCTTGCACTGGTTATCGATGCGATAATTCACGCTACGCGAATTCGGGCCGTGGTCAATCCCGAACATCGCAGAGCCCGGGACTGTCGCAGGTCGCGTGCGAGAACGTGAGCGAGCAGGGGCGGGGACAGCTCGTCCCCGTAAAACTCCGTGGTCCCGACAAAATGCGGGGACGAGGCCGTCCCCGCCCCATTCTTGAACGCGCCCTGGAGACTGTCGGAACCGCACAATCCCAAGGGTTGCTTTTCTGGGATAAAGCGCGAAAATTCGGCCGTCGCAACGGAACCTGAAACTTGAAACCTGAGACCTGCCACCCCTGAACCATGCCGAATACCTGGACCGGAAAAGGGAATCCCTACACCCGCAAAGAAGTCGTCGAACGCCTCCGCGCCACGCTGAAAAAAGGCGAGCCGATCATCGCCGCCGGCGCGGGCACCGGCATCAGCGCCAAATTTATCGAACGCGGCGGCGCCGACCTCATTATCATCTACAACTCCGGCCGCTTCCGCATGGCCGGCCACGGCTCCACCTGCGGTCTCATGGCTTATGGCGACGCCAATGCCGTGGCGATGGAGATCGGCGAGTTTGAAGTGCTGCCTGTGGTCGAAGAAATCCCCGTGATCTGCGGCGTGCATGCCACCGACCCGCGCCGGCGCATGTGGCATTGGCTGCTCCAGGTCAAAGACATGGGTTTCAGCGGCGTGAATAATTTCCCCACTCACTGCATTGTGGACGGGCTGTTCCGCCAGATCCTCGAAGAGACCGGCATGAGCGTGAAAAAGGAATTCGAAATGATCGCGCTCGCCCGCAAGATGGATTTGTTCACCATCGTTTACGTTTCCAACCCGGAAGAATCCAAGGCCATGGCGGAGGCCGGCGCTGACGCCATCATCGCGCACGTCGGCACGACGGTCGGCGGTTCCATTGGCGTGAAAGGCGCGGTCGTCACCATGCCGGAAGCAGTCAAACGAACCCAACGCATTATCGAAGCTGCGCGGCCGGGCCGCAAAGATATCATCTTCCTCTGCCACGGCGGACCCATTGCCACGCCGGAGGACGCCGCCTACATCAACGAGCGCACCAACGCCGTTGGTTTCGTCGGCGCGTCCAGTCTTGAACGCCTCGCCGTGGAAGAATCGCTGACCCATCTCACCCGCCGCTTTAAAAAGATTCCCGTGCGACAAACGGCTCTCAAAGCCATTCATTGGCGATGAAAAACTTCTGTCCTGTTGCTTCGTCGCGCCGCATTTCCATGGGCAACCACCGCGCGTTCCCGTATCGTGTATCCCGTTGATGTTATTCCTTTTTCACAAGAACTGGTCGTTCCGGACCACAAGCACCGCCGTTGCCGCGCTCGTGGTCCTCTCAACACTGCGGTCGTTTGCCGAAGGTTCCTCGTCTGAAACGGTTGTCCTTTATGACGCCGGCCAACCGCGACGATTTGAAATCGCGCGGAACGAACTGCACTTCAGAGACCCCACCGGCGCAGCCTGGGTGCAGTCGGTGCCGGCCGAGCCATCCGTGGAACGTTTGCGCGCGCGGGCGGCCAGCCTGAGGGCAGCCACCGGCGCGGAGGTGAAACTGGTGATCTATCCGGCGGGGCATCCGCGCGACGAATTCACCCGGCGGCTGCTGACCCGGCGCGTTCTGGTGCGGCTGACGCCGCAGTTCGAAGCAGCGTCCGTTCTGACCGCCGTGTCTGGCGTCGCGCAATGGCAAGTCGTGGATTATTTGCCGGGCGCAGTGCTGGTTGAAGCGGCTGATCCCACGGGCGCCCTCGCGCTTGCCGAGTCATTGCGCGTCCTTCCCGGCGTGCGCTCGGCTGAGGCGCAACTGGCCCGGCGCCATCAACCGAAGCTGGTACCGAACGATACCCTGTTCGTTTTTCAATGGTACCTGCGGAATACCGGGCAGTGGAGCGGCACGGCGGGCATCGACCTGCACGTCACCAACGTCTGGAACAATTACCGCGGCTCCGGCATCGTCATTGGAATCGTGGACGATGGCCTCCAGACGAGTCATCCCGACCTGTCCCCAAACTACACCGCCGCGCTGAGCTACGATTTTGATGACGACGACCCCAATCCCAACCCGACGCTGCCCTACGACGGGCACGGGACATCCTGCGCGGGCGTCGCAGCCGCCCGCGGGAACAACAGCACCGGCGTCTGCGGCGTCGCCTATGAAGCGGGTTTGGCCGGTATTCGATTGATCGCCGCACCCACCTCGGACGACACCGATGCCAGCGCGTTCCTGACCAACAATCAGGCGATTCAAATCAAGAACAACAGTTGGGGACCGCCCGATGACGGCGCCGATCTTTACGGCATAGGTCCCCTGGTGGAAGCCGCTCTGGCCGCCGGCGCACAGACCGGGCGCGGCGGGCGCGGCACCCTGTACGTGTTTGCCGCAGGCAACGGTCTCGAAAGCAACGACAACGCCAATCATAACGCCTATGCCAACTCCATCTACACAATCGCAGTGGGCGCGATCAACGATCAAGGGATGCAAGCGTCCTACAGCACGCCCGGCGCTTGCGTCGCCCTCAGCGCGCCGTCGATCGATTTCGTTCATCCAGGGCCCGGCGTTGCGACCACGGATTTGACCAGTTCCTCCGGCTACAACACCAGTCAGACGTCGTTCGATCTTGCCGACAAGAATTACACGAAATTTTTCGGCGGCACGTCCGCCTCCGCTCCCATGGTCAGCGGCGTCATCGCGTTGATATTGCAGGCCAATAACACCCTCGGCTGGCGCGATGTGAAGGAAATCCTGATGCGCACGGCCACGCAGAACGCAACCACCGATGCGGACTGGGCAGTCAATTCCGCCGGATTCCATTTCAATCACAAGTTCGGTGCCGGCCTGGTCAACGCCGAGGCCGCGGTCGCCGCCGCGTTGGCCTGGACCAATCTGCCGCCCGCGACGAATCAGTTCGTCGCCTCCAACGGCGTGAACCTCGCGATCCCGGACTCCTCCTCTGCCGGGGTCGATCTTCCGTTTGCCTTCACCAATGACGCGCTCCGCGTCGAACACATCCGCCTGACCGTGGACCTCGTCCATCCCCGCCGTGGCGACCTGGCCGTCACGGTCACGTCGCCGAGCGGGATGAGGAGCCGGCTCTTCGAACCTCACGCCGATACGAACTTCAACTTTTATTCGTGGAAGTTTTCTTCGGTCCACCACTGGGGCGAAATTTCCTCGGGCACGTGGACCGTGAACTTCGCCGACAAGAAAGCGGGCAACACCGGCCGGCTGATCAGCGCCAGCCTCGAATTGATCGGCACACCTTTGAATCCGCTGACCGTTGCCGCCGCGGCCTTCCGGGAGGTTGACGGTCGCAGCAACGCCAACGGCGCCTTGGACCCGGGCGAAACGGTCGAGCAAAGCCTGGCGTTGCGCAACGACGGCTCGGCTTCCCTCGCGGATCTCAATAGCACACTGACAACGACGATACCCGGAGTCACGCTGCTGCAACCCGCCGGCTCGTACCCGGTGCTTTCGGCCGGCAGCGTCGGAACCAACGCCACACCCTTTGTTTACCGGGTCGCCAAGAGCGTCCCGTGCGGCACAATCATCCCGTTCACGGTCGTCTCGACCAATGGCAGCGTCCGGTTGACCAACCATTTCTCGCAGGTGGTCGGGCAAATTGGCACGGCCAACCCGGCCACGAATTCGTTTGAAAGCGCCGACGCTCCCAAACCGGTGCCGGACCTGACCACGACCCTGGCGACAAACACGATCGCCGCGGCGGCCAACCGGATCCTGGACGACGTGAACGTCTCGGTCCGGATCGATCACACGACGATCGTTGATCTTCAAATCGCGCTCGTCCATCCCGATGGAACGGAGGTGCTGCTGGCGGACCATGCCGGAGGCAACAATCCCAATATGGGCACCGGCGCTTGCGGCGCCGGCGTGGTGCGCACGGTGTTCGACGACGAGGCGACGACACCCGTCAACTCGGGATCGGCGCCCTTCGCCGGTTCCTTCCGGCCGGCCAATCCGTTGTCGGCGTTGCGCGGCAAACCGCTCAACGGCGTTTGGAAGCTGCGTTTGTCCGATCAATACAGTGGTGATTTCGGGACGCTCCTTTGCTGGGGACTCGACATCGTTTCGCATGAACAGACCGTCGCGTGCTCGGTTTTCAATCCGCCGCCCACCGCCACCAACTTGACCCTGGCGACTCCGATGAACACCGCCGCTGCCGCCACGCTGTCCGGCGGGGACATCGACGGCGACCCGCTCAGGTTTCAGATTGTGACCCCGCCCCCGCACGGGCAGTTGATCGGCTTCGATCCCAATGCCGGCACGTTTACTTACCAGCCGGTCCTGAACTTCGCGGGCAATGATCTCTTCACGTTCCGTGATAACGACGGCCTGACGAACAGCGCGACGGCGACGGTGAACATCACCGTGAACGCGACCCGCCCGGTCTTCACTGGTTTCGAGCGCCTGGCGGACGGCCGGTTTACGCTGCACGCGCTCGCGCCGGCGGGCCCGGCTTGCGTGATCGAGGCCACGACCAACCTGCTCAACTGGCTGCCCATCGCCACCAATCCTTCACCGGCAAACCCGTTCGATTTTATCGACAATGGCGCTGCCGATTTTCCGCAACGTTTCTACCGCATAAGACAATAAGCAGTTCAACAATTCGTGCCTCCTGTGGGCGCTCCAACGCGCAGAGGGTGCGTGACGACGTGCAAACTGTTGTCGCGTACGCGACAAAGTTTTGCAGGTGCGCCGGTGCAAGGACGGGCTTCCAGGATAATCAACGACTCAACGTCCACCCGGCCTGCGCCCAAGGCTTCGCGCTCTTCGGTCAGCGGGTCGGGTGTAATCCACACACTGTTTTGCAGGTAACCGAACCCGCGGTCGGCCAGCGAGCGGCGAAGTCGGGCGCGGTCGCTGGCTTTGCTTTGCGGCACGTCGAACAGAACCATGCGCCATTTCCCATCCCAGCGACGTTTCCAGCACGAAACCGGATCGCGCATACCGAGTGCCAGCATACGTCCCGCCTCGGTCAAGCGATGAAGCCGTCCGCCGGTCGTCTCTTGTTTGGTTTCGACCAATTGCTACCGCTCCAGTGCTGCCAATTGCCGATGAAAGCCGTTTCGATACGCCCACTTTTCAAAGGAATCGGTCAGGTTTCGGAGGGTAGGTCTTCCGACCATGTCACAAGCCCATAGCAGTAGGTAGAGCAATTCTTTCGTTTTAGGTTTCACACCGAGAGAGTGGCACGGCCGAGGGATGAGGGCGATACAAAACTTTGTCGCGTACGCGACGAAATTCGGAACCGTCCGATATTACTTCGGTTGGCGGAGATTCCGGAGCAGAGCCCGGGCACACGCCTCGGCAAACGCGGCATCGTTGATGGCGCAATCCATTTCGATGACTTCGATGTCTTTGCGCAGGTTGACCTTCAGCGTGTCAAAGAGCATCTCATCGGCGAATCCATCGTGAAATGGTTGGCCCGGTTGGCTGATGACGCTGACCCCCTCCCACGGGATCAACACGGTCACGGGGCCTTTCGATTGGTTCAGTTTTTCGGCAACGATCCTCCCGAGCTGCGCGCATTCCTCCGGCGTCGTGCGCATCAGGGTCACCTGCGGATTGTGTTGATAGAATTTCCGGCCCTGAAATTTCGCCGGCACGGTCTCCGGCCCGTGAAAATTCACCATGTCCAGGCAGCCCGGAGCGACGATGGCCGGCACGCCGAGTTTGGCCGCGGCTTCCAGGCGCGTCGGACCGGCGCTGAGGAAACCGCCCACCAGCTCGTCCGCCCACTCGGTCGTCGTCACATCGAGCACGCCTGCCACCATCCCCGATTCAATGAGCGACTCCATCGTGCGACCGCCCACGCCCGTCGCGTGAAAGACCAAAACCTCGTAACCGGCCTGTTCCAGAATTTTCCGCGCGTGCTCGACGCAGCCGGTTGTATTGCCAAACATGCTGGCGACGATGACAGGTTTGCCTTCGGAAAGCGGGGCAGGTGGTCCGCCTGCCTCCGAGCGGGCTGGTGTTGGCGACGAGCAGGACGGCCGGGACTCCCGTCCTGCTTCTACCATCCCGCAAATCGCGCCGGCGGCCAGCGTCAGGATTTGTCGCGAGATGCGATTGAGGCCCGCGACATCGACGATGCTGGGAAACATCACGATATCCTTCACACCGACGTATTGCGCGGTATTGCCGCTGGCCAGCGTTGAGACCATCAATTTCGGAAAGCCGATCGGCAACGCCCGCATCGCCGCCGTCCCAATTGCCGTGCCGCCGCCGCCGCCCAATGAAATGACGCCGTCGATCCGTCTTTCCGCGACCAGACGCGACACGACAACCGGCGCGCCTTTGGACATGGCGGCCACCGCTTCCCCCCGATCGCGTTTGGCCACCAGCGCGTCCCAATCGACACCGGCCGCGGCAGCGATTTCGCGCCTGGAGACGTCCGGTCGAAGTTTCGGCTCACCAAGCGCGCCGACGTCGATGACCAGCACCTGATGTCCGCGTTGTTTGATTTGGTCCGCGACGAAAGCATGCTCTTCGCCCTTGGTGTCCATCGTACCGAGGATTGCAATTGTGGGCATAGTGGATGCCGAAAGTTTAACAATCCATTTTGCAAAAGCATGCAAAATTGGGCGGATACCGCGGCCGCGTCCAGTGCGCGTTCAAGAAAGTGAGCAATCAGGGGCGGGGACGGCTCGTTCCCGCAAAACTGCTTGCGGTTGACAAAATGCGGGGACGAGCCGTCCCCGCCCCATTCTTGAACGCGCACTGCGGCTGGGTTGAAGGTGCCGGGTAGGACCGCGCCGTTTACGGCGCTTCAGCGCGGGATGTGCCTGGAGTGTTGCCTGCGTCCCGTCAGCTTGGAACCGCGCCGGTTAAGCAGACTGAAGTCCCGCGCGCCAAAAAAATCGAGCGGCGATATTAATCACACCCTCGACTCCGCGCCGGCCGCACAGTGCGTCACTCTGGAAAAATGGGCTGGCGGCGATATCTTAGCGGTGTTGCCATGAACGAGCTGGGCAAAATGCTGTTTATCTTCGGCTTGCTGATGGCTGTGGTGGGCCTGTTGATGTGGACGGGATTTGGTAAAGGCTGGCTCGGACGATTGCCGGGGGACCTCCACTACGCCAAAGGCAATTTCAGCTTCCACTTCCCTCTGATTACCTGTCTGCTGATCAGCGCAATCCTGACTTTACTCCTCTGGTTGTTCCGAAAGTAGAAACTGCCTTATCTTCAAACGGTGAGGCAATTTGGGTGATGGCGTACTACATTAAGACATTACCGCAATTGGGCGCTGAAGCCGCGGCTTCTTCTGCCCGAGTTTGAGCGAGTAAACGGTTCTCAACTCAGACGGAAGTTTGACTCGAAACCGGGCTGGGCCGCGCTGGCTGGTGAAGCCGGACCCTGGTTCGGTTCATCGTCAAAAACCACAATGAATTGAAGTGTGGTCCCTGCCAATGACTATTCATTGTGGTCGGCCGGCACTGATGATTTGCCGGAAATCAGGGAAAAAATCTTGTTGTCAAGGTGGTGGCTTTTACCTATCTTTCGCGGCAAATGCACCGTTTTCGGTGTCCGAGGGTAAACTGTTTTTATCCTTGATTCGCATAAGAACGAACTAGAACAACATCGCAGGAGGAACTAATGAAGTTCAATAAATGGACAGTGGGCTTGGCCGCCGGCGGGGTGGTCAGCCTCGCGTCGGTAGTTCAGGCCGAAGAAGCGCAGAAGCCGATGAGCCAGGTGATGACGGCGGTTTCTTCGACCACACTCAGCGGTTATGTGGACACTTCCGCCATATGGAAGTTTGGGACGGGCAATGCCAATCTGCCCGGCCGCGCCTTTGATGGCGTCGGCAAGCTCGACGGGTTCAACCTGAACGTGGCGGAAATTCAGTTGGAAAAGCCCTTGTCCGAAGAACAGTGGGCGGCGGGGTATCGGGTGCAACTGTTGGTGGGCCCGGATGCAAACAACTATAACCTGTCGCCGACTTCCACGGGCAGCAGCGACTTCAGTCTGAAGGACGCCTACGTCGCATTACGCGTTCCAGCAGGGAACGGGATCGACTTCAAGGTCGGCAGTTTTACCACGGTAGTCGGCTACGAATCGTTCGAGAGCTACCTGGACCCGAACTACAGCCGCTCGTTCGGCTGGCAGTTGGAACCGACACAGCACACCGGCGTCCTTGCCAGCTACAAGGCGACTGATGCTGTGAGCTTCTCAGGCGGCATCGCCAATACGTGGAACGCGGGCGTAAATGCTCGGCCGACACGGGGCGCTGCTGCAGCTGATGAATCTGAAAAAACCTACATGGCTTCGGTGAGCATTACTGCTCCCGATAGCTGGGGCTTCCTCAGTGGCTCGGCCTGGTATGCCGGTATTATTGACGGTTTGGCAGGCAACACCAAGGACACCACCACGCTGTATGCGGGCGGCAGCCTCCACACTCCAGTCGAAGGTTTATCCATCGGGGGAGCGTTTGATTATCGCTTCAACGGCCCGAACACGGTTACGGTGGGAAACAATTGGGCGTGGGCCGTTGCCGGTTACGCATCCTTCGCGGCAACCGAAAAGCTCAAGTTCAATGTCCGCGGCGATTACACTGAAGGCTCCGACGGCACTTTCTACAACCGGCTCGGCGGTAACCTTGCCAACCGATTGGGTGCCCTCACCCTGACTGCTGATTATGCCCTCTGGGCGAACGTGATCAGCCGCGCTGAACTCCGTTGGGACCACAGCATGAGCGGTGACACGCCCTACGGTGGCACGGTTCCCGGGGTTGGTGTTAACCGCAATGCCGTCACGCTTGCAGCCAACCTCATCTACAAGTTCTGATTCAGCCTCAGAGCGCGAAACCCCTTCCGAGAAAATCGGAAGGGGTTTTTCTTTTCTTAACCACGAATACCGAAGAGACGGGTTTCACGAATGGACATGATCTGAAGAAAAGGACGTTCAATTCGCGACGATTCGCGGAATTCGCGCAAAAGTCCTCGTCCCCGCGTTCTTATTCGCGTCCGTTCGTGTTGATTCGTGGTTAAACTCTCGGATGCGGCGTCGAAGCCGTCCCGGGATCAGAATTTCAAGGTAAACTCCGCCAGAAACGAGTGCGTTCGCGCATTGTCAAAACCGATTCTGCCCGATCCCCCGGCTGAAATCGCGTCCCACTTGGGCTCGCCGGTGGCCAGAAACCGGTAGCCGAAACCGACCCCCATATGGTCGTTGAATTCGTAGCGGAATCCCGCGAAGCCCTGCGCCGCCCACACAAAGTCGGAATCATCCCCGTGCAACGCTGTCCCGTCGATGGTCGCGTGATCGATGTCCAGGACGCTCGTGGACCCGCCCACGCCCAAGCCGCAATAGGGCACGAAATTCGAGTCCAATGGGATGTGAAACACCGCGTTGGCCAGCAAAGGCACGTTCGCCAGGCTCGCGTCCGGCTCCGGCGAACCGGTGATGGACTTGATCGAATTGTAGAGGATCCCGGACTCGACCTCCGCGCTGAAGTAACGGCAGAACTGATAGCCGCCCGCCACGCTGATACGGATGCCGGTGTCGTATTTGACTTTCACCCCGGAAAGCGGCCCGAAGAATTCGTTCACGTCCGTCTCATGCGCGAATTCCGGCCCGATGCCGCCTCGGAAATAAACTCCCTGCGCGCCGCCGCCGCCGCCGCCACTGCTGTCTCCTCGAACCGACGACAACGCCAGAGAACCCGCCACCGACCCAATACTCAGCCAGACCAATGATCGACAACTTGTTTGCATAGTGTTCCTCCGTTTTTCATTTCTCATGTTTTTGTTCGCCTGCGGCACTCGACGCCGCCGGTCAACCGCTTGAACGACTCGATCCCACCAACATTCCATCAGACGGTAATTCCTTCGTTTGCGTTTAATTTTTGCCGGCGCAATGTCAAGACCCAATTGGCCTCTCCATGACCAAATGACCAACCCTTCCCAATTCCGAATGACGAATGACGAAAGAAATCCGAATTCCGAATGACGAATTGCGCCGGAAGCATCCAATGGCGCTTTTGTCATTCGTGCTTCGCCATTCTTTCGGATTTCGTCATTCGTCATTCGTCATTTTGCCGGTATCCCGGCATATCCCTCGCCTGCTTGCGGCCACGAAATCCAGCATCACTCGCGCGCAATCGCTTTTCAATTCCCGGCGCGCTGCCGTTGCCGCCGCGCTCAATTTTTGCCCGCTGCGAAACAAGGCGTGATAAAGCCGCTTCAATTCCAGCCGTTCCTCCGCCGTGAACCCGGCGCGGCGCAGCCCGATTGCGTTCAAACCGCAAATCCCGTTGTACCCGCGCGCGACGCAATACGGCGGCAAATCCAGGCTGATGGCCGCGCCGCCCTGCATCAACGCCAGCGCGCCCACGCGAACGAACTGATGCACCAGGCAATTGCCGGAAATAAAAGCGCGGTCCTGCACGACGACATGCCCGCCCAGCAACGCGCCGTTTGCCAGGATGACGTGATCGGCCACGCGCGCGTTGTGCCCCACATGACAGTGCGCCATCAGATAATTGTGCGAGCCAATCACTGTCTCCTCGTAGTCCTTGTTCGAGCGATGCACCGTGACCTGCTCCCGGAAAACGTTGTGGTCGCCGATCCGCAGCCGTGTCGGCTCGCCCTGGTATTTCAAATCCTGCGGCGCGTCGCCGATCACGCAGCCCGTGTGAAACACGTTGTCCGCCCCGACGGTTGTGTGACCGGTCAAATGCGCCTGCGGCCCGATGCGGCAATGGGCGCCGACGATCACGTGTTCGTCGATGATGGCATACGGCCCCACACTCACCGTCGGTTCAAGTCGCGCTTTGGGATGGATGATCGCCGTCGGATGAATCATCTGGGCGCACGGCTTAGCACAGTCCGCCCCGTTTGAAAACACGTTTTGCTCCCCTTGCAAACAGGTCCGCAGTATGGGCCGGTTACACTTTCTTTCCCCTCACCCCGGCCCCACCCCGGCCCTCTCCCCAAGGGAGAGGGAGAATCTCCCTCCGGTTATTGGAGTATCCGAGCGCGGGGTGTGCCGCGGTGGCGTTGAGCAACACGAATCTCGGACGCTGGTCTCTGCCCATGAACCTCCGCTCCCGCCCTTCCGCCTTCGCCAAGGCTCACGGCTCCTGAGCGGCCGAAGGCAGAATCCGCTCGACCGGAAAGTTGGTGAGCCAAAAAGCGTGCGACATTAAATGATGCGGTCGCATCATTTAATGTCGCGGACGTCAGAAGCGGGTTCACGTTTCTTCCACGGAGTCACGAGTCCTGAGGCTACGGCGGACGGGTCGGGCGCCCTCTCCCCCCTCCGAGGGAGAGAGGGATGGGGTGAGGGGGACGCTCGCAGGTTCAGGGGCGCAGTGCGCGCACAAAATTCGAGGAATTCTCTCCCCGAATCAGCGAGTCAGGGTGAAGGGAAACCAACCGTCCGACGACCGCCACGAATGTATCTTACGAATAGAAGTAACCCAGCTCCCGCAGCGAAACGAAATCCTTCGCCCGCTCCGCCGTTCGTTTCCCGATAATGACATGATCCAGCACGTCGATCTTCAGCAACTGGCCGGCGCGAATCAAATCGCGCGTCACTTTGATGTCCGCCTCGGAGGGCGTCGGGTCGCCGCTGGGATGATTGTGCACGAGCACGATGGCCGAGGCGTTGGCCGCGATGGCCCGTTTGAATACTTCACGCGGATGAACCAGAATCGTGTCGAGCGTGCCCTGGGAGATTTGCTCGACGCGAATCAATTTTCGCCGTGTGTTGAGCAGCACGACGCTGAAGTGTTCGACCTGATGAAGCCGGCTTTCTTCGCGCAACACATCGGCGATGCGTTCCGGTGTATCGAGCACCGGCGCTTCGAGCTGGAGTTCGCGCGCCATTCGTTGCGCCAGGGTGAACGCGCTTTTCAAGGCGATCGCCTTGTCGCGTCCGACGCCTTTGATCTGACGCAACTCGTCCGGAGACGCGCGCGCCAGGTTTTCCAGGGTCCCGAATTTGGCAAGCAATTGCTGCGCGACATGGATGGCCGAGTAACCTTTCGTCCCCGTGCGCAGCAGTATGGCGACCAGATCGGCGTCCGACAGCGCGTCCGCGCCTTTGGCCGCCAGCCGTTCGCGCGGACGGTCTTTGGCCGCCATGTCTTTGATGCGCGGATTGGTGGTCATGACCGGCGGTTCCTTTAGCACAAATTGCTTCCGGCAAAGAGATAAAAATGTCGTTCAGAGGAGCCACCCCCCCAAATGCCCACCTCAAACCATTCCGCGCTGCAACGCCCCTCGATCGGGCGAGAACGGCAGCGACAGGATCGATCGGGATAAACAACCCAAGCGCCCAAATACTGATCGCTGGCGAAGCGGGTTGACGGCTTCAGCCGTGAATCGTTGCCGCTCGAGTCGCGCTTTTGCAAAACTGTTGTTACCATTATCTCGAAACTGACGGCAAAACCTATTGCCGGGCAGCATCTGCAAGTCGTTGAGTTCCAGCAGGCCAATTTTGCGCTTCCGACTCGTGAACCGGCTTCCTTGGGATTCCGAGACACCTATTTCCAATTTTGAGACGGCAGGATACCTGCGTATTGGCTTTCATGAGATGGAATTGGTCATCTCCAGAAAGACAATAATGCGATTTGCAAGAAGTTATCGATCCGGTTTTACGCTCGTGGAGATCATGATCGTGGTGGCCATCATCGGCCTGTTGGCGGCGATCGTGATTCCCAACAGCGTGAGGGCCCGGGCGACAGCTCAACAGAAGGTTTGCATCAACAATCTCCGACAGATTGACAGCGCCAAGCAACAGTGGGCGTTGGAAAACCGCGCACCCGGCGGCATTGTGCCACTCGAAACCGACATCGGCCCGTACCTGAATCGGACCGGCTCGACGACCAACATCTCTTGTCCTGCGGGTGGGCCCTCGGCTGACTTCGCCTTCTCCTACAGCATAAACGCGATTACGAACCCGCCGACCTGCCTGATCGATTCTGTCCTTCACGCGTTGCCGTAAATACACGCAGATCTCATTGCCGCGCGAGGCGGAGGAACTCGTCCCATGCCTTCCCGGCAAACCAACCTGGTTACGTTGTGCGCAGGTCCTGCACGATGAACGGCGCAAATTCGGCGTGCAGATGCCCGGGAATGCGGGCCTTGAATCGGGCGCTCTCACCGTTGTAATTGCGTTCGACGATCTGTCCCACGGCGTGCAATCGCGCAATCACGGCCGCCTTGGTGTGCGGCACGCTCAGCTCGACAAACTCGCGGCTGGGTCGCAACTGGCTTCCCAGCTCCGCCCGCAGCGCGGGAAACCCTTTGCCGGTCGCGGCGGAAATGGCGACCCCGTTCGGGTACTGTTCCAGGTACCGGCCCACCACTTCTCCGTTCTCCAGCCGGTCGATTTTGTTCAAAACCATGAGCGTCGGTTTGCCCCCCGCGCCGATTTCCTCCAGCACGGCATTCACCGAGCGGATTTGTTCCCCGGCCAGCGGATGACTGACATCGACCACGTGCAGCAGCAAGTCCGCCTGCACCACTTCTTCGAGCGTCGCCTTGAATGCCTCGACCAGCCGATGCGGCAGTTTGCGGATGAAACCGACCGTGTCGGTGAGCAACACGTTCTGGTTGGTCGGCAAACGCAGCCGGCGGGTCGTGGGGTCCAGCGTCGCGAAAAGCTTGTCTTCCTCCAGAACTTCCGCGCCGGTGAGCGCGTTGAGCATCGTGGATTTGCCCGCGTTTGTGTAACCGACAATGGAGGCCAGCGGCCAGAGATGGCGCTGTCGCCCCGCGCGCTGCGTCGAGCGCTGCCGCCGCACCAGCACCAGTTCCTCGCGAATTTTGTCGATCCGCTCCTGCACCCGGCGACGGTCGGTTTCGAGCTGGGATTCGCCTTCGCCGCCGCGCATGCCGATGCCGCCCTGTTGGCGCGACAAATGGGTCCAATAACGCGTCAGCCGCGGCAGCAGATGCTGCAGTTGCGCCAGCTCGACCTGCAACTTGCCTTCCCGCGTCCGGGCGCGCCGGGCGAAGATGTCGAGAATCAACACCGTCCGGTCCAGCACCTTGCACTCGAAAACATTCTCCAGATTGCGGCTCTGCGCGGGGGAAAGGTCGTCGTCGAAGATCACGGTATCGACATCGTGCCGCCGGCAGTACCGGGCGAACTCGTCGGCCTTGCCGCTGCCGATAAAGGTGCCGGCCACGGGCGCTTCGAGCCTTTGGGTGCCATCGCCGACGACTTCGGCCCCGGCGGTGGCGGCCAGTTCGGCCAGTTCATCGAGGGAATCGCGCACCTCCCAGCCCGTGCGCGACTTCAATTCGGCCCCTATGAGAAAAACCCTTTCGGTCCTCCGGTTCGATGTCGGTATGAGCGCTTTCAACTTTTAACTGCCGATCGCCAACGCCACAAATAATAACACACCCTGGCCAGGTTTAAAGTCCGAGTTAATCATTTTCCTGAGAATATTGGCGCGCCCTTCCAGCCTGCCCTGACGAGCGTTTCGCCCGATCACGGGCGTGAGGTCTATCGGGCAACGAGTTCCAACACTTCTTCAGCCCCGGCATCGGCGCCGGTTTCCGGCCTCAGCGTCAACCACTCCGCATCGAACTGCCGCCGGAACCAGGTGTTCTGTCGCCGCGCAAACTGCCGGGTGCGTTGTTTCACCAAACCGATCGTGTCGGCCAGCGAACGCTCGCCGCGCAAATGCTGGACGACTTGCCGGTACCCGATGGCTTGCATCGCCGTCTTGTTCTCCGCCAAACCCAGCCCCAGCAATCGTTCCGTCTCCGCCACCAGCCCGCGCGCGAACATCTTGTCCACGCGCGTGTCGATGCGGGCGCGCAGGTCGTCGCTCGACCGCGTGAGGCAGAAAAAGAGTTCCGGTGTCCCGGGTCCGGTGTTCCATTGGCTTCGCTGTGCGGAAAACGGCTTGCCGGTCAGCCGAATGACTTCCAGCGCGCGAATCACGCGGCGCGGATTTTTCCGGTCGATTTGCGCGAACGTGGCGGGGTCGCGCCGTTCCAGTTCAGGGAGCAGCTCCGACATTGGTGTCGCTTCGAGTTCGGCGCGCAGAGCTGCGTTGGGCGGCGGCGCTTCACCAAGCCCTTCGAGAAATGCCTTGAAGTAAAGCCCAGTGCCGCCGCACAGAATCGGGACGCGACCGCGTCGCTGAATGTCGGCGACAGCCTCGCGCGCGAGTCGGGAAAACTGCGCGGTGTCGAACGGCACGTTCACCTCTCTTACATCAAGCAAATGATGCCGCACGCGTCGCCGTTCTTCCGGCGTAGGTTTGGCCGTGCCGATATCAAGGCCGCGATAGACCTGCATCGAATCGACGGAAACAATTTCCCCGCCGATGCGTTCGGCCAGCACCAGCGCGACGGCGGATTTCCCGACGCCCGTAGGACCGGCGATGAAGAGCGGGCGCGGCGCGTCCGGCGCGGGACGCGATGAGCGGGAAGGAAGGGGTGCCATTGCCCGGATGCGGTCGCCTGCGGGAATTTTCAGCTCTGTTTGGCCGGCGCTTTGGCGGGGGCGGGAGCGGTCTGGTCCTTTTGCCAGGAGAGCAGAAACAGCAGCGCCACGCCGGTGCAGATGGCGCAATCGGCGACATTGAAGGCGGGGAAGCCGATTTCTCCGCCGCCACGCCGGCTGAGGTAAAAGTAAATGAAATCCACGACGTGGCCGTGCCGGAAACGGTCCATCAGGTTGCCGGCGATACCGCCGAAAATCAACCCGAGCGAAAGCTGACCGAGCAACGTTTGCGAATCGAAGTGGTGCCGGCTCAGAAACAGCACCAGCAAAGCGACGAGGGCGAAGATGGCGAGCAGTTGGTTGCTGCCGGCGAATTGATTGAACAAGCTCCATGCCGCGCCGGTGTTGCCCCAGTGAACGAACTTGAAAAAGCCTTCGACGATCACCTTCTCCTGTGCGTAGCCGAGGTATTTCAGCACGGCCAGTTTCGTGAGTTGATCGAGCAGGAGCACTGCCGCGGCCACGATGGCCATTCGTCTGGTCGGGCCAAATGTCATGTTGTCTCCGCCATTTTCTGCCTTACCCCCCGTTCAAACGCAAGTCTGGCCGAACGTGGGTGGTGGTACACCAGCACCCGAACGCGCTCCCTTCCTCCCCTTCATTGACCGGGCCTGAGGCGACCACCGGAGGGCAAAGCGCACTCTCCATGAACGCCAAAAATGCCGTCGAGGCTTTCCATGAGCTTTGTTCCACACTTTGCAAAGTGTGACACTGGCCAGTATGAGCAATACTCCTGTGCCATCCCACGCTCATTATTATGCAACAAGAGGGTACACCGTTGCAGCGCAGTTGCAGCAGGATCCCCCCACGTTGCCCAACCACCGTCGCGTTGCGCCCATGAGATTGCCATTGCCGCAAGGATCAGCACTTTGGCCGGCTGAAGAATCGTAACAGCAGGTGCTGGACGACTGCCGCAATGATGAGAATCGGCACCAGCAGCATGATGGTGAAGTAAAGCAAAAGATAAAGCAGGCCGAGAAATACGGTGAGTTTCCAGCCCGCCGCCGCCCAAACAACGGTGCCGCTCAAGAACGACGTGTATTCCCGGAGCCCGGCAATTTGAGCGACCAGGAATGCCACACCGATCATCGCCGCGCGCCGAAGAAAATCCTTCGGCGAGCAAAATTCGGCATGCCACAGGCGAGCCCATCGTTGTCGGTAGTTGGCGTTCATCGGTTCGGCCTGGATTTAACATTTTCCCAGAGCGGTCCCTGCACCGCGGCATACAACAGCGCCGCGTCGCCCACCTGGTTGCCGGCGCAATATCGCAATCCGCCATTCTTTCGCGCCGGAAAAGCGGCAAACTCGAGCGTCGCGGCGAGCGACGACAGAAAGTCGTCGTCGTCAAATGCGCTGGCGCCGATGAACGCCATGCCGCTGGAACCGGCGCTGATTTGCAGCACGGGAACAATCGGCCCGGAATCAATGTCCATCGGCCCCTTCCATGAGGTCGGCCACTCGCGCGCATAGCCGAAGCCGAGCAGGGTTCGTCCGAGTTCCTTGCGGGCTCTCTGGTATTGGTCCCGGGCGAAATCTTCGTCGATCAGTTGCAGGCCGTGCGCGACCATCCAGATCGTCGAGCCTTCCGGGCCGTCGAGCGGTTCACCCTTCAATGTGAAGCTCGAAATCAACAGGCCGGTTTCGCGATGAACCAGCTTCCGCTTTGCCAACGCCAGCCAACTCTGGAGCAAAGCCGAGTGGTCCGTGCGATCGAGAAAGTCGGCGATCTTGATGGCCGCCAGCGCGTTGACGTGGTCGAACATCCAGCATTCGTTCGGGTAACTCTCGGCAAACGGCACGGGATTGTTTTCCATTCGATCGACGATCCCTTTGATCCGCTCGGTCATCGCCGCCTTGTACTCGGGCTTTTCTTCCACCACTCGCCGCGCGGCCAGCATCAAGGCTATTTCACCGTCGAGGAACAAACTTCGGGCCGGCTGGACCTCGTAAGGGCGCGCCTTGGCGTAAGGCATCAGGAAAAAATAGAGTCCGCGCTCATGCTCCAGCCTTGCCGTCTCGTCGATGATCTGGTCGATGACCGCCAGGTAAGTTTGTTTTGCGGCCGGCTCGCGCAGTCCCAGGTTGGCCAGCGACCAGACCAGAAAGCTGCGGCCCATGAAGTCCCATTCGGCGTTGCTGGCGCGCATTCTTTCGAGCTCGTATCGTCGCAGCGCCGGGTCGGTCCAAAGCTCGACGTGACGATTCGCGAGTTGGCGCGCGACTTCGGAAACGGAGCTTCCGCTGCGGAATCTCTCCGGGCCGCGCCGAAAGAACCAGTGAACGCTGGGCAGCCAGATCGCCGCCGCCAATGCCAGGGAAGTTAGTCCAACGACGAGTCTTTTGAAAGAACCGGTTCGCATAGGTCACGCGTTCAAACCACGATACCGGCAGGCGCCGGCCTCTCCATCAACCGGCGGGTCCCCCTTCATCCCGTCCCTCTCCCTCTCCGAAGCGGCCGAGAGACGGGGTGAGAGGCTGCTCGAGGTCGAACGGTGCAATGCCGCCAAGGCGTAGAACGCAGCGTAGGTCAGAAAAAGAAACATGGCGCAAAGCGTCGAGAAGCCGAATGCCGTCTTGTTCGCGCGCGGGTGGCGGGCCAGGTCCCAGATGTCCGACGACAGAGCCAGGGGGCGGAGGAACAGGTCCCAACTGTTCCAACGCTCGAATCGCCCGAGGTAAATGCCGAATCCGGTGAGTCCGATCATCACCAGGGTGAATCCCCATCCGAGCCGCCAGCCACAAGAGCGGGAGACCCGTTGATGGATGAGGTACAGGGAAAGAAAGCCGAGCAACAGACCCGTCAACACGAAAGACTGAACGAGAAGTATATCGAACCAGAGTGGCACCGGCGGGCGCGGCTTCAGGTGCACCAGGTCGGTCACCAGGTAGGGCGAGTTGGGCAGGAACAACAGCCACAGAAACAGGCACCCGAAAAAGCATCGGCGCGACCCGCGGAAACGGTCGGCCAGAAACGCAAAGCCCAAGGGCAGCCAGGCTAGAACCAGGTTCCACACCAGATTGAAGTAGGTGAACTGGCGCGACACCAGGAAACGCATGGCGACGAGCGCGACGCCCACACCCGAGGCGAACGCCAGCGCCAGGAACACCAGGGCGGCTTGTCGCGGCGAGATGGAGAGTTTGTCGTTCATAATCATTTCCGAGAGGATTCGCCGGCCAGCTCGCCGGCCCAGCGGTGGCACAACCACAGCGGCACGAAGCCGAATACGCCGAAGGAGCAATCGATCAACCGCCAGCCGATGGGAATGCCCCGCAACGCG
>DASPXS010000393.1:0-26535 GCA_035637175.1 Haliangiales bacterium | reverse complement strand
CCCAGCATCAGTGTGTCGCCTTCATTCGGGAAACCGCCGAGTCGCTGTGTCACCAGGCCGCTGGTGGTGGTGACGCCTTCCTCCTGCAGGGGTTCGCCGACCACGTCCGCCAGTTCGTGCAACGGCAGCGCGCCATCCACTTCCCAGGTTCGTTCGTCCTTCCTGACCAGCAACGGCTTTTCCTGGTCGAACTCGTCCTGGATCTGGCCGACAACTTCTTCCAGAATATTTTCCAGCGTTACCATGCCGACGGTGCCGCCGTATTCGTCCACGACGATCGCGAAATGCAGCTTCCGTTCGAGGAAAAGTTGCAGCAGCTTTTCCAGGCGCGCCGTTTCCGGCACGTAAATGAGTTTGCGGCAGATGGGGCGCAAATCCGCGCCGGTCCGCGCCTGGACCCGCATCGCATATAAATCCTTGATGTGCACGACGCCGAGCGTTTTGTCGAGATCGCCGCCGTCGCACAGCGGAAAGCGCGAGTAGCGGGTTTTCTCCGCCAGTTGGAGGCATTCGGCAATGGAAGCTTCGGTGTCCAGGGCCACGATTTCCTGGCGCGGGCGCATCACCTCGCGCGCGATGCGGCGACGCAGATCGAGCGCGTTCAAAACGATGCTGCGGCCCAGGGTCGAACGTCCGGTCTGTTTCTGCAAGGAGGCGAACAGCAGCCGCAGTTCTTCTTCTGTGTGCGCGTGTTCACCTTCTCCCATCGGCTCGATTCCCAGCCGGCGCAACAGCCAAAGGGAGGCGTGATTCAACGTCCAGATAAACGGATAGGAAGCGCGATGAAACCATACCAAGGGCACCACCACCCAGAGCGAGGTGGCCAGCGGTTTTTGAATAGCCAGCCATTTGGGCGCCTGTTCGCCAGCGGTGATATGAAGGAAAGTCAACGCCGAGAAGCCCACAACGAAGGCAATCGTTTCGCGCGCAGCTTGCGATTCGACATTCAGCAAATTCATCAGCGGGTTCAACAAAGCCGCAAACACCGGTTCGCCCACCCAGCCGAGGCCGAGACTGGCCAGGGTGATGCCAAGTTGGCAGGCGCTCAATGAGGCATCCAGGTTGCCGAGGACCCGGTTCGCGATTCTCGCGCGGCGATGTCCTTTGGCAATCAGCGGCACCAACTGGGTTTCGCGCACCTTGACGAGCGCAAACTCCGCCGCGACGAAGAAGCCGTTGAGCAACACCAGCGCGCCGACTGCGAGCAGCTTGAGCAGGAGAGAAGTGACCGTTTCGCCAGGCATATTACAGGCTGATTTCGCCAAAGACGAATTTGAGGACATCCTGCAGGCTGATGAGGCCCACTTCGCGTTGATCGCGGCCCAAAACGATGGCCAGTCGCTGGCCGCTCCGTTGCATTCGCCGGAGTGCCTCTTCCAACCGCATCTCTTCGCCCAAATAGAGGGCCGGCTTCACGTAGTCGCCCGCGGTTTTGCCCGCGTCGAAGTCGCTCTGATAAAGCAACGTTTTCAAACTCACCACCCCTACGATGCGACGGCGATTGCCTTCGTCCCGCCAAACCGGCAGGCGGGTGAGGTTGTGTTCGCGGCAGAGCCGGAGCACGTCGTTCATGGCGGTTCGGGTGCCGACGGACACCGCCCTGGACAGCGGCGTGGTGAGCTGGCCTGCGGTGAGATGTTGCAGGTCGAGCACGCGATTGATCATCGCCCGCTCTTCCGACGTGAAGGCCTGCGCCGACTCCTGCATCACCAGACGGAACTCCTCGCGGGTGCCAAACAAATGTCCCGTGAACGTCCGCCCGCCCGTCCAGCGCAACAGCACGCGGGCCAGCTTGCTCAGCAGGGCCACCAGCGGCGACAAAGCGGCGTGCACCAGGCGGAACGGTCCGACCAAAGCCACGCACAGACGGTTCGGCAACGTGCGAAAAAGCACCTTCGGCAACAGCTCGCAGATCGCGTAAAAGAAAAAGCCACCGGCCAAAAAAATCGCCCAGAACACGGCGGGACTCGAACTGAACCGGTGATGCAGTCCGATCACGGCCAGGCTCACGGCCACAAAGTTCGCCAGCGTGTTGCCGACCAGGATCGTCCAGAGAAAATCCTCCGGTTGCTCCAAATAGCCGTGCAGCACTTTGGCGCGCGCGCTGCCCGCGCGCATCAACTGCCGAATGCGCAGCCGGCTCAGCGCAAACACCCCGGCCTCCATGCCCGACAGGAAAAAGGAAAAGGCAAACGACAGCGCCATCACGAGAACGATGACCCGGCCATATTCCACGTCAATGCGCTCCTTTCCGGTTCACGGTTTCGACCAGCACCTCGCGCACCCGCCGGTCGTCCGCCGCCATGGCCGTCAATTTCAGGCCGCGAAACACCACGGATTGACCCACGCCAGGCACGACTTCGAGTTGGGTCAGGAGCAAACCGCCCAGGGTGTCCACGCCCGGCACGTCGCCCAGTTCCGGGTATTCGCGACAAAAATCCTCCAGTCGCATGGCCGCATTCACCCGCCAGCAGCCCTCGCCCAGCTTCTCCATGACGAACCCCTGCGCTTCGCCCTCGCTGCGGATTTCGCCGATGATTTCCTGCAGAATGTCCTCCAGCGTCACGATGCCGGCCGTCCCGCCAAATTCGTCCAGCACAATGGCCAGGCCGCGCTGCTGGCGTTGCAGACTTTTGAGCAGTTGCAACAGGTTCATGCTCTCCGGCACGAACGAGGGAAACTCAATGGCGTCGGCCAGGTCCATCCGCGGATCGAGCAGCAGCGCCCGTGTGTTGAGAACGCCGACGATGGTGTCGGGCGTCTCGTCATACAACGGGAGTCGGCGATGCTTGTATTTGCGCGCCGCGGCGATCATTTCCTCGACCGACAAATCGTCCGGGATGGAGGCCATCTGCGAACGCGGCCTCATCACCTCGCGGGCGGTGCGGCGATCCAGGCTGATGATCTGGAGGATGATTTCCTTTTCCGACTGCGCGAGCGTTCCTTGTTGATAGGCCAGTTCGAGCAACTCCTGGTATTCCTCATCGGACAAAGCGGTCTGGGACTTGAGGGACCCGGGAATCGCGGCGCTCAGGATGGCGGCGTCGAGGTATTGGGCCACCTGGCGGAGGGGCCGGGTCGCGCCCCGCAAATAAGACATGGGTCGCGCCACCCACAACGACCACCGCTCCGGCGCGCGCACGGCCAGCGTTTTGGGAACCACTTCACAGCCGACCAGAATCAGCGCCAGCGCAGCCGCCAGCAGGAGGAGGATCACGCCGAGCGACCATCCGCCGCTCAACGCCAGCCACAACGGAATCGCGACGATGACCGCGTTGGCGAAGGTGTTCCCCAGAACTATCGTGGCCAGCAGATCCTGCGGCTCGGCCAGCAGCCGTCCCACCCTGCCGCCGGTCTGTGGCGAACGTTCCACCAGTTGGCGGGCCTGCCATTTGCCGAGTGAAAAGAGGGCCGACTCCGCCACCGCGAAGAAAAAGCTCGCGCCGGCAAAAAGGAGCACACCCAACACGGCCCACAGCGGCGTCAGCATGAAAAGAGTATTGAGGAATAACGAGGGAGGAAAAAGGCAAAATATTTAATGGAGCATCATCCTGACCTTCCCGCCGCGTCGCTGTACCGCACACGTTTTACACAGGGTCAGGAGAGCAAAAGGGAAAAGCCCACTCTCCGTGACCTTTGTTCCACACTTTGCAAAGTGTGACACTGGCCAGTATTAACAATACTCATGTGCTATCCCACGCTCATCATTATGCAACAAGAGGGTTAATTGAGCGGCACGCCGCGGCGGATGTAGGTCGGCACGTCGAGGTCTTCGCCGTGGTGAATGGTCGGTTCGCTCTTCTCGAACCGGCCTTTGGAAACGATCTCCAGCGGGAGCATCCCCTGACGCATTTTCGACCTGGGCTTGCGGTACGCCTTGCCGTTCTGCTGGGCCAGCAGTTGTTCCTTCTTGTCGGTCGTCAGGTCGGGCGGGGGCGCAACGAAACGCGAGGCGGGTCGCGCGGGCGAGTTCTGCTCGAAAAACTCGGTGCCGAACACCGGTGATTTCTCTGTCGTCAGCGATTCAGGCGGACTGGCCTGAGTTCCCCGGGCAATGGCCGGTTCGATCGCAATGGCGCGCTCGGCCTCCGTTTCGGTCTGACTGCGGCGCGTGGCAATCACCGTGACGGAGAGGCGATCACCGAACTCCGCTTCCACGGCGGCACCCAGGATGAGTTGCGCGGTTTCGCAGGCGCGATTGATCTGCGACATGACGCGGTTCACTTCGGCCATGGTCAAATCCATCCCGGCCACGATGCTGACCAGCACCGATTCGGCCTCGTTCAACACGGCCCCGCCTTCCAGCAAAGGACTGGCGAGCAGTTTTTCGACGACTTCGCGCGCGCGGTGTTGGCCGCGGGCCTCCGCGCAGGCGAAGGAACTTTCCGCGTGCTGGCCGCGCACGACCGCGCAGAGGTCGGCAAAATCGACGTTGATGATTCCCGCGCGCGTCAGCAATCGCCAGATCCCGCGCAATCCCTGCGCCAGCAGATCGTTCGTGATTTTGAACGTCTCAATCAGGCTGGTGTTTTCGTCAATCATCTTGAGCACGCGCTGGTTCGGCAGGCAGAGCACCGCATCGGCCGCTCCCTTGAGCTGTTCCAGACCGGCCTGCGCCTGACACTGGCGGCGCGCGCCTTCGCATTCGAACGGCAGCGTCACGATGGCCAGCACCAGCGCCCCGGCTTCCTTCGCCGCGCGCGCCAGCACCGGACTCGCGCCCGTGCCCGTGCCGCCGCCCAGCCCGGTCATCATCACGACCACCTCGGCACCCGCGCAAAGCTTGCGCAACAGTTCCGCGTCCTCTTCCGCCGCCGCCCTCCCAACATCGGGATCGCCCCCGGCCCCGAGACCGCGCGTCATCGTCGCACCCAGGGGCAGCACACATTCGACCGACAAATCGAGCAGCGACTGGATATCGGTGTTCACCGCGGCGAACTGGACGCCTGCGAACCGGCTTTGCGCGATGTGTTCGACGGCGTTGCAACCGGCGCCGCCCACGCCGAAAACTTTCAACGTGAGTTCTTTTGTTAATCCGTCCGCGCTCGGGACGATCTCGGGGCGCTTTTTCATGGGTCGGGTCATAATCATCCTTTGCCGGAGGCCGCCGGTTTTATTTTTTCACCGCGCGCAGCAGTTGGCTGACCTTGTTCCTTATTTCGCCCAGGCCGCCGCGACTGGTCCTTTTCTTTGTCTGGAACGAGCCGAATTTCACCAGGCCGATCGCGGCGGCAAATTCCGGCTGGTCGAGGGCCGACTTCAGTCCGCTAACGGAGTTGGTCTTGCCGAGCGACACCGGCAGACCGAACATCCGCTCGGCCAGTTTTTGAATCTCCGGAATGCGCGCGCCGCCGCCGCACAGAAAGACTCCGGCGCGCAAATAATCGAGCAGACCGGTCGGGCCGATTTCCTGGGCGATGAGATGAAAAATCTCCTCGACGCGCAGCGCCATGATGCGGCGCAGGTGTTCGAGGTTGATCGAGCGTTCCGCCAGACCGTGGCTGTTCGTCAGGGCGACGGTCCGGCCCTTCACGCTGTCGTCCATCCGCGCGGCGCCGTGTTCGATCTTGAGTTGTTCGGCGCGACTGAGCGGGACCTTGAGCCCGTAGGCCAGGTCGTTCGAGATATGATCGCCGCCCACGGCGAGCAGACCGGTATGCTTCACGATGCCGTCCGCGCAGATGACGTATTCCGTGGTGCCACCGCCGATGTCGATGACCAGGGCGCCGAGTTCCTTTTGTTCGTTGCTCAACAGCGCCAGCGCCGAGGCCAGACCGTTGAAAACGATGTCTTCGACTTCCAACTGCAGGCTTTTCACCGCGCGAATCGGATTTTGCAGCCGGTTGAAACTGCCATGAACGACGAGCACATCCACTTCGACCCTCGCGCCGAGCATGCCGACGGGATTCTGGATGCCATCCTGACCGTCCACGCGGAAGTGCTGACGAATGACGTGCACCACGTGGTTTTCGGCCGGCAGATTGATGGCCTTGGCGTTTTTGATCACGTCCTGCACGTCTTCCTCGGTGATTTCGCGGTCGGCGGAAACCACCGGATGCACGCCGCGATTGTTGAAGCCGCGCAGGTGCCCGCCGCTCACGCCGAGATAAACGCTGCGGACCTCCACGTCGGCCATCTGCTCGGCCTCGACGATGGCGTTGCGAATGTCCTCGCTCGCGCGCGTGGCATCGACAATCTCTCCCTTGCGCACACCGCGCGAGCGGGACTGGCCGACGCCGATGATGCTCAGGGCGCCGGCGTCGTTGACTTCGCCGACCACCGCGCAGATTTTCGACGTACCCACTTCCAGACCGACGATGACGGACGATTGATCAAACATGTTTCTTCTGGTGGGATGAGGGTTTGCGGGGTTTGGGCGCCGAGGGCGGCAGGGCGCTGGCTTCGAGCCAAAGCGCGGGAGCGTTGTTGGTCACCGACAGATCGAGCGCGCGGAGGGTTTTGCCAATTTTTTTGCCATAATCATGCACCAACCGCCAGCAGCGCAGTTGCTCCTCCGGGCGATCCAACGCAAAAATGATCTGGCTGCCCTGCCCGGTGGCGACCTGCAACACCTCCGTCCCGGAAATGTCCACGCTCTTCAGGTCAACCAGCCCGGCCATCGGCGAGTTTTCAAATTCGGCGACCAACCGCAGCGCGGCGCTGATCTTCGGCGAATTGACCGCCCGCCCCGGATTCAGTTCGGCCGCGCTGACACCGGTCAAGACCGGCAACGCCTCCGCGTTCTGGCCGATCGGATTTCCCCGGACCGGCGGCGGCTGAATGATATGGCCGCTCTCGTCCAGGTAATAGGAAACCAGCCCAATGCCGCCGCCCGGTTGAAATTGCAGCATTTTCACCTGGGCGATCGGGTCCCGCTCGACGACGGAAATCTTCAAGGCGCGCGGCAATACGCGCTCGACGGCGACCGATTGAATCATCGGCGACAGTTCCAGGTTGCTCTTGACGCGATTCAAATCGAGCGCCAGCAGGTTGTCGCCGGGTTTGACACCCGCCCACCGGCGCAGTTGTTCGATCGGGATCGAGCCGTCGGTCTGAATATCCAACTGGCGAATCGCGAAGGCATCGTTCTTGAACACGAACTGGTCGAGTGCCCAATCGCCGGCGCGCCAGAGCAGGTAAAGGCCAATGACCGTGCCGAGCGAAAGCCCGGCGGCGGCGGTGGCCAGGCGCAAACGCGCCGCGCGCACTTCCTTGGTGCGCAGCTTCACGTCGAGCACATGGCCCCGCTCGATTCGCCGGTTCTTCGGTTTGCGGTTAAACCACATGTTTCAATGACGAAGGACAAAGGACGAAGGACAAAGGACGAAGGACGAACGAAGCACGAAACCCGAATGACGAATGAAACACGCCAAGGAGTCTTTTGTCATTTGATATTCGTCATTCGGATTTCAGCCGGTCGTCACCGGCGCCCGTCGTTGCATCGCCAGGTCAATCATTCGCTGACACAATTCGGCAAAACTGATTCCCGCCGCCGCCGCGGCCTTCGGCAACAGACTCGTCTCCGTCATTCCGGGCAGCGTGTTGACTTCCAGCACCACCGGTTCGCCGTGCGGCCGCACCAACACATCGACGCGCCCGTAGTCGCGTCCGCCGACGACGCGAAACGCCCTCCGCGCCGCCTGCTGGATGCACTGGGACGCCGCGGTATCGAACGGCGCCGGACAGAAGTACTCCGTCCGGCCGCTAGTGTATTTGTTTCGGTAGTCGTAACCGCCCTGGATGGGCCGGACCTCCACGATGGGCAAAGCCTCCCCGCCCAAAATGCCCACCGTGGTTTCCCGGCCCAAAATCTTTTCTTCCATCAGAACCTCCGAGCCATGACGCAGCGCCTCCGCCAATGCCGCTTTCCAGTCCCCGACCCGCTCGACAAACTGCAATCCGACGCTCGAACCCTGGCGCACCGGCTTGAGCACCACCGGCGGTTGCCAGCCCGACGGCCATTCCGCTGTCGGCGAAGCAAAAACCTCGAAGCGCGCAGTCGGTACTCCCGCCTGGAGGCAAAGCTGCTTGGTCAAAACCTTGTCGAACGCCGTTCGGCTCGCCCGGGAGTCGCACCCGGTGTAAGGGACGCCCAACCTCTCCAAATGGCGCTGCACCGTGCCGTCCTCGCCATACGTTCCGTGCAACGCGAGAAACACAACGTCGGTTCCCGGCGGCAACGCCCACGAATCATCGCGCGGGTCGAGTTCGTGGATCGTGTGCCCGAGCGAACGCAACGCCCTGACGACCGCCGCGCCGGACTTGAGCGACACCTCGCGCTCGGCGGACGGGCCGCCGAGCATGACTGTAATGTTCAACGTTTCGCGCATTCCGGTCGTTGTTCGTACTTGGTCCCGTTCCCGAACACGCGAGGACGGGAATGACGACGTTTCATTCGCCGATAATCTCCACTTCCGTTTCCAGTTCGATTCCCCGCGCGGCCCGGGCCCGTTGCCTGACGATATCAATCAGAGCCAGCACATCCTTCGCCGTCGCGTCGCCCTCGTTCACGATAAAATTGCCGTGCGCATCGGACACGACCGCGCCGCCGACGCGCGTGCCTTTCAATCCCAGCTCGTCGATCAATTTGCCCGCCGGAATGACTTTCGGGTTTTTGAAAATGCACCCGGCGCTGGGCGCCGCGGGCTGGCTGGTCCAACGTTTCTGGCTGAACGTCTGCATTCGTTGTTCGACAGCTTCGCGCGCCGCCGGTTCGCCCTTCAACACGGCGCCCAGGGCGATGTGGTCTTTGAACAGGGGACAGCCGCGATACTCGACGTTCACCTCGCCCGCCTGGCGCTCGTGGACCTGGCCGGAGTAGTCCATGAACCGGATGATCTCGACGACGTCGAACATCCACGATCCCATCGCGCCGGCATTCATGCGCAAGGCGCCGCCGACGCTGCCGGGGATGCCCTCCAGGAATTCCAGGCTGCTCAATCCGTTGCGCTTCGCCTCCACCGCCACGGTTTTCAGTTTCGCCCCGGCGCCGCAGTGCAATCGGTCGGCCGCTATTTCCACGCGGCTGAAATTGGGATGGACCAGACAAATCACCACACCTCGAATGCCGCCGTCCTTGATCAGCAAATTCGAGCCGCGGCCCAGAATCACGAAAGGAACTTTGCGGTCCGCGCAGATTCTCAAGACCGCCGCCAGCTCGGCTTCCGACGCGGGCTCGACGTAAACATCCGCCGGTCCTCCGACGCGCAGCGTGGTTTTCTTCGCCAGCGGCTCGTTGCGGCGGAGGACTGTCGCCGGCGACAGCGCCGGGGACAGCGCGGCAAAGAGTTCTTCCTGATCGGTCGGCATTTCTTCACGCAATTGTGCCGCGAGTTCGTGCGCTGTTTTCGTGATGTCGCCGGCGCCGAGAAACAGCACCAGGTCACCGGGCTGCATCGCCGCGCGCACGGCTTTGCGCAGGTCGTTCAGCGCGCCGATGAATTCCGCCGGCTGGCCCTGCGCCCGCACCACCTCGGCCAGCAGGGCGCCGTTCACGCCGGGAATCTCCGGCTCGCTCGCCGCGTAGATTTCGGCGAGCCAGAGCTTATCCGCGCCGGCAAAACACGTCGCGAACTCTTTCAACAAATGCCGCGTCCGCGTGTAACGATGCGGCTGAAACGCGACGAGCAGACGGCGGCAGCCGAGACCCTTCAACGCCTTCAGCGTCGCGGCGATCTCGTTCGGATGATGGCCGTAGTCGTCGAACAACCGGTAACATGCGTCCGAAAACAATTCCTCCTGCCGTCGCGCGGCGCCGCGGAAGGGGGCGATTCCTCCGGCAATGTCGGCCGGTTGAAACCCCAGTTGATGCAGCAGCGCTATCACGGCCGCGCAGTTGGAAACGTTTTTTTCGCCCAGCAGGCTGGTGCTGAACCCGCCCAGGCGCCGGCCGTTGTGCCAGATGTCAAAGCGGGTTGCGGGTCGCGGGTCGCGGGTCGGGTCGGCCGCGGGATGGATCTTCGTTTCAATTCGATAGGATGCCAGCGGATTAAAACCGTAGGAAATCGCGCCGGGACGTCTGGCGAACAGCTCGGCCAGGCGCGCGTCATCGGCGCAGAAAATCAGCAGGCCGCGCGTCTGCTCGGCGAAGGCCTGGAATTCGCGGCCGACCGATTCGAGGTTCGCGTAGTAGTCGAGATGCTCGGCGTCCACATTCAACACGATGGCGTGTTCGGCACGGAACTCGCACAGCGTGCCGTCGCTTTCGTCGGCTTCGACGACGAAATAAGGCTGGCAATCCGCCCGGGGCGCCGGATTGGCGCAGGCGTCTCGACTGTCGTCCGGGGCTCGCGCTGCTGCAGCGCCCGCGGGCGGGACACCCGCGCAGGCAGCCGGGACGGCTGCCCCACTGAAGCGGGCGTGAGGTTCGAGTTGCGGTACCAGCGCGCCGACGGCATAGCTGGGCCGGGCTCGTAATTTTTCGAGCGCAAAGCTGAGCAACGCGCTGGTCGTTGTTTTACCGTGCATGCCGGCTACGCAGATGCCCCGCTGCCGTTGCAGCAACGCCGCCAGCAAGGTCCCGCGCCGCACGAGGGGCACTTTCAATTCCCGGGCCGCCAGCCCTTCGGGATTGTCCGAGCGAATGGCCGAGGAGAAAACGACCAATACCGGCTGCGCCGCGCAAAGCTGTCCGGCTTCGTGACCGGTGTGGATCAGGGCGCCCCGCGCGCGAAGTTGCCGGATTTCCTCGTTCAATATGAGGTCGGAGCCGGCGACCGAGTAGCCGAGGTCGAGCAACAGATGGCCCAGACCGCTCATACCGCAGCCGCCCGCGCCGATGAGATAAACGCAACCGCCCGCCTCGGCGGCTTGCAGCAGGTCGCTCACTTGTAGTGGATTCAGTGGACTCACGCGCGGTGGGCCGTCTGCATCTCCAGGCGATCCGGGCGGACCGGCCGGACGGGGGAGGGTTGGCCCGGTTTGGCGGGCGGCGCGACGCGAACGCCCTTGCGCGCCATCGCTTCCAGTATTTGAGCGGCGATGCGTTCGGCGGCGTCGGGCCGGTGCCATTGGGCCAGGGCCTCTTTCATCGTCGCCCTGGGTTCCGGTTTTTCAATCAATCCCCTGACCATCTCCACCAGCATCTCCGGCGTCGCTTTCTCCTGTTCGAGCATCCGGACGGCGCCTCTCTCGACCATGGCCCAGGCGTTGTAAAACTGGTGGTTGTCCGCTGCGGAAGGGTACGGAACCAGGACAGCGGGCACGCGCATCGCCGCCAGTTCCGCCAGCGACGACGCGCCGGCGCGGCTGACGGCCGCCGTGGCCGCGCCCAGCGCCAGTTCCATTTCGCTGAGGAAGGGACTGACCATCGCTTTGAGCCGGTGCGCGGCGTAGGCAGCGCGGATCTTTTCGAAATCACCGGCGCCGGTCAGATGGAGGAATTGCAGGCCGGGCAATTGCGCGGAAAACAGCGGCAGCGATTGGCTCACCAGATGGTTGACGGCGCGCGCGCCCTGGCTGCCGCCCATCACCAGCAACACGGGAGAATTCGCTTCAAGCCCGAGCGCCACGCGGCAGGCGGCGGCATCCATCGAATGGAACTGCGGGCGCACGGGAGTGCCGGTGACTTCCACGGTCTCGCAACGCAAACGGCGCGCGGCGTTGGGAAACCCAATGAACGCCGCATCGACCAACGGCGCCAGCCAGCGATTGGCCCGGCCGGGAATGGAATTTGATTCGTGCAGAAACGTGGCCGCGCCGAGCTGGCATCCCGCCACAATCGGCGGCGCGCTGGTGAAGCTTCCCATGGCCAGCACGGCCTGCGGCGGGCGCGCCTGGAACCGTAGTCGGGTCGCGCGATACGATTGCCAGAAGCCGCGCACGAACGCGCCGATTTGTCCGTTGACCAGTCCCACGGCGGGCAACGTCACGACTTCCGTGCCGACCGCCGACGTGACCGCGTGCTGGTCCACTTCCTTGGGCGAGATGAGGAGCGAGAGGGCGCAGCCGCTGCGCGCGAGCACTTCCGCCACCGCCAGTCCGGGGAACAGATGCCCGCCCGTGCCACCACAGGCGATGGCTACCAGAGGAGCTGTCTGGGGAGACTGCATTAAAAGCGATCAGGAATCCTGAATCGGGAGACACGGATTTCACGGACCAACACGGGTTGATTCTTGTCCGAAACCATTCGTGACAATTCGTGAAATCCGTGTCTGCCGCATTCGTGTTTATTCGCGTTCATTGGTGGTTGCCGGTTTCATAACCAAAAAAATCACGCCGTCTGCGGCATCGCTGTTTCTTCGAGATCGAGTGAGTTGGGCGCAGTCGCGCGGTTTTCAGAGGCGCGCCGCGCGACACTGAGCAAGAGGCCGACGCACACCAGCATCAGAAAAAGATTCGAGCCGCCGCGGCTGATGAACGGCAGCGGCAGACCCTTGTTCGGCAACGCGCTGGTGACGACGCCGATGTTGATGAAGGCCTGCAATCCGATCAGAAACGTCAGACCGGTCGCCAGCAGCAGTCCGAACGTGTCGCGCGAATGCCAGGCGATGTAGATGCCGCAGAGCAGCAGGACGACGAAAGCGGCCACCACGCCGAGCGTCGCGACCAGGCCGAGTTCCTCCCCGATGTTGGCGAAAATAAAATCGGTCTGGTGCTCCGGCAGAAAGCCGAATTTTTGCCGGCCATTGCCCAGGCCCAGACCGCTCCAGCCGCCGGAGCCGAGCGCGAGCATCGCCTGCCACGCCTGGTAGCCGACGCCGTCCTTGGTTTCGTCGGGATAAATCCAGCTCAAAATCCGCTTCATCCGCACGGGATTGTTGAGCAGAAAAACGACAAAGGTGATCGTGCCGGCGATGAGCGGCGGGAAAAAGTACCGCCAGCGGACGCCGGCGACCAGCAGGATGATGCCGCTGACTGCGGCGAGGAGCAAAGTCGTTCCCCAGTCCGGTTCAAGAAAAATCAAACCAAGGGTCAGGCCGATGAACAGGGCGGGCGCGACCAGTCCGCGCCCGAAGGTCGGCATGAACCGCTGATAGCGTTCCGCATAATGGGCCAGCAGCACCACGAGCGCCAGCTTGGCCAGTTCGGAGGGCTGGAAACTCTGGTGGGCGACATTCAGCCAGCGGCGGGCGCCCCCGGCTTTGACGCTGACGCTGCTGGGAACCAGGACCACCACAAGCAGCGCGATCGCGACGAGGAACAGCGGCAAGGAGATCTTCTTCAGATAACGATAGTCCAGGCAGGCGACGAGGCCCGCGGCGACAAGGCCCAGGCCGCACCAGATGACCTGGGCGACCGGATAATTGGCGCCCGGCTGGCTCATGCTGGAGCTGTAGAGCATCACCAGTCCCAGTGAAAGCAGCGCCGCGACGCAGAAAACCAGGATGGTGGTGGCGAATTTCATCGTTCAAACTGAGATTGGGGGCCGGCCGCCGGGCTGAGGTCACCCGGCGACCGCCGGACTGGCTTTACAGATTACCCGTGCCGCCCTGCGGAGGCGCCAACGGCGTTCCCAGGTTCGTCACCGTCGCGGGAGCGGGCGCGCTCTTCGCGGCAGGCAGTTTCAGTTTTTCACCTGCCGTGATGCGGTCGGTCTTCAGGCCATTGAGCGCCTTGATCTGGTTCACCGTGGTGCCGTGGTTGGTGGCGATTTTCGACAACGTATCGCCGCTTTTGACCACGTAAAGATTTTCGCTGCCGTTACTCGCGAGCGTCGTAGCGACCGATGGTGGGGCCGGGGCGGGGATGACCAGTTTCTGGCCGACTTTCAAACGGTTGGGATCAACGCCCGGATTCGCCCGGGCGATCGCGTTGGCCGACACGCCGAATTTTTTGCCGATGGTGGTCAAGACGTCGCCTCTGACCACGATGTATTCGTGGGCGGCGGCAGGGGATTCCGGCGTGGGCGCCAGCGCGACGTTCTGGGTCGCCGGGTTCGCGGGCGGGAGAGTGGTTGACAGGTCCTGCGGCAGTGGGTTGGCCGGTTGCGCCGCGGCGTTACTGGGGTAGAGATTGGCCTGGCCCAGCGGCGGCAACGCGGTTTCGTTGGTCTGCTGGCCGATCCGGGCGGTGGGGTCTTCCTTTTTGCAACCCTGGATGAGCAGGCCGCCGAGGAAGACCAGATGAATGGCCACGATAATGTAGGCGACGCGGAGATGCGGTTTGGCTTTGGCCTTCTGCTCGAGCAGCGAGCCTTGGGGAATGAGCGGGTTCAGGTTCGGAGTATTCATAGCTTTTGGTTGGCGCTGGTTATGGCGACGTTTCGTTTTCCACTGAGGCGATGGTAATGGTTTTTCTTTCGCGCCGGCGTTTTTCCTCAAAAAACCCCGGCGCAAATCGTTTTTTTTCAAATTCCCGGGTGAACTGGTTCAGGGACGCCGGTTTCGCGTCCGCCAGCGCTGGTGTTCCTGGTGCCGGCGCCACTACCGGTGGTTTGCCGCAACTGCCCGATCGCCTGGCGAAACACCTCACCCCGGTGCTGGTAATTTTGAAACATGTCAAAGCTGGAACAGGCTGGTGACAGCAACACGACGTCGCCAGGAACAGCGTTCGCAGCAGACTGCTGAACTGCTTCTAACAATGAATTCACGACTGTGCAAGGAGTAAAAAGGCTCCACGCGGCGCGAATTTTTTCGCGCGTCTCGCCCAGCAGATAGGCCCGCTTCACCCGACGGGACAACAGCGGGCCGATGTCGTGAAATTCAAAGCCTTTGTCCTGCCCGCCGGCGATCAGCAGCACGTTCGGTTCGCCGGTTTTGCCCGCCGGCATGGCGAGCAGAGCCTTGTGAACCGCGTCGAGGTTCGTCGCCTTCGAATCGTTGATGAACCGGACGCCGTTAATTTCCGCCACCAGTTCGCAACGATGCGGCGCCGGTTCGTAAGTCATGAGCGCCGCCGCCATTTCCTCCAAGGGGATGCGGAGGACGTGTCCCACGGCCAGCGCAGCCATCAGGTTCTCGGCGTTGTGCGGTCCGCGCAACCGGCATTTGTCCATGTCCAGCAAAGGTCCGGTCCAATCGGCCAAACGGCTGACCAGCAGGCCGCGGTCAAGGGAGATGTCGGCGCGGCGATTGTTGGCGCTGAAGGTGATGACTTTGGAGGGGATGTCGATCCGCAGCGACCGCAATTGCGCCAGCGCTTCGCTCTGCACGATCGCCCAGTCGAACGCCTGTTGATTGCGGAACAGACGGGCCTTGGCGCGGGCGTAATCGGACATGGCCGGATAACGGTCGAGATGGTCGGGCGTGATATTCAGCAACACCGCCACGGCCGGACGGAAAAACTGAATCGTCTCCAACTGAAAGGAACTGACTTCGAGCGTGAGAAAATCGAGGTCTTTGGTCCGGTCCACCACCGCGCTGAGGGGCAACCCGATGTTGCCCGCGGCGACGGTGTTGCGATGGGCGTGTTTGAGGATTCGTTCGACCAGTTCCGTGGTGGTGGTTTTGCCGTTGGTGCCGGTGATGGAAATGTTCAGACAGAGCGATTGCTGGTAGCCCAGCTCCAGTTCGCCGATGAGCGGAATGCGGCGGCGGACGAGTTCCTGCACCAGGGCCGATTGGGGCGGCACGCCGGGACTGATCACCGCCAGGTCCAGCGCGTCGGCCGGCGCGGTTTTGACTCCCAAACGGACTTCCGCGCCCAGCGCACGCAGCGCATCGGCCGCGCGGCGCAAAGACGGCGTATCGGCGCTGTCGATCGCCAGCACCGTCGCTTCGCGTCGGCGCAGCAGTTCACTCGCCGCGCGGCCGCTGGCGCCCAGGCCGATGACCAACGTTCGTTTGTTTGCCAGTGCCTGCATATTCATCGCAGTTTCAACGTGCTCAGGGCGACGACGGCGCAGAGGATGCACAGAATGTAAAAGCGCATGACCACTTGCGATTCATACCAGCCCTGCTTCTCAAAATGATGATGCAACGGGGCCATCAGAAAGATCCGCCGGCCCTCGCCGGTGCGATGGCGGGTGTATTTGAACCAGGAGGTTTGCAGCAACACGGAAACGGCTTCGGCGACAAACACGCCGCCGGCGATCACCAGCACCAGCGGCTGATGGATCAACACCGCAATGATGCCCAGCACGCCGCCCAAAGCGAGCGACCCGGTGTCGCCCATGAACATTTGCGCCGGATGACAGTTGAACCAGAGAAAGCCGAGGCCCGCGCCGATCATCGCCGCGCAAAAAACCGTCAACTCGCCGGCGCCACTGACGAAGGGGACCTGGAGATATTCGGCGAACTTAAAATTGCCGGCGATGTAGGTGAACACCAGAAACACCGCGGCGACAATCAGCGTGCAGCCGATGGCCAGGCCGTCGAGGCCGTCGGTCAGATTGACCGCGTTCGAGCTGCCCATGATCGTCAGCACCGTCAACACCAGTCCGGCCGGTCCCGCGCCGACCAGGACCGGCCGTTTGAAAAAGGGCACCATCACGTCGGTAATCAGATGTTTCGTGCCCGGCAGCCTCCAGAGATAGATGCCGATGAACAACGCCAGCGCGAACTGCACCCAGAGTTTGACGTGCGAAGCCGTGCCGCGGTTGTTCTGCTGGGTGATTTTCATGTAATCGTCGTAGAAACCGAGCCCGGCGAGCACGATCAAAGACAGCAGCGTCAGCAGGATCAGGGCATTCCATTGCGCCCACAATAACGCGGCCAGGTCGAGCACCAGCACGATCAGAATGCCGCCCATCGTCGGCGTCCCTTTTTTGCTCAACACACGGGCGGCCAGGCCGCCGCCTTCTTCCGCCTTGTCGGCGTACTGCTGACCGAACTTGAGTTGTTTGAGCCAGACAATCACCCTGGGCCCCAGCCACAAACTCAACAGCAACGCCGTCACCGCCGCGCCCGCGCTGCGGAACGTGATGTAACGAAAGACGCGCAACGGCGACACGTAATCGGCCCAGGCTGTGCCCGCCGCCTGCTGTTGCAGGAATTGGCTGAGGTAATAGAACATCGTTCAGTCGTGCCGGTAATGGGGCGGCGACTCCGTCAGCGCCGGTTTAATCCGCCGCCAGCCGACCAGTTTTATCAGGAAATTGGGAAGCCCCGAAACGACAATTTTGGAGTTCCGCCCCTCCGCGGCGGATCGACGCCGAGGCCGTCCGCGCGTTGCTTTTGAATTCACGTTTGATTTGCTCATGTTACGGTTGCGGCTCGTCGCCGCGCAGCGTTTCGCTCACGCGTTCCAAACGCGAGGCCCGCGAGGCCTTGACCAGCACCACGTCGCCGGTCCTCACGAAATGCTTGACGGCATTGGCTACGGTTTCGACTTCGCCCAACTCGATGACCCGCATCAAGCCGGCGGCGCGGGCGGCTGCCCCCATCACGCCCGCCATTTTGCCCACCGCAAACAACTGATCCACCTTCGACTCCGCGGCGCGCCGCCCCACCTCCGCGTGCGCCTCGGCGCTGCGCAGCCCCAGCTCCGCCATGTCGCCCAGCACCGCCACCCGGCGGCCCGCGCACGGATAATCCCTTAACGTCTCCAGCGCTGCCAACATGGAATCGACGTTCGCGTTGTAAGCGTCATCCAGCACGCGGACGCCATTGGCCGTCCACATTTGCAGGCGCATTTTCGGGCCCCGGCATTCGGCCAGGCCCCGATGAATTTCTTCGCGTATCATACCCAGTTCCTTTCCCACTGCCGCCGCCAACAGGGCGTTGACCACCTGGTGGCGCCCCAGCAAATTGACCCGATATTCGCCGTCCAACGCCCCGTTCGCCGTCTCCACGTGAAACGTCACGCCGGTCTCGTCCGGGCCCACCCCGACCGCGCGCCAGTCATTTCCCGGTCCGAATCCGACCCGCGTCACTTTTGCCGGCGTGCGCCGAAGGATCTTTTCCATTTCCGGACTGTCGCCGTTGACAAAGAGCGTTCCCTCGGCCGGCAACAGCTCCGCCAGCCACCCTTCTTCCTCCGCCGCGCCGTTCAGGTCGCCAAAAAATTCCAGGTGTTCGCGCCCGATGCTGGTGATCACGCCATATTTCGGTCCACTCATGCGGACCAGCGGGGCCAATTCACCCGGATGGTTCGTCCCGACTTCCAGCACCGCCACCTCATGCGTCCGGTCCAGGCTCAACAAGGTGATCGGCACGCCAATGTCGTTGTTGAAGCTGGCCTGGCTCCCGAGAGCGGTGAATCGCTGCCCCAACACCGCCGCGATCAACTCTTTGGTTGTCGTTTTGCCGTTCGACCCGCCCACCGCAATGACGGGCAGGGCGAAGTCTCGCCGATAACGCGCCGCCAGTTCGCCCAGCGCCTGGCGCGTGTTCTCCACCGCAATCAACGCGCAATCCGGCGCCTGGCCCTCCAGTTTTTTCTTTTCGCCGACCACGGCCGCCACCCCCTTCCGCGCCGCTTCCGCCAGATAATTGTGACCGTCGAATTTTTCCCCGACCAACGCGATGAACAGATCGCCCGGCCGCGCCTGACGCGAGTCGGTGCACACCCGGGTGATCGTGGCGGCGGGCGAACCGCGCCGCAGCTCGCCGCCGCAACTTTCCGCGACGTATTTCAAAGAACGCGGTTCCACTTTATTTCAAGGAAAAAATCCGAGCGGATGGGGTTGGGTCGCGCTGTTCATTCGGTTGGCTGAATCACCTCGTCGCTCCGCCATCCCAGCGTTTCCAGGGTTTCACGCGCATAGACGCGATCGTCAAACGGGATCACCGTGTCTTCAAACTCCTGGTAGGTCTCATGGCCTTTGCCCGCGATCAGCACCGTGTCGCCCGCCCCTGCCCCGCGCAGCAGCTCGTCAACGGCACGCCGCCGGTCCAGTTCGACGCGATAACCGTCGCGGCGAACGCTGCGAAAGCCTTCTTCAATCGCCGCCGCGATTTTCGCCGGCGATTCCCGGCGCGGATTATCGCTCGTGATCAAGGTGAAATCGGCCAGTTCGGCGGCGACCTTGCCCATTTTCAGGCGTTTGCCGGCGTCGCGATTGCCGCCGCAGCCGAACGTCACCAACAATCGACCGGAGGTGATTTCGCGCAGCGTCATCAGCACGTTGCGCAGCGCGTCGTCGGTGTGCGCGTAATCCACGAACACGCCGAACGGCTGGCCGAGCACGATGCTTTCAAGGCGGCCGGGCACGGGTTTCATCGAGTTGAGCGCGGTTTGGATCGGATGCGCGCCGACTTTCAGGACGAGGCCGGCGCCCGCGGCCGCGAGCGCGTTATAGACATTGTGCCGGCCGATCAACGGCAACCGGCAGGGAATCCTGTCCTGCGGCGTCTCGAGGACCATCTGTGTGGCGTGCTTGCCGAGTTGGACCCGGGTGGCGCGAATTTTCGCCGCCGGGTTCAGGCCGTAAGTCAACTGCACCTCGAGATTGGTTTCTCTCGAGAGCCGCGCCCCGAATGCATCGTCGATATTGATGACTGCGCCCGCCTTTTTCGTCCCGCCCGACAGCGCGGCAAAGAGCTTTTTTTTCGCCGCGAAATAATTCTCCATCGTGCCGTGGTAATCGAGGTGGTCCTGCGTGAGGTTGGTGAAAATGCCGACGTCGAACTCGACGCCACAGATCCGCTGCTGTTCCAGCGCGTGCGAACTGACCTCCATCACGCAGGCCTGGCAATCGGCGCGGAGCATCTGGGCCATCAACTGCTGGATTTCCAGCGCCTCGGGCGTGGTGCGCTGCGCGGGAATCACCCGTTCGCCAATCTCGTAACGCACGGTGCCGATCAGGCCGCAGTTGACGCCCGCCGCCTCCAGAATCTGTTTCACCATGAATGCCACGGTCGTCTTGCCGTTCGTGCCGGTAACGCCGATGACCCTCAGCTTGCTGGCCGGGTGCTGGTAGTAGGCCGCCGCCGCCGCCGCCAGGGCCGCGCGCGCGTTGGCGACCTTGATCCGGGTGGCGCGCTGCGAAACGAACCCGTTCTTCTCGCAGATGATCGCCGTCGCGCCCCGGTCGATGGCGGTGCTGATGAACTCGTGGCCGTCCGTTTTCTGCCCCGGAATGGCGACAAAGACCATGCCCGGCGTCACCCGACGCGAGTCATAGGAGATGCCCGCCACCTCACGGTCGAGCGGACCTTCGACGCGAAGAGGAGCCAGCTCATTGATCAATTGTTTCAACTGCATCGGCACGTCAAAAATTTCGCCCGGTTTGGGCCGCCGTCAACGGGTTGGAGCCCACGTTTCCGGCAATCACCTCGGCCTGGTTCGTGGGTTGTTTCGGCGATTGTTCCGATGGCGGCGCATCCGGGCGGATGCCGAGGTAGGCCGCCGCGCGCTCGGCAATCGCCCGGAACACGGGCCCGGCCGTTTCGCCGCCGTAGTAACGCTTCGGGTCCGGTTCATCGAGAAACACGGCAATGCAAATTTCCGGGTCGTCGGCGGGAAAGAAACCGACAAACGAAGAAAAATATTTGTGCGATCCGTAGGGCGCTTTCTGTCCCGTGCCGGTCTTGCCCGCGACGGTGTAATGCTCCAGGGCGGCCTTGGGCGCCGTCCCGCCGGCCAGCACGACCTTTTTCATGGCCTGCACCATGAGACGGGCCGTGTCTTCGCTGATCACCTGACGGAGTTCCTGCGGCTGACAGCGCAACGCTTCCTGTTTGTGCTCGTCCTCCAGATGGTCCACCAGCATCGGGCGCATGAGGCGGCCGTGGTTCGCCACCGTGCTGATCGCCATCGCCATTTGCAGCGGCGTGACCGTGAGGCCCTGGCCCATCGGAATCTGGGCGAGGGAAACCCTATACCAGTTCTTCACCGGATGCACCGTGCCGCGCACTTCGCCCGGCAGCGTGATGCCGGTGAGGTCTCCAAATCCGAAATCGCGAATGTATTTGTAGAGCCGCGCCTCACCCAGTTTCATGCCGATCTTGGCCGCGCCGATGTTGGAGGATTTGGCGATGATGTCTTCAACCGAGAGATTGCCGAAATGATGGCCGGCGTCATGCAATGTGTATCCGGCAAACGAAAAGAGACCGTTCTCGCAATAAAACACGTCGTTGAGCGATACGACCTGTTCATTCAGCGCCGCCGAAATCACGACCGCCTTGAAAGTCGAACCGGGTTCGAACGAGTCGGTGATGACGCGGTTGCGGAGGTTGGCGATGGGCGTTTTGTTCCCGATCTGATTCGGGTCGAAATTGGGCAGCACGCTGAGGGCCACAACGGCGCCGGATTTGGGACGCAGGACGATGCCCGAAATGCTTGCCGGAGCGTTCTTTTCCATCCCCCGGGCGAGTTCAGTCTCGAGGATGTCCTGCACCCCGGCGTCGAGCGTCAGGACGACGTTTAGACCCGGACGGGGCGCGACGTCTTCCTCGCGAAAGAGGACCAGTTCATGACTGCCCCGGTCATTCTCCGTCTGCCGCCAGCCCACCGCGCCGCTGAGGGCCGAATTGAAGGCCGCCTCGAGGCCGTCTTTGCCGACCAGTTCCACCACCGTGTTGCCCTCGACGACTTTCTCCACCGCGCCGGTAAATCCCAGGACATGCGCGGCCAGCGTGCCGGCGGGATAAACCCGCAACTGGTCGTCCACCGGCTCGGTGAATACGGACCGCAGACGCAGGTTCCGGAAAAACGCGCGGTCGCGCCGGGACAGTTTCTTCTCATCCACACCAAAGGAAATATTCTTCATCGCCACTTGAATTTTTTCCCATTCGTCGAGCGTGACTTTGCGTTTGAGGAGGACGTATTTGTCAACCTGTTCCTTGCCGGTTTTGTCCCGGTAGAGGCGCACCTGGAGTTTCTGCGCCAACTCGGCCTGGTTGATCTTGAGCACGGGCGCGAGGGCGCGCGCAACCACGGCCTGATTGGTGCCGATTAAACTGGGATCCGCGCAGACGGTTTTGACAAAGAGACTGGTCGCCAGCACGTTTCCGCGCGCGTCGAGGATGTCGCCGCGGCGCGAAGGATGAATGATCGTGCTCTCTCTTCTGCCCACGGCCTCGCGGCTCAAATCGTCATGCCGCACCACCTGCAAGTCCACCAGCCGGTATCCCAGGCCCGCGAAGGCAACGATCAGCAACAGCGCCATCAACGTCAGCCGGCGATATTGAGCCGGTTGAACCATGGCGGCCAGCAGTCTTTGTCTCTCTCGTTTCAATTTTAGGGTATGGGCGAAGCCACACTCGGCCGCTTCGCGTATTGGCGTTCGACTTGATTCATCGCCGGCGGCGCTTTGGCCGGCGGCGTCGGCGCAGCGTCGGTCAACCGCACGATCTGGGTCGGCTGCGCCAGGGTCAACCCCAGATTCAATTCCTTCACGCGCGCTTCCAGCGACTTGGGCGACTGCAGTTCCGCCAGATACCGGGCGAGCTGACTGTTCTGCACGCGCAAGGTGTTCAAGTGTTTCTCTTTTTCGATTTTCTGGCGCCCTAATTCGAGCAGTTGATTCTGTTGCCAGACGTAACCCACGCCCGAACCGCCGATCAGCAGGCAGATCAGCAATGCCTTCAGCGCCGGCCCGAATCGAACCGCCGCCGACTGGTTCTTTCGATTTCGCGCCATGTTAGATTTTTTCCATCACCCGCAGTTGCGCGCTGCGCGCCCGCGGATTGGCCGCGACCTCGTCCGGGCCGGGCCGGATCGCTCTCCGGTTGAGGCATCTCAATTGCGGCGCCGCCGGCTGCCGCAGTTCCGGAACGTCCACTTCACCGGGCACACGGTAGCCCCGCGAACGTTCCCGACCGAATTCTTTGATCACGCGGTGCTCGACCGAGTGAAACGTTATCACTGCCAGGCGCCCGCCGGGCTTCAAAATCCGTACCGCCGCTTCGAGGCCGAGGCGCAGAGAGCCGATCTCCTCGTTCACGGCCATGCGCAACGCCTGAAAAACACGGGTCGCCGGATGCGCCCGTTTGCCGCGGCGAGGTGAAATTTTTTCGATGAGCTCCGCCAGTTGGCGCGTCGTCTCGAACCGGCGAAAACGCCGTTCATATTCAATCGCGCGCGCCAACCGGCGTGCCTCGGGTTCCTCGCCCAGGTCCCGAAAAATCCGCGTCAATTCATCCGCCCCGGTGTCATTGACCACTTGGGCCGCCGTCAGGGCCTGCCGCCGGTCCATCCGCATGTCGAGCGGACCATCCTGCTGAAAACTGAATCCGCGCTCCGCCCAATCGAGCTGCGGCGAGCTCACGCCCAGATCCAGCAAAACGCCGTCGCAACCGCCCGCCTCGACCCAGTCCGCCAATTCGGCAAAATTTCCGCGCTTCAACTCGAAACGCCCCGCAAACTCCGACAGCCGCGCCGCGGCCGCCTCAAGCGCGGCGCCATCGCGATCGCATCCAAACAACCATCCAGTCGGCGCGCTCGCTTCCAAAATGGCCGCCGCGTGTCCACCCCCACCGACGGTGCCGTCGGCGTAACGGCCGCCCGGCTGCGGATCGAGGGCGGTCAATACTTCCGCCATCATCACCGGATTGTGGACGTAGTCTGGCACCACGCATGGACCGTTGATCAGGTTCGCGCCCGCTCGGAATGGAACAAGCGGGCCGTCAAACGGCTCCACGCGAAACCGGTCAATTCGGCCTTGAACGCCCGCCGTCGGGGCGGCGTTTGCGCACCCGACCGGTTTGTCTCGTGTTTTGTTTCGTGTTTCGCCGGCACCACTTCCAAATCGGCATCGCTTAGATCGTTTCGCACCGGCTTTACCGCGTCGAGCGACAACTCGGTTTGCACCGTCGCCGGCGGACGGAGCGGCTCCACCGGCCGATGCATGAAGGGATTTTTGCCCAACCGAAACCAATTCGTGGAGGACGGAACGGTGTTCGCGCAAACAGCGACGGGCGGAGCCGGCGCCGCGGCGGCAACCGATCCGGTGAAAGGCGAAGTTCCGCCCGGCGACGGATCCAGAGCCAGGCCCGGGGCGGCGTTGCCCAATGAGGAGACGCTGGATTGAGATTTTTCCCGATTCTCCGGCCCGCGCGAGTCTTCTGATGTTCTTTTTGGCGCCAGCGAAATCGGTCGTCCCACCGGCGCGAATTTTGGCAGCGCAGCTTGCTCCACCATCCGGTATCGCCCGGGCGGGTTCCGGCCACCCATGAAACTCTTGCTGACGCTAAGCATTTTGATCAGGCTCATACGCTTCAAATCAGTTTGAATGCTTCAGGCAACAATTCGTCGTCCACCGCGCTCGCCGTCCCGTACCGGTCGGGGTTCCAAATCTCGAACCGGTCCAGTAACCCGACCAGAACCGCTTCCTTGTCGATGGCCGCGGCTTTGGCCATCCCTTCCGGCAAACAAATCCGCCCACCCTTGTCCAGCGTGACCCGGTCCGATTTCTTTCCGAGCAACCGCCGCAGCGCTTCCGCTTTCGGGTCGGCGAAGGGCATCGCTTTGAGCTTCTGGACCAACGCTTCCCATTCCTTGGGCGGCAACACCAACAAACACGCCTCGGGCAACGTCCCCTTCGGCCAGAGCACCAGGGTCAGGACTTCGGGTTCGGTGGGACGCCACTTGGCGGGTATCTGCACCCGCCGCTTCTCGTCCACACCGTGGCGATAGATCGAGTTGTAATAAATCAGCTCGCTGGGCTGCTGTGATGGCATCGATCATTTGTTGAGCACGAGCCATATTGGCCTTTCGCCCCACAACGACCCATTTCTATACACTTTGGCCCACCAAGGTCAACTTTTATCTCACATTAATTTCTTCACAGGTTATTCACAGGGCCGACTGCAGGGACCAAAAACACGAATGAATCGTCATTCGGCATTCGTCATTCTTTCGAGTTTCGTCATTCGGCATTCGTCATTAAAGTGCCCCGTGCTGACTGCCGAATTCGATTATTCCCTGCCGCCTGAATTGATCGCCCAGACGCCGGCTGCCGAACGCGACCAATCGCGTCTGCTGACGCTGCAACGTTCGGATGGCCGCATCCGGCACGGAAGATTTTCCGACCTTCCCGGGCACCTGCGCGCCGGCGACGTTTTGGTTTTGAATGATTCGCGAGTGATCCCCGCCCGGCTGCGCGGAACCAAAGCGGGAAGCGGCGGCCAAATTGAAGTGCTGCTGGTCGAAGAGAACGGAGTGAACGATTGGTGGGTGATGCTGCGTCCCGGCAAACGCGCGCGCGCAGGCACAACCATTTTTTTCCCGGATCGTGAAGGGCGGCCCGGCGGCGTGCGCGCCCTGGTGGTTGAAAAAAATGAAGAAGGACTTTGCCGCCTGCAGTTTTCCGGCGCGCACGATCTCACTGAAGTCCTCGATTCGATCGGCGAAGTGCCCCTGCCTCCCTACCTCAGACGCGATGAACCGAAGCTGCCGGTTGATGACCGGGAGCGTTATCAAACCGTGTACGCCCGGCCAGTCGGTTCCGTGGCGGCGCCGACCGCGGGTCTTCACTTCACGGAAAAACTGCTGGCAGAAATCCGCGCGCGCGGCGCCGAGATATGCTTCGTCACACTGCACGTGGGTTTGGGAACGTTCGCTCCGGTGAAAAGCGAAAGGCTGGAACAACACGTCCTGCACACGGAACCGTTCCAACTCGGCGCGCCGACTGCGCAAACCGTCAACGACGCCCGACAGGCCGGGCGTCGCGTCATTGCGGTTGGCACAACCACCGTGCGCGTGCTGGAAAGCGTGGCCGCCGCCAATCAGGGGCGCCTGGTCAAGTGTGAGCGGCGCACGGGGATATTCATTTATCCGCCGTACCATTTCAAAATTGTGGACGCGCTGTTGACCAACTTTCATCTGCCGCGGTCCACACTCTTGATGCTGGTCAGCGCCTTCGCCGCGCCCGGCCAAACGCGCGGACGCGACGTCATTCTGGCGGCGTACGCCGAGGCGATCCGCGAACGCTACCGGTTCTACAGCTACGGTGATGCCATGCTGATTTTATGAAGAAAGCCGTTCCCGTTCCCGCAAACACCGGAGGTCGAACCCATCCCCAACGGAGTTCCCCTCCAGGGAGGGGTCAGGGGTGGGTTCAATCGCCGCTCCCGTTCGTTTTCGTGAACATGGCCATCACCGCCGATGGCAAAATCGCCACGGCCAACCGCGCCGTATCCACTTTCAGCAGCCGGCGCGACTTCGAACACCTGTTGGAATTGCGCGCGACGGCCGACGCAGTCATGTCGGGGGCGCGGACGGTGGACCAGGAGGGAGTCAATCTGGGCCCGGGTCCGGCGCGATTTCGCCGCTTGCGCCTCAGGAACGGTCTGGCCGAATACAATCTTCGCATCGTGGCGACCGGCTCCGGGTCCCTCCACCCGGGCGCCGAAATTTTTCGTCACCGGTTCTCGCCCGTCATCGTGGTGACCAGCGAACGCGCTTCCGAACGAAAACTGAAGCTCCTGCGGTCTGTGGCGGACGAAGTCAAAGTGTGCGGCGAAAATGAAATCGACTTTCCCCGGCTCTTTGAATGGCTGCGGGCGAAATGGCAGGTCAACCGGTTGCTTTGCGAAGGCGGCGGCGAACTGAATGGCGCGCTGTTCCGCGCGGGGTTGGTGAACGAACTGCACCTGACCCTCTGTCCGAAAATTTTCGGCGGCCGGCGTGCGCCGACGATCGCCGACGGACCAGGAGTGGCGAAATTGACCGACGCAGCGCGGCTCGGGTTGAAGTCGATGAAACGCGTCGGCGATGAACTGTTTCTGGTGTACGCTGTCCTTGAGGCTGGTCCCCAGCACTGATGCGCCG
>DASPXS010000392.1:0-3905 GCA_035637175.1 Haliangiales bacterium | reverse complement strand
GAGGCGTTAATTCCGCTGGCAAATTCCGGAGGTGCCCCAGCTTGCCGCGGACCTCATCCGGCCCAAGCTCTTTGAGAGCGAGTTCACATGCCAGCGACACGAGGCACGATACTGCGGCTGAATCTGCCCCGCCGCTGAGTGACACGACGAATCCCTGTGACCGGCTTTTGCGCAGGTAATCGAACAGAGCAAGCGCCTCGGCGCGCGTGAATTCCTCTTCCTTCAAGTGCTCGCTGGTTTCCCACCCGCCACATGCAGTGGATTCGTTTTGCTCGCGAAGAGCTCGCGCGTTTTCAGGACTGACCTCGGGCCATTTGAACTTTGTATGCACACATAACGGATTGCTTCCAGCCAGGCCCGGCTTGAAACTCGCAGTCCTTGCCTGGCTCATGCGCGTCGCGTCCACATCAATGATGGCTGTTGTCAACAGGCAGTCGCGAAAGCTGAACCGCGACCCCGCCGCCAGAAGTTTTCCCGCCGAGGCGACGAGCGCGCCGCCATCGTAAATCGCCCGACCCGATTCATTGCCGAGCAGATTCGCGTAAACGTAGCTCACGCCAAATGCCCGCGAGCCTTCGAGCACGAAGCGTTTTCGCACTTCCAATTTTCCGAACGCGAAGTGACTCGCACTCGGATTCAGAATGAGATCGACACCGTGCAATGCCAGGGTCGCGCCAGGCCGGTTCGCCACCCAGGCATCCTCGCAAATCTCAAATCCAACGCGAATGCCGCCAACGTCGAAATGCAGGTCTCCGATGGGAAGTGTCTCGCCGCTGGGCGTAACAAACTCGTCGCGCACGCCTGCCGGCCACGGTTTGAACCAACGCGGCTCATAATGAATTCCGTCGCCGGCCAGAAACCGCTTCGCCACAAGGCCAACTAATCGTCCATCCACAGCCAGCGCTGCGCAGTTGAAGAGACCGTTCTGGTGCAAGGCCGGCAGCCCGAACGACACGACCATTCCGCGGGTTTCCGGCAGGAGTTCCTGGAGCGCAGCCCACGCGCGTTGATGCGTATTGGCAGCGTGGAACGCATCTTCGCACCCGTAACCCGTGAGGCAGAGTTCCGGCAGGCAAACCACGACGGCGCCTCAATCCCGGGCCACTTGGATCGCCTGACGAACGGTGGCCGAGTTGTGCTGCCAGTCGAGCGGTGTCTGATTCAACACGGAGGCCGCTACGTGGATGAGTTTCATGGCATCACTTCTCTCCGCGGGCGCGCAGGACGAGTTCCGTCTTCAAATCGTGCAGACCGAGTTCCAGGCCCACGGGATATTGGTGCGGGTTCACGAACCGTTTCACGCCCATGTGAAACATCGCAAGCTGCGCCTGAGCCCGTTGGCGAACGTCGCCGAGCGGGGGCGGCTGATAAACGAGCTTTCCGTGACGGAAGATCGGCACGAGCAAATCCTCGAATGGAGTTTCAGGCGCGATGTGTTTGCGGCGCGTCACGTCGAGCGGGTCAACAATCGTGAAGGCGGCGGGCGTTCCGCGTTCAACATCGAAAATGCCGTCGCCGATGAACTCTTTGTCGGAGCGGAATCGTCGCACTTGTTGGATGCCCGGCGTCGAGATCTTCGCGGACTGTTCGCTCAGCTTCACCTTGTAAGCCCAGCGCCCGTCGTCACCGCGAACCGCACCCAACTTGTAAACGCCCCCGAGCGCCGGTTGATCGTAGGCCGTGACCAATTTGGTGCCCACGCCCCAGACGTTGATCATTGCGCCCTGCTCCTTGAGGCTGGCGATGATGTGCTCGTCGAGATCGTTGCTTGCCACAATGACCGCATTCGGGAAGCCGGCCGCATCGAGAATCTTTCTCGCTTCGACGCTCAACCACGCCAGGTCGCCGGAATCGAGTCGGATGCCCACCATTTCGTGACCCCGTTCGCGAAGCAAGCGACCCGCTTCCACGGCCCGGCGGACGCCTTCCAACGTGTTGTAAGTGTCCACCAGGAACACGCAGTTGTTCGGCATCGCTTCGGCGTAAGCGCGGAAGGCTTCCCGCTCGTCCTCAAACGACATCACCCAACTGTGGGCATGAGTGCCGCGCGCGGGAATCCCATAGAGCTTTGCGGCGAGGACATTCGATGTGGCAGCGCAACCGCCGATGTAAGCAGCGCGGCTGGCCGCCAGCGCTCCGTCCACGCCTTGCGCCCGACGCAGTCCGAATTCCAGCACCGGCTCGCCCCGCGCCGCCAGGCAAACCCGGGCGGCCTTCGTCGCGATCAGCGACTGGAAGTTGATCAGGTTCAGCAGCGCCGTCTCCAGCAATTGACATTGCAGAATGGGTCCTTGAATCCGCAGCAGCGGTTCTTGCGGAAAGACCGCTGTTCCCTCCGGGATCGCATCAACATCACAGCTAAAGCGCAGTGTTCCGAGGTAATCCAGAAATCCACGGTCGAAGAGCGGCTGGTCATCATTTCCGCGCAGTGTGCCGAGAAACGCCAGATCGTCCTCTGTGAACTGGAACGCCTGAAGAAACTCAATCGTCGGCGCCAGGCCCGCGGTTAGAGTGAATCCACACTGGAATGGCGAATGGCGAAAGAACAGGTGGAAGACCGCTTCGCGCTCTGCCCGACCGGACTTCCAATAGCCGTAAGCCATGGTGAGCTGGTAGAGGTCTGTGAGTAGCGCCCGTCCGCTCAAGGCAACCGGCGAAACGTCAGTTTCACTCTTCATTTCGTGTTATACTTACACTAACTAACCTGGATTGGCAAGCCCTTTGTATCAACGCAGAATAGGCCTTGTCCCGATTAAAAGGGCTTCTGATATGGTCGCAAAGAGCAGCGGGTAAGGTTGTGCGGCAACGATTCGGTTCAGTCGCGGATCAATTGTCATGAAAACAACCGCTTTAAATTGCGGATCGACATTTTTGCCGATCGCATTGAAGCCGGCACCTTCCCGTTCGAGCCAGTATGAGTCGCAGTTGGAATCGGAGATCAACACGGCCTCTCCGGTGGCGAGGAGCTGTCGGCGCAGCCGTTCGTGTTGTGCGAACTTCGCGAGCAGAGCCGAACGCATCACGTCGTCGCAACGCGCCGGCCAACATCTCAATCAATTGATCCATTGCGAAGTCACCGGCGGAGCCGTACCCAGCCTGAGTTATCGCAGTGATACGTGGGCCTTGTCCCGGTTGGTGGAAACCCAGTTAGGCAAGACGCTGCTGTTCACCGATAACGAGGACTGGAGCGACGAGGAGATCGTGCTGGGTTACCGGGCGCAGCATCACATTGAAAGCGCCTTTCGGGACATGAAGAACCCTCATTTCCTGGGTTGGTCGCCCATGTTCCACTGGACCGACAATAAGATTCGCGTGCACGCGTTCTATTGTGTTTTGGGCCTGTTGTTGACTTCCCTGTTGCAGCGAAGCCTTCATGGCAAAGGAATCGACCTGAGCCTGACGCGAATGATGGAAGTGTTGAGATCGATTCAGGAAGTGCTCCTGATCTACCCTCGCCAACAGGGCCAGCGCGTTCCCCGCGCGGCCACTTGTGTATCGCGCCTGGAAGAGGAGGAACAACAACGGGTCTATGAAGCCTTGAGCTTACGTCGCTATCAGGTGGCTTAGGTCATACACGCCTCGCACCGATTCCACGCCCGTTTTACGCGCTCGCACCGCAAATTTGGCCAGATAACTTGTAAAGTCCCGCTAGCCCGCGGAAAGCAGGATGTCGTCAACAAGACGCGGAGCAATATCTTCGGCTGAGCGCCCACGCTGGATATTACTCAACCCATCCCTCCGTTGCCAGCCGATCCCAAGCCAGGCGAACATGTTCCGGGCGGAACATGTGGCGCTTCCGTTCATTCCATGCTGCGATTCCTTCGACGGCCTCATCCTTGCCTTCTGCCGGCGGACTTGCATGAGCAGCCAGCCAGTGAACGGACGAAAGCAGTTCCAAACCGTAA
>DASPXS010000391.1:0-4712 GCA_035637175.1 Haliangiales bacterium | reverse complement strand
ACTTCGAGTTGCCGGAATCGGGCGAGCCGCAGTTTGACCTCAGACTGCGAGGGGACAACGTGCCGCTGGTTTACCAACCCGGCCTGCTGCTCCGCAGCGATTTCAATCTTCAACTGGCACAGGCCGGCCCGCAGCCGGCGACCGTCTCGGGTGAGGTGACGCTGCGGGACGGATTATACCTTCAGGACCTGAAAGCACTGGTGCCCACCGGGCGAGCGGAGCCGCTCGGCCGGCCGCCGTATTTCAGCGTGGAGGAAAAGCCCTTCGCCGATTGGAAGCTGAACCTGAAAGTCCATGGCGATCGTTTCCTGCGGGTGCGCACGCCTTATTTCCGGGGAGTGGTTTCCGCCGACTTTCAGATCAAAGGCGATCTGGAGGAGCCGCAGGCGTTGGGCGAGGCGCGGATCAATTCCGGTCTGGTGCGTTTCCCCTTCGGCACGCTCCGTGTGGACCAGGGGCACGCGAGTCTGACCAGCGACCAGCCTTACGAACCGCAGTTGCTCGCCACCGCGTCCTCGCGCGTTTACGGCTACAACATCAAGATGGAGATCACCGGCACGGCAAGCGCGCCGTTCCTCTCGTTCAGTTCCACTCCGCCGCTGACTTCCGAACAGATCCTCCTGATGCTGGCGGCGGGCGAATTGCCGCGCGACGAGATGAATTTTTCGCGCGAGAAGAAAGTCGGCAACTTCGCGCTTTATCTCGGCAACGACATCATCGCGCGATTCCTGGGCGCCGAAAATTCCGCCGACCGGCTCACGATCCGGTCGGGCGAGGACATCTCACGGGAAGGGACGTCCACCTATCACGTCGAGTACAAATTGACGGCTGACTGGTCCGTGGTCGGGGAATACGACCGCTTCAGCGCCATGAATGCCGGGTTGAAATGGAGAATCTTCTCGCGATGAGGGGGGCGCGGGAAATTCAGTTGAGGGCTGACCAGGGAACTCCTCTTGAACATCCAACATCCAACTCCCGACGCGTCGCTGCCTTGCCACCCGTCCGATGTTCGGCGTTGGATGTTCGATGTTGGATGTTCTTCTGCGGTTTGGTTGCGGCTCCAACGCGCTGGGGACGTTCCGGACTGATCGCGAGGCTCCTCATTGCCGGTCTTCTGTCGCTCAGTCTCCTCTCCGCCCACAGCGAAGAAACCAACAAGGTCAAACACGCCAAACTGAAAATCTCGGGGTTCGGTTTGCTCGGGAACCGCGAGTTGAAGAAGACAATCCGCCTGATGGGCGGCAAGAAAACTCCGCCCGAATTCTACGACGCCAATTTTGTTGAGGATGGCGCCCTGATCATCGCGTCCACGCTGAATCGTGAGGGGTACCTCGCTCCGCGCCTCTCGGCGGCGCTCACGCTGGTGGACGGCCAGGTGCAGACGTTCGAATGGAATAAAGATCTCGACACGGTTCTGCCTCGGCCGCTCGCGGCGAAGAAGGTTCGCTTTCGAGTCCGGCGCGGCGTGCGTTACCATTACCAGCACCTCGCGATTCGCGGGTTGAAGTCGATTTCGCAGTCGAAAGCCCGGGCGTTCTTTGTCGAAACGGGATTTCTTGTATCGCTGAAGAGCACTCGCATCTACACACCATCGCGGCTCGACCGGTCCATCGGCGATCTCACCGAAGCGCTCGGGCGGAAGGGCTTCGAACGCGCGTCGGTTAAAGTTGCGCATCTGGAACGCAACGATTCCACCGGCGCCGTTCGTGTGGAGATCGCAGTCGAGGAGGGCTTCAAGACACTCGTCCGCTCGGTGATGACCGAAGTGTATGCGAGCGACGACCAGCCGCCGCGCGAGGTCGTGGCGCTGCAACTCCAAACGCCTTATTCCCGTCTCTGGTTGCAGGACTTCGTTCAGGGGCTGCGCACGAACGAATATCGGAAGGGCTTTCCGGATGCGTCGGCCGAAGTTTCCACCATTCGCCGGGAGACGAACGCGCCGAATGTCTTCGTCGATCTTCGGGCCCGGGTAAAGAGGGGGCCAAAAATCAAACTGGGCGAAATCCGGTTCGAAGGCAACCGGCGGACCAAACGGTCCGTGCTGGGAAGCCGAATCCGCCTGAAGCCCGGCAAAGACCTCGATCGCATCGAAGTGGAGCAGGGCCGCAATCGGTTGGCGCGGCTCGGCGCCTTCGATTCGGTAAGCATTCGTTATGAGCCGACGGACGACGCGACGCGGGACGTGGTGTACGAGGTCAAGGAGAGCAAGGCATTCGATTTCAGCCTCCTGTTCGGTTACGGCAGTTATGAACTGCTGCGCGGCGGCTTTGAACTCGACCACAGGAACGCGTTCGGCCTGGCGCACCAGGCGCGGCTGCGGGCGGTCCAGTCCTTCAAATCCACCAGCGCCGACTTTCTCTACACGGTGCCGGAGGTGTTCCGCGAGGATGTGGATGTGTTTTTTAATGCGTCCGGGTTGCGGCGCGAGGAGATTTCCTTTGTCCGGGAGGAATACGGAGGGGGCATTGGGGCGCGAAGATTCTTTCGTCCCATCGACACGGATATCAGCGCGCGCTACATCTACCAGTATCTGAACGCGCTCAACAACCAGGCACTGGCGCCCGTCGGGGTCGAACGGACGCGAGTGGGCGCGATCGTGCTCGATCTCAGGCACGATCACCGGGACAACCCTCTTCTCCCGACCCGCGGTTACGATTTGTTGGGGGCGGTTGAGGTCGCCTCAGCCTCGCTGGGCGGCGAGGTGGATTATCAGCGGGTCGAGGTGGCCGGTTCCTATCACGCGCATCTGGTCGGTGGCCTGTTTTTACATCTCGGCCTGCGGCATGGCGCCGCGTTGCAGCTCGGCGGCGCGAGTGGCGAACTTCCGTTTACCAAGCGTTTCTTCCCGGGCGGCGAAAACTCGGTGCGCGGCTATCAACAGGGCGAAGCTTCGCCGCGCGATGCGAACGGAAACCTGTTGGGCGCCGAGACGTACCTGCTGGGCAACGTGGAACTGGAACAGTTCCTGACGCCGTCGTTGTCGCTCGTGGGTTTTGTGGATGGAGTCGGCTTCGCGGAACATTTGCGGGATTATCCCGCGAGCGAAGCGCTTTACTCCGCGGGCGGCGGCATTCGCTGGAAGAGCATTGTCGGTCCGGTACGACTGGAATACGGCTACAACCTGAATCGACGCAGCGGCGACCCGCACGGCACGTTGCATTTCTCGTTCGGATTTCCGTTTTGAGGCGGCAGGATCGCCCCCTTTCGTTTTTTCTCATGCATTCGGACCTTGAACCAGTTCATCCTCGTGCTCGTCGTCGTCATCGTCCTCGAAGCCAAGCCATTCGATCGAGGAGGACGAGGACGAAAGGACGGTTCATGGAAAGGGCCGGGTTCGCTGCCATCACCGCGACCTGGCCGCGCGGATCATCTCGACGGCGGCCTTGCCTTTCGGGTCGCCTTTACCGGAAGCTTCCAACGCGCGGCTGTAGGCCTCTTGCAATGCCTCCCGATACGCAGCGGCGTCTTTTGCGGAGAATTGCACGCCGCTGATTCGCATCTTCAACAGCCGGGCGGCCGCTTCGTCGTAAGAACCGCCCCGCAACAATTTTTCTGTTTCCGACATGATCTGGCGGACTTCGGTGGAGTCGGCTGTTTTGGCCGGAGAATTCGCACCGGGAGATTGTGCCGCGGCATCGACGCGCGGGGACGTCTCAGGCGCAGGGTCCTTTGCGGCCGGGTCTTTTTTGGTGCAAGCGACAAACAGGACGCAACACAGCACGGCGGCGACATCCTTGGTCGCGGTTGCAATGAAGTCACCAGACGGGTCCATGAATTGTCGGAGTCCGAGTCTGTCTAATACGTGCCCGTGCGCGAATCGGGATTATACCAGGCGTCGTTGGGGCCGGCGGGATTGGCGACAGCAGGCCAGATGTTTTGGCCGGCCAGTTCCGGAGAGAACCAGCGCGAAATCTTTATTGTCGTTCCGGAGCCGAACAATGTGCCAAAGGTCGCGATACCACCGACGATATCGGTCTGCGCCTTTGCGATCCGATTGGCGGCGTGGCGTTGGGAGATGCCCTCGTGAGGCTGATTGCCGACGTCGTTGAAGTTGTAGGCGGTCATGTCCTCATTGGCTTCCCAGAGCAGAATCCCGGTCGGTCGCAAATTGCCCAGGCGGAATTTCGAAGTTTTGAGATTGGCCGGTTGGGCCTGGTAAGCGATGATGGCGCCGTTAAACGAGTAACTCGTGATTTTGATGGAACGCTCTTTGAACTTCGCTCTTTTCGGACCGTTCCGATCCTTCTCGTCTTTCGGGCACATCAACACTTTCTGATTATTGGCGAGGTAGGGCGCGAGTTGGCCCCGCTTGAAGAATTCGACCTGGTTGGAAATCACGCCGGGCGAGTCGTCCCCCGCCGCGTCGGGAATATTGGCGGCGTAGGCCCAGCAATCCCGGTCCGGAGCGCCCCAACTGGGGTAGGGAAGAAAATCGTCGTTGTCGCCGGCGAACATTTGGGAAGCGAGCATGATTTGCCGGATATTGTTGAGGTCGGTGGTGAGTAAGGCCTGGTCTTTCGCCCGACTCAAGGCCGGCAAAAGCAATCCGGCCAGGATGGCGATGATGGCGATGACAACCAACAATTCGATCAAGGTGAAGGCAATCGTCCTTCGCGCCCGTGGGCGATGCCTGGGGTTCATAAAGAGGGAAGATAGAGAGGCGGAGTCCCGTTTGTCAACGGCGCGCCAAAGACGATACCGAGGGGGAGAGG
>DASPXS010000390.1:0-4039 GCA_035637175.1 Haliangiales bacterium | reverse complement strand
TCACACCTGTTTCATCGCCGAGTCCAACGCCGCATAAAGTTGATTCATCGTCGCTTCGGTTTCGTCGCCCATGTTCGAGATGCGGAAGGTGGTGCCTTTGATTTTTCCGTAGCCGCCATCGATCAGGAAACCCTGGTCTTTGACGAGCTTTTGCAATTTGACCACATCCACCACGCGACCGCCCGGCTTTGCGCCGTTGTTCATGCAGGTGAGTGTGACTGACTCGAAGCCGGCTTCCGGGAACAGGGTGAAACCGTGGCGCGCGGCCCAGGCGCGCGTCATTTGCGCCAGGTTCGCGTGCCGGGAGTATCGCGCCTCCAATCCCTCGCTGAAAATGTCTTCGAGCTTCGACGCGAGCGCATAGACATGGCCAATGCTCGGCGTGCTCGGTGTCATGTTTTGCTCGGCGTTCTTCTGGAACTCAAGAAAGTCGAAGTAATAGCCGCGGCCTTTCATCGTCGCCGCTTTGGCGAGAGCGGGCGGCGAGCAGGCGAACACGGCCAGGCCGGGCGGCAGCGCGAGCGCCTTTTGCGTCCCGGCCAGCAACACGTCGATGCCCAGCGCGTCGAACTCGATTTTCACCGCCGACAGCGCACTGACCGAGTCCACGATGAACATCACGTCGGGATATTTTTTCTTGAGCGCGGCAATTTCGGTAAGCGGACTCATCACGCCGGTCGAAGTTTCATTGTGAATCAACGTGAGGGCGTCGAACCGGCCGGTGGCGAGTTGGGCGTCCACTGGTTCGGCGCGGATGGGCGAACCCCAGGGCACCTGGAGCGGTTCGGCTTCCTTGCCACAGCGTTTCGCCACATCGAACCATTTGTCGGAAAACGCACCGCACATGCAGTTGAGCACCTTTCTCGAAACCAGATTTCGGAGGGCGCCCTCCATCACGCCCCACGCCGACGAGGTGCTCAGATAAACCAACTGTCTGGTGTAAAAAAGCCGCTGCAACTGCGGCTGCATCTTCGCGTAGAGGTCTTTGAATCCCTGCCCGCGATGACCAATCATGGGCGAGCAAAAGGCGCGAAAGGTCTTTTCGCTGACCTCGACCGGTCCCGGAATGTGGAGTTTTACGTGTCCCATGTTTTTTTCGGAAAATCGTTGAACCGTGAACCGTGAACCGCCGCGAATGTCGAGTTGGCGCACGGAAACAGGCCACGAAATTTTTCACAAGGCCCGGGCCAAGGCAAGTGAAGTTTTGGTAAAGGCGATCGCCAAACACCAAACACCAGAAAACTCCAAATCTCAAGCTCCAAGAAGGCGTCGTCAGGTCAATTGGGATTTGGGAATTGGGATTTCTTCGGTGTTTGGAGCTTGGTGTTTGGTGTTTGGTGTTTCGGATTTCCCCACGGTTCGTCATCGCCGCAAAAACATTTACTTAACCGCCGTTCCCGATACATTCGGTCCATGATTCACGTGGGCATCGGCTACGACGTGCATCGCCTCGTTGAAGGGCGCAAACTCATCCTCGGGGGCGTGGACATTCATCACACCAAGGGCCTGGACGGTCACTCCGATGCGGACGTCCTGATCCACGCGGTTTGCGACGCCATTTTTGGCGCGTTGGGCGAGGGGGACATCGGCCATTTTTTTCCCAATACCGACCCGCGCTGGAAAAACGCGCCCAGCAAAGTTTTTTTGCAGGAAGCGGCGCGGCAGGTGAATTTTCACAACGGCAAAGTTGTCAACGTCGATGCCACCCTCATCGCGCAGGCGCCCAGGATGGCGCCACACATTCACGCGATGCAACTGAACATCTCGCAGGCGCTGGGGATCAACCCGAAACGGGTCGGCGTCAAGGCGACGACCAACGAACAACTCGGCTTCCTGGGACGCGAGGAAGGGATGGCGGCCATGGCCGTGGCGGCTGTCGAGCTGCCGCAGTGACGGATGGGCGCCAAGGCGGAGATCAGTTGGAAGGGCCGCACCGCCGACGGTCTCAAGCGCGAAATCTATGCCCGGCGCGTCGGCGGGGAGTGGCGATTTTTTGCGCGCGGGAAGCGTTACGATCCGTGGCAGGCGCTGGAACGTCCGCCGCTGGAAGACTGGCTGGAGTTGCTCGATGCTGTCCGGCGCCGCATCGCGCGCCGCCTGTTGCGGCCGGAAGATGAATTGCGCTTGCAGAAGACGATTCACGAGCTGTTTCCGGAAGCGGATTTGCCATGAAAACCAGGCCGTTCGTTCTCATCACACCCTGCACCGAGCACAAAGGCGCGGAGTTTTTCGACACGTCGTTGAGCCTTTCGGATCGTTATTCGCGGGCCGTCGCCGCCGCCGGCGGCCTGCCTTGGGTCTTGCCCTGTTTGGCGTCCGGCGACATGGCGGCGGAAGCGGTGCGACGGTGTGATGGGCTGATGTTGACCGGCGGGGACGACGTTGAGCCGGCGCTGTACGGGAACCATTTGCCGCCCAGGCTCAAGCGGACGGTCAGTCCCGCCGATCCGGCGCGCGATTTGACGGAATTGTTGTTGATTCGCGAGGTTTTCCGCCGGCACAAGCCGTTGCTGGCGATCTGTCGCGGCCAGCAGATTTTGAACGTGGCGCTGGGTGGCACGTTGATCGTGGATATTGCGACGCAGGTGCCCGGGGCGTTGAACCATTGCCGCCTGGATCGGAAGGACAAAATCGTTCACAAAGCGGCATTGACGCCCGGTTCGCTCCTGAACAAGATTGCAGGCGCACAAACTCTAGGCATAAACAGCTCGCATCACCAGGCCGTGGGACGCCTGGCCGGGCCGTTGCGCGTCACGGCGATGAGCCCGGACGGGATCGTGGAAGGGATGGAACTGGCCGAACCGGCGGCGCGGTGGTTGCCTTGGCTGGTGGCGGTGCAGTTTCATCCCGAGCGTTTGTTTGAAAGGCACGACGTTTTTTTGGAACTGTTCCGCAGTTTCATTCGTGCGTGTGAACCGAACCGGAAGGGATCCGTATGAAAACAAGAATCATGGTGGTGGACGACGACATGAACATGCGTGACCTGATGATTACGCTGCTCGAGTCGGAGGACTACGAAGTCATCCCGGCCGAAAGCGCGGCGGCGGCGCAGGCCGCGTTCGAAGGTCCCCAGCCGGACGCGGTGTTGCTCGACCTGCAATTGCCCGACGGACACGGGCTGGACCTGCTGCCGGCGTTCAAAAAGCATTGGCCGGAGACCGAAGTAATTGTTCTGACCGGCAACGCCACCTTCGACGCCGCAGTCGAGGCCACCAAACGGGGCGCCTACCATTTTCAAAACAAACCGGTCGATCCCAAGAACCTGATGGTGCTTGTCAAGCGGGCGCTGGAGCACAAGCAATTGAATGAAGAGGCCAGCTCGCTCCGGCAGGCGCTCTCGACCATGACCGGGGGCGCGTCGCCCATTTTCCAGAGCGCGGCCATGAAGTCCGTGGTCCGCACCGTGGAACGCGTCGCGCCGAGCGACGTTTCCCTGTTGCTGACCGGCGAAAGCGGCACCGGCAAGGAAGTCATCGCCGATCTGGTCCACGCCCTCAGCCCGCGCGCCAAGGGGCCGCTGATCAAGGTCAACTGCGCCGCGTTGCCGCGGGAGTTGATCGAAAGCGAGTTGTTCGGTTCGGTCAAAGGCGCCTACACCGGCGCGCAGGCCGATCGCGAAGGATTGTTCCGCCAGTCGGATGGCGGAACGCTGATGCTGGACGAAATTTCCGAAATGCCGGTGGACACACAAAGCAAATTGTTGCGCGTCTTGCAGGAGAAGGAAGTCCGGCCCGTGGGTGGACGCACCAGTTACAAAACGGACTGCCGCGTCATCGCCGCCACCAATCGTCCGCCGGAGGACGCCATCAAATCGGGCAAACTGCGCGAGGATTTGTTTTACCGCATCAGCGCCATTTCGATCGCGCTGCCGCCGTTGCGCGAGCGGCGCGAGGACATCCTGGCGCTGGCCAATTCGTTCCTGAAACGGTTCGCCGCGCAGGCCAATCGCGTGATCACCGGATTCACTCCGGCGGCCGCCGAGTTGTTGCGCAAGTGCGACTGGCCGGGCAACGTCCGCCAGTTGCAGAACGAAGTGCAG
>DASPXS010000389.1:0-4439 GCA_035637175.1 Haliangiales bacterium | reverse complement strand
ATTCCTGTAATTTTCCATTTGCCAATCAATGCCGTCTTCATGTGGTTCAGCAATTGATCAACAAATCAACAAGCAACGCGGCTCCCCAGCTACTTCCGCAGCCCGTCCATTTCTTTCACGCAAAAACTTGCATAAGGGGTTTATTGCAAATAGCTTGCCGACGGAGGGGGTCGAACCCACACGGTATCGCTACCACCAGATTTTGAGTCTGGCGCGTCTGCCAATTCCGCCACGTCGGCTCAAGGCACGGGAATATAGAAACCGGACCCCGTTGAAGTAAACCAGATTATTCTCTTTCCAACGCCCTGGGCGGGCCGAAAATCATCGACGCGATCACAGCGTGGCGAGCGGTGCGCGGGTTGCGGATGAGCGAAATGGTCCGGGCTGTTTCTGCCGAATAACTCTGGCGACGCACGATCGGGATTATGCCGACGTGATGCTCGGTCATTTCTTCGACCCGCTTCAAATGTTCAGCCACTCCCTGGTGCAAATGGCTGGCGCGCTGGCAGGCGGTCGAGGATTCTTTCAGCGCGGGAAGTTGTATCTCCACAGCCCTCTCCGCTTCCGCCATCTTGGATTCGGCCAGCGGCGGACGTGCGGTCCTCGCCACGGGCGGTGCCGCCATAACAGGACGGGATGGCGGAGCGGGTTTGGATTCCTGCAGGATGACCGGTCGCAGGGGGGGCGGCCGGTTTGGCGGCGGCTTCGCCACCGGCGGCTCGCCGGCCAGCAACCGCCGCAATTCCTCCTCCCAGTCGCTGGTGGCCACCGGCCGGGGCGCTGCCGCGGGCGGGCGCGGTTGTGGCGGTCCTGATTCAGCAGGCGAAGAGCCGGTCTCTTCGCGCTGTCCCTTTTTCCGGATCCAATCCCAGATGGCGGAACCGATGATGATGGCGATGATAATCCAGAAATTGTCGATCCCGGCCAGCATCGGAATGGGGAGGGCGGCAGGCATGAGGTCGTCAGCGGTTGTGGGTGAACATCTGCCTCGCGTCAACTGCCCGAAGGTTTGGTTTGCGAGCCGGCCGCGCTACCGGCGGCGCCCGTGCCGCCGGCGCCGGCGATGCTTTCGCGCATGCCGGTGTCAGCCTGTATGTTTTTCATCCGGTAATAATCCATCACGCCGAGGTTACCGCTGCGGAAGGCTTCCGCCATGGCGAGCGGCACCTGGGATTCGGCCTCGACAACCCGCGCGCGCATCTCCTGAACGCGGGCCAGCATTTCCTGCTCGAGGGCCACGGCGGCGGCGCGCCGCACTTCGGCCTGCGCCTGGGCGATGAGTTTGTTCGCCTCGGCCTGTTCCGACTGCAATCGCGAGCCGACGTTCTCGCCGATGTTCACGTCGGCGATGTCGATGGAGAGAATTTCAAACGCCGTATTGCTGTCGAGCGCCTTGCCAAGAACCGTCTTGGAAATGCTGTCCGGGTGTTCCAGCACATTTTTGTAGCTGTCGGCGGAACCGATGGTGGCGACGATGCCTTCGCCGACGCGGGCGATGATGGTTTCCTCGGTCGCGCCGCCGACGAAACCTTCCAAATCGGTGCGAACGGTGACACGGGCCTTGGCTTTTACCACGATGCCGTCCTTGGCCACGCCGTCGATGGTGGTCTTGCCGGAGGCAGGATTCGGACAGTCGATGACCTTCGGGTTGACGGATGTTTTCACCGCTTCGAGCACGGTTTTGCCGGTGCCCTTGGTGGCGAGGTCGATGGCGCAGGCCGGATCGAAATCGAGGCGGATGCCGGCTTTTTTTGCCGCAATGAGCGCTTGGATGACCATTTCAATGTTGCCACCGGCGAGATAATGGGTGGAGAGATTGTCGATGGTGATATCCAGGCCGGATTTGACGGCCGTGATGCGCGTGTCCACCACCAGGCCGACAGGTACCGTGCGCAAACGGAGCGCGATCAGTTCGGTGTAGGTGACACGCGCGCCGGAAAAGAGGGCGCGGATCCAGATGCTGAAGAAATTGATGAGGACGACGAAGACGATGAGTATGAGGACACCCAGGACGCCCCAGGCGACAACTTGCAACGGTTGGGGAATTTCCGCGAACAGGTAGTTTTGCATAAGTGTTGGGAGTTGGCAGTTGGCTCAGACGGCGCGCACCACGACACGGACGCCTTCCACCTCGACGACCCTGATGGGCGCGCCGCGGTCAATGAACGGTCCTTCCGTCACGACATCCACGCGTTTGCCGTTGATCACCGCGGTGCCCGAGGGGCGCAACGGCGTGAGGGCCGCGCCGGTTTGATGGAGCAACTCGGGTTTTTCCGTGCCCATGTCTCCGACCGTTTGTTGCGAAATAAACATTTTGGCGAAGCGGCTCCCGGGAAAGAATTTGAACCAGCACAACGTCCCGGCTGTCAGGCCAACCACCACCGCCAGCAGAACGAAGTTGGCCGTGCGGGTATCGAAATTAACATAGGCCACGGCCACGCCCGCGACCAGACAACCGAAGCCGATGATGCCTGCGATCATTCCGGGCAGCACCGTCTCCAGCAACAGCAGGGCGGCGCCGACAAGAATGAGGGTGACCACAGTTGTCATGAGCGAATAGTAAAGTAACGACCGCGTGCTGCAAGCGCATTTGGCCTTAAGGAACGCCGGGGAAAGCTCCATATATCAAGCTCCAAACACCAAGCTCCAAACACCAGAAAAACTCCAACCCCCAAGCTTCAAATCCCACCGGGCGAGCGTTATTGGGATTTGGAACTTGGTGTTTGGTGTTTGGTGTTTTCCATACCTGTGCCTCCGGGGCCTCGCTCAATTCTTGGGCGCCAGGGGCTGTCTCTTCAACTCGCGCAGTCCCTGTTGCTGCTTGAGCAGGTCGATACGCTCCGCGTCCGGCAAATCCGGCTGGCCGACGCGCCGGGCAAGATCGCCGAGCTGGCGGTCGATGAACTGGTCGCGCAAACGTTTCACGACATCCGCGAGCTGTTGCGCACGGTTCGGAATTTCGCGCTGGTCCGACATGGCCTCGGTCGCGAGACCGCGCGCCGACGCGTCTTCCAGGTCCGCCAGCAGCGCGGTCACCGAAGGACGTTGTCCGTCCGGCTGAACCGCCAGCCTCGCGGAAATGATTTGACGCGCGACCGGGTGCTGCACCCAGTTCACATCGAGACGCGCGGAGGCCCACGCCGGCAATTCATCGTCGAGCAGGAGCAGTTTCAGCAGCCAGTATTCCGGCGTCGAAGGACGCGCGGGCGGTTCGGCCACCTCGGCGGATTCGTCCGCTTCCGGTTTCTGCGGCGCCCGGATTTTTTTAAACTCGGCGCGCACGGCGTCGGCGCCGACGTTGAGGCGCTGCGCCGTTTTCTGCGCGTAGGTGTCGGAGAGCACGGGGTTGTCGGCTTTTGCCAACGCCTCGCCCATGGCACGCACGACCTGTTGGCGGCCACGGTCCGTCCGAACGTCGAACTGAGCGCACAGGAATTTCAGGTGAAAGTCATGGAACTCGTCCGCCTGGATCAACAGCCGCACGAAGGGATCGCGTCCGAACTTTTTAAGGTAACTATCGGGGTCATCGGGAGGAGGGATCGAGGCGATGCGAAACGGGATGCCCGCAGTGAGGAGATCATCAAATGCTCGAGCAGCCGCGCGTTGACCGGCGGCATCGCCATCAAAGCAGAGAATGATGTCATCGGTGTATCGGCGCAGAATCCTTCCATGGGCGGCGGTCAGCGCGGTCCCTTGCGGCGCGACGATGTTGTGGACACCGGCCATGTGGCAGGCAATCAAATCGAGTTGCCCTTCGCAGACAACGGCGAATCCCAGATCGAGGATGGCGCGCTTGGCCTTGTCGAGGCCGAACAGGACCTTCCCCTTGGTAAAGATCGGCGTCTCCGGCGAATTGACGTATTTCGCGGTCTTCTCGTCGCCGCTGAGCACGCGCCCGCTGAACCCGATGACGCGGCCCTGCTCGTCGCAAATCGGGAAAATCAAACGCCCGCGGAAGCGGTCGTAGTAGTTTCGGCTCTCGTTTCTGGGGTCCGGGGCGCCGGATTTTTTGTTCTGGGGAGCACGCGCGCCTTCGGGCGTTGACGACGACGCTTCGTGGTCGCCTCCTGCGGTTGACGAGGCGTTAACCGCTGCCTCCGCGGCCGGCGCGCTTCCCGACTTCCGAATGATGAGACCGGCCTGTTCGACCAGGGCAGGGTCGTAGCCTTTGTGGTTCGCCCAGTTGACCGTGTCGTCCCAGGCGTCGGGCGCGCAACCGAGGCGGAACAGTTTGACCGCTTCGTCCGAAACACCGCGTTTTTTCAGGTAGTCGCGGGCGATCTGGCCGGCGGCATCGTTGGCGAGCGCGGCCTGCCAGCGTTGCGCGATTTGCTCGTGAATTTGCAGGAGCGTTTCCTTGAGGAAGCCATGTTTCTGCCGGCCCGGATCTTGTTCGAATTCGAGCGGGATCCGCGCGCGTTCCGCCAGCCGACGCACCG
>DASPXS010000388.1:0-7885 GCA_035637175.1 Haliangiales bacterium | reverse complement strand
CTCTACCAGACTTGCGGTGATCCCGCCTTCCTGGACCGGATGAAGTTCTGTTTTGAATGGCTGACGGACAATCGGAGCCGGGCATTCCGGGGATTCTGCTGGGGCAATCATTTCGATTATCAATCGCGCGGCGGCAACATCCCAAAGGGCGCCCCGACGATCGTCTGGACGGGCTTGATTTCGCACGCCTTTCTCGACGCCTACGAAGCTTTCGGTGACGAGCGGTATCTGGCCATCGCCAAAAGTGCGTGCGATCTTATTTTGGACGAGTTGGGTTGGATGGAACTGGACGAAGGCGTCTGTCTGCGCTATTACCCGGATGCCGACATTCTGATTCACAATTCGAGCATGATTGGAGCGAGTCTTCTCGCGCGGGTGAATTCACTCTCCCCCGTCGCGCGATATCGGGAGATGGCCGACCGGGCCGTTCAGTTTACCGTGCACCATCAGACGGAAAAGGGCGGCTGGTACTATGGAGTGGGAGAGAAGTGGGCCTGGATTGACTCCTTTCATTCGGCCTATGTATTGGAGGCATTGCACACGTTCTGCCGTTGCACCGGATCGACCCGATACCAGGAGTCTCTCCGGAGAGGCTATACGTTCTTTATCGAAACCTTTTTCAAACCCGACGGTACTCCCAGGTACTACGACCGGAAGACCTTGCCGATTGACATCCAGTGTGCCTCGCAAGCAATCCAGACCTTGATCAACTTGCGCGATCTCCATCCCGACAGCGTGCCGACTGCGCTCCGAGTGGCGAAGTGGACCATCGCCAACATGCAGGATAAGACCGGCTATTTCTATTACCGAAAATATCCGTTGATCACCAACAAGACCCCCACGCTGCACTGGGGGCAGGCCACCATGTTCGCCGCGCTGGCTCTGCTCGACCAGTTTCTCAGTCGGAAAGATAACGGCGTCAACAGTCTGACGGCTCCGGTGCAATCGCCTGCGGCACTCCGCTAAGCGAGGTCTCCGTTGGGGTCCATCGAACCCGTATGAATGTCCCCCTGCCAACCTGCGTGCTCATTACTCCGGCGCGGAACGAGGAGGCCTACATCGAGTTGACGCTCAAGTCGATGGTGGCGCAGACCGTGCGGCCGCTGAAATGGGTGATTGTCAGCGATGGTTCCACGGACCGCACTGATGAGATCGTCAGGAAATACACCGCCGAGCACGACTGGATTGACTTGGTGCGCATGCCGGAGCGGAAGGAGCGAAACTTCGGCGGCAAGGTTTTCAGTTTCAACGCGGGTCGCGAACGGGTCAAAGACCTCAAGTATGACATCATCGGGAATCTCGATGCCGACATGTCCTTCGAGCGGGACTTGTTCGAGATGCTGATGCGCCACTTCGCTGAGAATCCGAAGCTCGGCGTGGGCGGCGCGCCGTTCACCGAGGGCAAAGGCACCTATGATTTCCGATACAGCAGCATCGAGCACGTGTCGGGCGCGTGTCAGTTGTTCCGGCGCGAGTGTTTCGAGGATATTGGCGGCTACAAACCAATGAAGGGCGGCGGCATCGACGTGCTCGCCGTGCTCACCGCGCGCATGAAGGGCTGGCAGACGCGAACGTTCCCCGAGCGGGTTTGCTTCCATCATCGCTCGATGGGCTCGGCCAAGGACAATCCGCTCGCCATCAGCTTCCGGTTGGGCCAGAAAGATTACCTGTTGGGGCGGCATCCTCTGTGGCAATTGTTTCGTTCGATTTATCAAGTGACCCGCCCGCCCCTGATCCTGGGCGGCTTCACGTTGTTTGCCGGGTATTTCTGGCTGGCGCTGAAACGGGTCGAGCGGCTGGTTCCGGAGGACGTCGTTCGATTCCAGCGGCGCGAGCAGATGGCGCGGTTGAAGAATTACTTCCTGAGGCAACCGTCCGCAAAAAACAGCGCGGCAGTTCGCAACTATGCTTGAACGCCACCGCCACGAAGCGAGTGCGCGTTGTGCGCCGGGAGCGATCGCCGAAACCAGCGAGCGATCGTCGCAGGGGAGGTTGGTTTCCGGGGGCATGCTCATCATCAATGCGGATGATTGGGGCGGATGGAAGAGCGCAACGGACGCGGCATTGGCTTGCTATGAGAAGAACAGAATCACTTCGGTCAGCGCAATGGTCTTCATGGACGACTCCGAACGTGCAGCGGCGTTGGCGAGGGATTTGGGCATGGACGTGGGTTTGCACGTAAATCTCAATCAAGATTTTTCCGCCAGCCACTGCCCCACGCATCTGAAACAAAATCATTCTCGCATCAAACGCTTTTTGAAGCGCAACAGGTATGCGCAGGTTCTTTACAATCCGTTTTTGCGGAAGGAATTTCGAGATGTTTACGAAGCGCAAGCGGAGGAGTTCGTCCGGCTTTATGGCAAACAGCCCTCGCACATAGACGGTCATCGGCACATGCACCTTTGCACAAACATGCTGCTGGACGGGGTTATTCCGCCTGGCCAGAAGGTTCGCCGGAGCTTTTCGTTCTGGCCCGGCGAGAAGAGTTCCTTGAACCGTGCGTACCGCGGCTTTGTGGACAAACGGCTGGTGCGGCGCCACCGCACGACGGATTACTTTTTCGCTCTCTCGCAGTGCCTTCAGGGCAAGCGACTGGCACGGGTGACGGAGTTGGCCAAGGAAGCCAAGGTGGAACTCATGGCCCATCCCGAAAAGGTCGAAGAATACGCCTGGTTGATGAGTGATGATTACCTGCGCGTGGTGCGGGATCTCCAGACCGCCACCTATCAGCTCGTGTGAGAACGTTACCGGGAACGTCTCCGGCACCGGTCGCAACTGATCGGATGTATTGTATTCTCATTGCATTCGCACTGCCGGCCCTGTGGCCGTCGCCCGAATGCAGTCATAATATATTGATTTCCAATGATTACTTCCGTCGCGCGCATTTGGTGCAGGACTAGCTATCCCACGTGACTGAGTTAGCTAGAAGACTGTCGGGGATTCCTTTTGCCAAGTTGTGCGGACGTGTTGTCCGCGACGCGTTTGGGTCTCGGTAACGATCCGATGCTGCCTGTTGGAGGGAGTCCAAGAGAATGAATTGAACTTTTACAACAGCAGATCGTCTGTGCCAGTCCCCAAATGAGCATCGCTATAATACCCCCCCATCCCCGCTTCGACAATGACCAACACTTCCTGGCGGCGGCGGCCGAGAATTCAACGACAAAATCCCGGTCCGGCTGTGTCCCCCTGAAACATTTTCTCGCCCTGCTCCTGCTTGGCGGTGCCCTGCTGTGGCCGAACCTGGTGCGGGCCGCAACCCTTCCGGCCGGCTTTGTCGAAACAGACGTCGGCGGTTATTGGGACGGGGCTGCAGGCATTACTTTCGACGCGGTCGGCACTATGTATCAGTGGGACCGGGATGGCCACGTATGGGTCTTTCAGAACGGTGCCCGACTGAACCCGCCCCTCGTTGATATCAGCGAGGAAGTGGGTAACTGGGGCGATTACGGTTTGCTCGGGTTCGCGCTCGACCCCGATTTTCTTCAGAATGGTTACCTCTATCTGTTGTACGTGGTGGACCATTATTATCTGACCCGATTCGGCACGCCGAGCTACAACTCTTCGGGGAACGAATACTTCCAGGCCACTATCGGTCGCATCACGCGATACACCGCCCGGGCTTCAGACAATTTTCACAGCGTGGACCCCGCAAGCCGAACCATTCTCGTCGGCGAAAGCGCCAGCACGGGGTTCCCGATCATCGGTTATACGCACGGAGTCGGGACATTGTTGTTTGGAACCGACGGCACGCTGCTGGCATCCTGCGGTGATGGCGCCGAGTTGAGCGACAGCGGAAGCAACCCGTCTTCTTATTATGCACAGGCTCTGAGCGAAGGCATTCTTAAGCCGAAGGAAAATATCGGCGCCTTCCGTTCGCAACTGGTCGATTCGTTCTCCGGCAAAATCATTCGGATTGACAAGATGACCGGCAACGGCATTCCCAGCAATCCGTTTTACGATCCGGCCAACCCCCGCGCCCCGCGTTCCCGGGTGTGGGCTCTGGGTCTGCGCAACCCCTTCCGGATAACCCTGAAACCGGGCACAGGTGAACACATTCCCTCCGAGGGCAATCCCGGTGTGCTTTACATTGGAGATGTGGGTTATTACACGTGGGAAAAAATGGCCATTGACAAGGGCCCGGGGATGAATTTCGGCTGGCCTGTTTATGAGGGATTCGACGAAACGACAAGTTACGATGGCCTTGATCCCTCAAACCTTGACGCGCCAAACCCGCTGTATGGCACGGGCGGCTGTGCGCAGCAGTATTTTACCTTTCGCGACCTGCTCAAGGAAGCGACGCTGGGCACTCCCTCCTGGCCCAATCCTTGCAACACCGCCCTGCAGGTTCCCAACTCGATCCCGCATTTCGTACACACCCGGCCGATCATCGACTGGTACCACGGAAGCAGCGGCGGTCCCTCGCGCACCGGAATTTTCATCGGCACCAACGCGGCGGTGATCAACATCGGCGCCTCGGGATCACCGGTTTCAGGTCCTCAGTTTGATGGCAACTGCTCCATTGGTGGCACCTGGTATCAAGGAATTAATTTCCCGGCCCAATACCAGAACACCTACTTTTTCGCCGATTTTGATCACGGATGGATCCGCAATTTCGTATTTGATTCGAACGATCAACCGGTCAGCGTGAGCAATTTCGCCACGGACGTGGGCGGGTTGGTCCAAATCGTCCAGGGCCCCGACGACGCCCTTTACTACATCAATGTTTATTATGGAGTGTTCAAAATCACCTACGGCGGCAACCACCCCCCCAAGGCCGTCGCATCGGCGGATGTCATCTATGGCACCAGTCCCCTGACGGTCCATTTTACCGGCAGCGGTTCCTCGGACGCGGATGGAAATCCGCTCACTTATCGTTGGGATTTCGGCGATGGCTCCGCGATCAGCACCGCGGCGAACCCCACCCATGCCTTCAGCGCGCCCGCGGGGGTTCCCACCGGCTACACCGTGACACTTACAGTCACCGACAGCGCCTCCGCCACCGACGTCGCGAAGCTCCTTGTCGCCGTCAATGACACGCCGCCCTCGGTCGCCATCACCAGTCCCATTAATGGATCCAAGTATCCGATCACCGGCGACACCGCTTACAATCTGACCGCCAACGTTACCGATGCGCAGTCCAGCGACAGTCAATTGCTTTATCAATGGCAGACCATCCTGCATCACAACAACCATGAACACGTGGGAGTCATCGACACCAACCATGTGACCACGACGGTCACCGCGCCGGTAGGTTGCGATGCCGATACCTACTACTATCGGATCGTGCTGATCGTGACCGACCCGTCCGGATTGTCCGCCACCAATGAGGTCGATCTCTATCCCGACTGCACCGGCGGCAATACCCCGCCGACCATCTCCGACATCGGCAATCAGACCATCAACCAGAATACATCGACCGGCCCGATCGGCTTTACTGTTGGGGACGCGGAAACCGCCGCCGGCAGCCTGAGCGTCAGCGGTTCTTCGTCCAATCCGACGCTGGTGCCGAGCGGCAACATCGCTTTTGGCGGCAGCGGGGCCAGCCGGACATTGACGGTGACTCCGGCCGCCAACCAATCCGGCACCGCAACGATCACGGTGACTGTGAGTGATGGTTCTCTGACGGCCGGCGACACCTTCGTGCTGACGGTCGTCTCACCCAACAACACGCCTCCGACGATTTCGAGCATTGCCAACCAGACGATCAACGAGGACACGGCAACCGGAGCGATCAGTTTCACGGTGGGGGATGCAGAGACGGCCGCGGGGAGTTTGACGGTGAGCGGCAGTTCGTCCAACCCCGCGCTGGCGCCCAACGGCAACATTGTGTTTGGGGGCAGCGGCGCCAGTCGGACGGTGACAGTGACTCCGGCGAACAACCAGAACGGGACGGCGACGATCACGGTCTCGGTGAGCGACGGACAGGCGAGCACGAGCACGAACTTTGTGCTGACGGTCAACGCGGTGAACGACGCGCCCACGATCTCGAGCATCGCCGACCAGACGATCAACCAGGACACATCCGCCGGACCAATCAGTTTCACGGTGGGTGATGTGGAGACGGCGGCGGGGAGCCTGACGGTGAGCGGGAGTTCGTCCAATCCGACGCTGGTGCCGAACAGCAACATTGTGTTTGGGGGCAGCGGCGCGAGCCGGACGGTGACGGTCACGCCCGCGGCGGGGCTGACAGGTACGGCGACGATCACGGTGACGGTGAACGACGGGTCGCTGACGGCCACCGCCACCTTCACGCTGACAGTCAACTCCTCAACGGCGCCGACGTATCTGTTGAGCGAAGGCTTTGAAGGCGCCGGCTTCGAAAACAGCGGTTGGACCACGATCGGCACGCCGAACGCGGACTACACCACGACCGTGCTGGACGGCCTGCAATCGCTCAACTGCGGCGGCGGTCAAGCCATCCAGCGCACCTTCGCGTATTCGAACGCGTTCTACATGTATTTTCAAGTGCGCTGGGTTACTTACTCCCCGTATCAGACCTTCATTTCGTGGAGAAGTACGGACTTGAACCAGGTGGCCGAGTTCTATTGCAATGGCTCGGGGGCGCCGGTCGATGTTTGCCACGGCGGCGTGTGCGCTGCGGGAACCACGCCGTTGACGGCAGGCACCACTTACCATGTATGGGTGGAATGGACCAAGGGCAGCGGGGCCAATGGTACGATGAAGCTGTTTGTCTCCACCACCGCCACCAAGCCGGCGAGTCCGGAAGTCAATATCACCAGCGGCAATGGAGCGGCCGTCAATCAAATCACCCTCGGGCCGGAGAGCTCCGGAAATGTCATTCTCGACCGCATCCTTGTCGATGATGTGCCGATTGGCAGCAATCCAGGCGCAACCCAAAACCAGCCTCCGACGATTTCAAACATCGCAAACCAGACCATCAACGAGGACGCGCCGACCGGAGCGATCAGTTTTACGGTGGGCGATGCAGAGACGGCAGCGGGGAGTTTGACGGTGAGCGGCAGTTCGTCCAATCCGACGCTGGCGCCCAACGGCAACATTGTCTTTGGGGGCAGCGGCGCCAGCCGGACGGTGACGGTGACACCGGCGACCAACCAGAATGGTTCAGCGACGATCACACTGACGGTGAGCGACGGGCAGTCGAGCACGAGCACGAGCTTTGGGCTGACGGTCAACGCGGTGAACGATGCGCCGACGATCTCGAACCTAGCCAACCAAACGATCAACGAAGACACCCAGACCGGAGCGATCAGTTTCACGGTGGGCGATGTGGAGACGGCAGCGGGGAGTTTGACGGTGAGCGGGAGTTCGTCCAACCCGACGCTGGTGCACAACGGCAACATTGTCTTTGGGGGCAGCGGCGCCAGCCGGACCGTGACGGTGACACCGGCGGCCAATCAGAACGGAACGGCAACGATCACGGTGACGGTCAGCGACGGGCAGGCGAGCACAAGCACGAGCTTTGGGTTGACGGTCAACGCGGTGAACGATGCGCCGACGATCTCGAACATCCTGGACCAGACGATCAACCAGGACAGCTCGACCAGTGCGATCAGCTTCACCGTCGGGGACGTGGAGACGGCGGCGGGCAGCCTGACGGTGAGCGGGAGTTCGTCCAATCCGACGTTGGTGCCCAACGGCAACATTGTCTTTGGGGGCAGCGGAGCCAGTCGGACGGTCACGGTGACCCCGGCGGCGGGGCAGACCGGAACAGCGACGATCACGGTGACCGTAAGTGACGGTGCGCTGACGGCCAGCGACACCTTTGTACTGATGGTCAACCCTTCGGGCAACACGCCGCCGACGATTTCCGGCATCAGCAATGTCACCATCAACGAAGATAGTTCCACGGGGGCGATCGCCTTCACGGTGGGAGATGCGGAGACCGCTGCAGGGAGTCTGACGG
>DASPXS010000387.1:0-2996 GCA_035637175.1 Haliangiales bacterium | reverse complement strand
GCCACCGTCAGGTAAGTCCGTTGATGCGTCTGGTCCCACCACCATCCTGGTTGGCGACGAACCGGCGTTGCGAATTGGACCAGAGGACGTCCGTCAACCAGAACTTGCTCCGATTTCACTCCGGCAATCAAGGAATGACTCGGGGAGCCGGGAAAGAAATTGAGTTTGAAACGGACGCTGTTGCTGGTCCCTTGAAGATTTTCAATTTCTGCGCCGGAGCTGACGATGACGGTTTGATTTGCTTTCTGCACCCGGGCGGTTTTGACATCGAGGTCGAACCCCTGGAGCGCAAGCACGTTGACGAGGATGTCTTCGGGATTGATGAACGCCGGGTTGCGCCGTTCAAACCGAGAGATGCTGTCCGGATACGCGCCGATTTTTTCGCCGGCGTCGAATTGTTGATACATTCCGCTGACGGTGATGAGTTCAACGATGCGGCGCCAGTCGGCCGCGGAGAAATTCAGGGTCAAGGGCAGCGGCGAGTCGGTCTTCGGCAGCGGCGACTGTTCCAGTTCGCGGGCGAGATGGAAAACGTGACAGGCGTAAACCAGGCCGCACCATTGCACCGGCACGGCCAGCCAGGTGTGCGTGTAGAACGTGCTGCCGAACACGGGAATGGTTGCGCCGAGCATCATCGGCTTGTCCGGCAGCGACCAGAGATAGATGAAGGGCACTCCGGTCTCGGCCCAATAAACCGCGTCGTGCAGCCAGCGGGGGTTGCCGGTCGCGCGAAAACCGTCGTGGTAAGCGCGAACGGCGCAGGCGGCGGCGAGGATGTCCGGTTCATACATGGGGCATTCCCACGTCTGGCCGCCGCGCGGGACGCGAAACTGTTCCATGAAGCGCAGCGCCTTCTCTCCGGCGGTCACCGACGCGACATCGCCGGTAATGCGGGCGTAGCGCAGCAGTGTCGCCGCGCGGTTGGCGCAGGTGCCGAGCACGGAGTCGCCGGCCTGACCGAGGTCCGCCTGTTGCGCATTGCCCGGCTCGTAAACCCAGCCGCCGTGGGGTTGCTGTGTTTGAATGAGCTGCCGGACCTGGTTTTCCAGACCAGCCAGCGCTTCGGGCAAATAACCGTAGAGGAACGGGAACTCCCATTGCATGATGTGGCAGTTGGCTTGCGACGTGAACAAGCCCGGTCCGCCGTCGCGCAGCATATTCCGGACGGCCAGTTCGACGCGTTCGCGCGAGGCCTGTCGCGCGGCGGAGTCTTTGGCGATTTGCGAATCGAGCCAAAGGAGCGCCGCGAACCCCGGCGCGTGGCTTCCGGCCCAGCCGACGCAATGGCTCCATCGCTCGGTGTGCGCGTTCCAAAGCGTTTTCAGAAATCCCGCTCGGCAGAGGTCCAATTCGCTTTCAAAGGAACGCGGCCAGGCATTCGGCCGCGGCAGACCTCCCACGTCGTTCAAATACTCGCGCAGGGCGACATTGACCGGGCCGGACGCAACAACGAGGCCGGCGTCCAGGGAAAGTGTTTTATCCGCCGCCAATGGATACGATCTGAACGCGCGCTCGCCATTCTCCGCCACAAAGTCCGGAGCCGAAGCCAGAAAAAGGCCAAGCCGATGGTTCGCGAGGCCTTCATCGAAATTGGGCGAAGCAAAATGAGCGGAGGGGAAAACAGGCTCCCCGTCCCGGCGCTGAAGTGGATTCCACGACAGCGCCACGGTAACATCGGAGGTCGGTTTTCGATCTCGAAGCCCCGGATTCGACGCGCCCGGTGAAGTCCGGTCCTTGAGCGAGTCCGGCGTGAAGAATCGGCCTGGTTTTTCCCGCGGCATCGGGCTGTCCGGTCCAATGGTGACTGCCATTAACGGAACGGTGATTTTATGGGGATGCGGCGTGCGACGGTCGGCGAGGTTGGGCGCGAAGTCGCGCGGATTGGAGGACGGCTCGGCGCCGAACAGATATTCCAAACCGGGAAAAAGTCCCCACGTTTTGGCTTCACCGGTTGTGCCCTCTCCAACGTAGAGGCTCGGCCCCAGCAATGCCCTGACTTGACGCGCTTGCGCCGCCGTCCATTCGTAATGTACCCGGGCAACCGGCCGATCCGATTCCACAATGACGCGAAGTTTTGCGTTCCATTCGACGCCGTCCGGGTCGCGCCGGGTTTGAACAAACTCCGCGGAGCGGTTTTGTCCCGGTGTGTGGTCCAGCCGCGCCTCAGCGGGACGGATTTCCCAAGTCTGCTCACCGGATTTGGTGTCTGCAACGATGCGAAACAGCGGGCGCCAAACGGCGACCTGTGTCCAGCCGCCGGGTTGACGGGCGAATATTTTGGCAAAGGCGAAACCGTCCGGTTGATGAACGAACCGCACGGTGAGCCACTGGTTGCTGATCGCCACGTCGCGATCGGGGTTGTCCTCGGCAAAGACACTCAATTCGGCATTCAATCGCCTGACGGTTTCCCCCTGGACCAGTTGCGATTCCAGGGTGACCAGTCCGCTTTTGATCGGCGCCCGCCAGGACCACTCGGCCCGCCAGCTTTCCTGGGGCGCAAGCGCGGGCAAAGTGCGGCTTTGCAGAAGTTCTTCTCCGGCCTTCAACTGGATCTGCGCCTCGCCAGCGGCAAGTTTCCCACGCCCGTCATTTCGCACCTCGATTCTCAAGGGAAGCGTGTCGCCCACCGTGACCACCGCGCGGGTTGCCGATATCCGGACCAGTCGGGGATTCGACGGATAAGAACCCAGCCAAACGCTCGAACCTGTCTCCACATCCCTGGAATCCCAATCCAGCTCCACCGTGTTTGCTTTAACGAAGTTGAAATCCTCGACCAACCATTCGGCCGGGCCGCTTGTGGGAGTCGAATTTGTGACGGCGAATTCGACGGGGGCTTCGCCGGAGTCGGGAACAACGCGAAGCCTGAGGTTCCCGGCGTTTCTCACAGCGAGCGCCCCGGTGGAAATCGGGAGAGAGACACGACCGGCTTCATTGGTTTTGAGGTTGAGACTCGCGTTGCGGAAAAGGAGCACGCGCGGTTGGCCCCAAAGCGCCCA
>DASPXS010000386.1:0-7499 GCA_035637175.1 Haliangiales bacterium | reverse complement strand
TCACCGGCGGAGGAGGATTCGCGCCTCGAGCGAACCAGAAACAGCGCCACGCCGGCGAACAAAAGGGCCAACACGACGGCGGAAAAAAGTCTGCCGGAGGAATCGCTCATGCCATGAACGACTGGAAGGTCGCGCGTCGATTCTCAGCAGGCAAGGACAGATTGGCGGGTCAAATCAGCATGCGGGTGTGGTCGTGGGGATTTTGGAACGCGCGGCGCGCGTATGGACATTGCCAGTGAAGCGTTGGCCTTCGGTACGGCGCTTGCCGCCAAACCCGCCGGAAATGCCGGTCAGAGTATGTGTTTAGCGCGTGGCTTGCGTTGTAGCGGCAGCCATCTTGGCTGCCGTAGAGGGCGGCATCCTGCCGCCCGACCCTGCGCACGAAATTGGCGCTCTATTAAAATCTACGCGCTGGTTCCGCCGGGCAGGATGCCCGGCTCTACGGCAGGCGGGACGCCCGCCGCTACGCTAAACAAATCCGGTCTGGAGACCGGCGCTCCGCCCACTACGTGAAGTCGCGGGTGTCAGCGTTCATAAGCGCCTGAACGACGCGGCAGCGGTGACGCGTTTGGCCCGCATCCTGCTCTTTCCAAGTTTGGCTGTCTCATGCTCAACGCTATGGAAAATATCGACCGTTCTCGCGGGATTACCCGCATCCGCGGTTTCACTTTGATCGAATTGTTGGTGGTCATCGCCATCATCGCCATTCTCGCCGGCCTTTTGTTGCCGGCCCTGGCCAAAGCCAAACAGAAGGCCCAGGGCATCATGTGCCTTAGTAATACCAGACAACTCACTCTGGCCTGGCTCATGTATGCCACCGATAACAATGACCGCACGGTCAACAACTTTCCCACGGCGCTTACCACGGCAAATCCCAGCAACAGTTGGGTGGGGAACATCATGAGTTGGGGAAACGACCCGCAAAACACCAATCTGGCTTTGATCACGGAAGCCAAATTGGGTTCCTACGTGGCCAGAAATACCGGCATCTATAAGTGTCCTGCGGACCAATTGCCCTCGGCGGCCGGCCCGAGGGTGAGGAGCGTCTCGATGAATGCCTTTGTAGGTGATACCACAGGAAACGGTGGAGTGCTGAGCTCGCAATGGTGGCAGTTTCTCAAGACAACCGACTTTCGCAATCCGACGGAAATATTCGTCTTTCTTGACGAGCATCCGGACAGCATCAACGACGGTTGGTACGTCTTCTGCACCGCTGCCGACCCGGCTGAGCGAACTGCCTGGAGCGATCTGCCCGCCTCCTATCACAATGGCGCGGCCGGTTTCTCTTTCGGCGACGGGCATTCGGAAATCAAGAAGTGGCTTGTGGAAACCACCCGAAGGCAGGTCAAACGTAACACTGCCGATTTCCCGGTTTCCGTCGGAGCCAATCAAGCAGACATCCAGTGGGTCTCTGAGCGAACGACTTATCACAAATAACGTCGGCTTGCCTACCGGACGCGCCTGTTTAGCCCCTGCCTGCTGTTGTAGCGGCAGCCATCCTGGCTGCCGTGGAGGGCGGCATCTTGCCGCCCGGATTCGGATTGCGAAGCCGGGGCGCCCCGCGAAAATGCCCACGACGCCTCCGCCGGGCAGGCCCTGGCTCTAAGGCAGGCGGGACGCCAGTTGTGTTCGGCAAACGATTTGCTTTGAGCGCACAAGCGCGTTTTCTCTCCCTCTCCTCCTCAAAAAAGGAGGAGAGGGCCGGGGAGAGGAGGCGCTTTTTATCAATTTCCCCTCTCTCCGACTCTCTCCCCGCTCGTTCCTCGCGGGGAGAGAGAGGCAAAACGCCGCAAACGTTTTGCGTGCCGAACACAACTGGCGCGACGCCCACCGCTACGGTTTGACCGTGATCTTCGTCCAGTTGAGATGATGGCTGGCGGCGTAATCGCCAAAAACCTTCTCGTGCTCGATCAGAACCGCCCGCACCACGGCCGATTCATCGGCGTGGCCGAATTCGGGAACGAAGTCGGGGATCAGGTCCTTCTGACGGTGCGCGTAGATCAGCGCAAAGACCGCGCTGGCGACGGAGATATAAGGCAGGTCGTCTTCCGCGCCGTCGGCAAAATCCTCCACCACGTCGGCGAGAAACTCCAATTGCTCGACCAGGTGCGGATATTTCGGCGCATTGATCTGCGTGAATTCCATTTTCAGGAAAGGGAGCTTCTTGTGCACGCCGCGCAAAATCTTCGGCGTGATCTGCGCCGCGCCATGATGAACGAATTGGACAATCTCAGACATGGGCCGATTCTGCCCCAATCGCCCCGGCAACACAAGCCGTTTGGTGCGGACGAGAAATGACACCCGCGTTCCATCCCTGTCACTCCACCACTCCGGCCCTCCATTCCTTCACACCACTTCCACCGGGCACTTCGGCAACGCTTCGAGGAAAGCCCGACCGTAACGTTTGATCAGGATGCGATTGTCCAGCACGACCACGATGCCGTTGTCGGTTTTGGTCCGGATCAACCGACCGACCCCCTGGCGGAATTTCAAAATGGCTTCCGGCAACGAAAATTCGTTGAACGAATTGCCGCCGGCGGCTTCGATGGCCTCGATGCGCGCCTCGATGAGCGGATGGTCCGGCACGGCAAAGGGCAGTCGGGTGATAATGACATTCGACAAGGCTTCACCCGGCACATCCACACCCTGCCAGAAGCTGTCGGTGCCGAACAGCACCGAGTCCACGTCGGCCTTGAACTTTTCCAGCATCGTCGAGCGCGGCGTGCCGGTGCCCTGCACGAAACAATCGACACCGAGCCGCTCGAAAAACGGCTCCATCAATTCGCCCACCTCCAACATGAGTTTGAAGTTGGTGAAAAGCACGAACGCCTTGCCGTGCGTCGCCTTCACGAAGTGCTCGATCCAGTGGACCAGCGCTTCCCGATAACCGGTTTCGCGCGGGTCGGGCATCTGGTTCACCACAAACAGCTTCATCTGCCGCTGGTAATCGAAGGGCGAGCCAACCTGCCGGTGGACCGCCTGCTCGGCGCCGACGCGGTGCGCGAAGTAAAGCAGGGCAGGCGGCCCCTCTGCCCCTTCTCCGACGGGCGACGTCTGCTTTGCGACTGAAGGATCACGGCTCGCGCTGACGCGCTCGCCGGGCAGGCGGGACGCCTGCCCAACTTTGGTTCCCAGCGTCGCGCTGGTCATGATCACCGACGTCCCGCTGCCGAAGAGCCGCCGGCGCAGGTGTTCGGCAACGTCGATCGGCGCGGCGTTCAACGTCAGATTCTTTTGCGTCCTCCCCGCGCGTTCGACCCAATAAACGTGGTGATCCGCGCTTTGGCTCAGAAATACCGCAACCGCCTCGCGCAAATCCGCAAGCCTCCGGTTGCATTCCATCAGTTCCTGGCCCGTGTCCTTGTCGTCGCTCCCCTGGATCAACTCCGTCACCGCCTCGCGCAAGCGCTGAATCGGCAGCGTGACATCGTCGCGGACGAGGTCGGGCCGGCGGATGCGCAATTCGGTCCAGTGACGTTGCCCGGCCTCCGGGAACGGGCGTCCTCGCGAGCCCTGATTGCGTTCGGCGCCTCGCTGCCGGCTCAACTCCTCGCACGCTTCTTCCAGTCCGGCGAAGAACTTGTCGCTCTGGTCCAACAGTTCGGCCACAAGCTTGATGGCCGGGCCTTGTCGCAGGCTGGCGAACAATCCTTTCTCGGTGCGCGGGTTCCAGAGCCGCTGCAATGCGTAGCGCATCTGCCCGCTGGAAACGCTGACACCCATGTGGCGCGAGGCGACGTTCTCAACGTTGTGCGCCTCGTCGAAGATGACGAAATCATTTTTGAACAGGATGCCGCCCTCCACCGCCTCCTCCATGCCGCCCAGCAGCGTGAAGAACAACGTGTGGTTCAACACCAGCACGTCGGCGGAGAGAATGCGATGGCGCGCGCGCTGGAAAAAACAGATGCCGTTCTGTTTGCCGAACTCGGAGGCGTAACCGCAAATCTTCGGCGAACATATCCCGCGCTCGGAGCAAACCTGCGACCAGACCTTCCCGTCCGGCTCGAGCTCGAAGTCCGACAGGCTGCCGTCGTTGGTTTTCTTCGACCACTCGTAGATGCGCTGGAGTTCCTGCACTTCCGGCGAGGTAAAGAGACTGTCCGCCTGGTGCATCGCTTTGTGCAGACGGCGGGTGCAGAGATAATTCTGCCGGCCTTTGAGCATGGTGAAACTGAACTTCTGCGGCAGAATCTTCGCCAGCATCGGCAGGTCCTTTTCGACCAGTTGCTCCTGCAAATTGATGGTGTGCGTCGAGACGATCGCCTTCTTGCGGTTGGCCGTGGCGAACAAGATCGCCGGAATGAGATAGGCCAGGCTTTTGCCGACGCCCGTGCCGGCCTCGACAACCAGGTGTTCCCTGTTTTCCAATGCGCGGGCGACAGCCACCGCCATCTGCTGTTGTTCCGGGCGATACTCGAAATTTTTCGCGCCCGACAGGAGGCCGGTCGGACAAAAGATGTCCTCGACCTGTTTGACGAGGTCGATGGCGGAACCGCCCGGCTGACTGTCAACGACGGAAATCATTCCTGCTTTTTTATGTTTTTCTAGCCTTTGTGGAATTTGGGTTTTCCACTGGTTTCGCCCGTCTTCTGTTATTTTTGAAATAATCCTCACTTGGTTCCCTTGACTTGCTTCACAACAACTTCGATTGCCGACTTGTTCTTTGCAATCATGTTCGCCGGCAGAACACCGCGCCAGTTGACGTTCGGATAAATGATCGCGCCGCGGCCGAGTATGCTTCCCGGATTCAGCACGGCGTTGCAGCCGATTTCAGAGCCGTCACCGAGCAACGCGCCAAACTTCCTCATGCCGGTGTCGAGCGGTTTCCCGTCGATTTCCACGGTTACGTTGCTGCGGTCGATCTTGACGTTCGAAATTTTCACGCCGGCGCCCAGGTGCACTTTGTGGCCGAGAATCGAGTCGCCCACATAGTTGAAATGCGGCACCTGACAGTGGTTGAACATAAACACGTTCTTCAGTTCGCACGAATTGCCCACCACGCAATGGTCACCGACGATCACGTCCTCGCGGAAGTAGGCGTTGTGGCGAATCTGACAGTTACGCCCGATGATGGCCGGGCCTTTGATCATCACGCCGTCCTCGACCACGGTGCCTTCGCCAATATAGACCTGTTCGCCAATGTAAGCCGTCCCTTGGCAGCGATTTTTCAATGCCGGCCGCACGTTCGCTTTCAGATAGTCTTTGATCTTCTTGAGCGCGTCCCAGGCGTATTCGCAGCCATCGAACAACGCGGCGTGCTCCGTCTGGCCCAGGTCGAACAGGTCCGAAGCTTTGAACATGGGGCGAAGATTAGGGGAAAGCATCGCGTGGGAAAAGCCAAATGCCAGGGTCAAGCTCCAGCACACAGCTCAAAGCTCAAAGCTCAAGAAAAGTCTTAAACTCCAAATCCCAAAGGCCGCTCCCCCGGCCCGATCCTCCGGCAGCCCTGGCCGACCTCAATTTCGGGCCCTTTGAACTTCGCGCTTAAATAACGTCGTTGCATCGAGCCATGTTCTCGCGTTTTATTAGTCACAGTAGATCATTTACCTGGATCATGGACCTTACACGCACTGCTTACGGAACCTGGAGCGGCGGTCGTTACATGCATTTTGGCGAGCCGCTGAGCGAAGAACGTTTCCTCAAAGTCATTCAACACGCCTGCCACGGCGGCATCCGGACCTTCATGACCGCCGATGTTTACGGCAGCGGCGCCGCCGACGAAATGCTCGGACGCGCGCTGGCCGGGCTGCCGCGCGAATCGTACTGCCTGGTCGGCGCGGTGGGACACGACTTTTATTCCGGCAAACGCGACGGTTCAAAAGGCTATCCGCGCTTCACCAATGGACAACTGCGCCCGCCGAATCAATTCGCCGATTACCTCCGCATGGCCACCGAGAAATCACTGGCCCGCTGCCGCTCGGACAAGTTCGATCTGCTCTTGTTGCACAATCCCGACTCGGTCGGCTACACCAGCGACAGAGTCTGGAGCGCGATGGACAAGCTCAGGGAGGCGAAGCTCGCGGACCGCCTCGGCGTCGCGCCCGGACCGGCAAACGGTTTCACGCTGGATCTCATCCTTTGCTTCGAACGCTTCGGTCCGTTGCTCGACTGGGCGATGATCATTCTCAACCCGCTCGAGCCGTGGCCCGGACGTCTCGTGTTGCCCGCCGCGGTGAAACACGGCGTGAACCTCATCACGCGCGTCGTGGATTACGGCGGCTTGTTCCACGACGACGTGAAGCCGGGCCACCCATTCGGCCAGCAGGACCATCGCGCCTTCCGTCCGCCGGGCTGGGTCGAGGCCGGCTGCGAAAAGATGGACCGCATGCGCGATCTCGCCGCGAAGCACCAGGTCACGATGCTGCAGCTTGCCTGCCTGTGGAACCTGTCGCAACCCGGCGTGAAAAGCGTTATCCCGACATTGATTCAGGAGAGCGGGGCGAAAGCCAAACCGATTGAGACGAAAGTGGACGAACTGGCGTCGGTTCCGGAAATCAGGCTGTCTGCCGAAGAGTGCGAGTTCATGGCGAAGATTGGCGACAACAAAGGCTGCATGGAACTGAAGGGCGCGAACCGCGCCCACACAGGCGAGCCGCAGCCCGACCGCTGGGGGCTTGCGCACGACCACGAACTGGCTGCCGAGCGCTGGGGCATCGATCCGGACGCCGACCTGACCTGCACACATGCCAGTCAGGCCGCAAGATAGAACAGAAGATTCCGAGCCACAAAGAGGCGCCAAAGGCACAAATAATTCAGCTTTTGTGCCTTTGGCGCCTCTTTGTGGCCATCTTTGCCGTGTCAATTATTGTAAAGCAACGCGCGCGTCTTATCCAGGGTGAGTTCAAGAATCGTCACAAGAGCCGTAGCCGCCGACGTTACGAGGCGGAAGTGTTTTTCGTGCCAATATCCGCCTCCTTGCGTCGGCGGCTACCCTTCTTGAACTCACCCTCGGCGTCTTATCCCACAAGTGGCACATTGCCTTCATGAAAGACCAATACATCGCCGCCAAAGAACGCTGGGCGCAGAAGATGGCCGGAAAGGCCAGGCCCGCCCTCTCCTCGACGGACCGCCTGCCACCCGGCCAGCGGCAGGTGCACAATTTCCCCGTGCTCGACCTCGGCCTTCGGCCGGACATCCCGCTCGACAAATGGGAGTTGAAAATCCACGGCCTGGTCGAAAACCCGGTAACGTTCATCTGGGAGCAGTTCCTCGCGTTGCCGCAGTTCAGTGACACGAGCGATTTTCATTGCGTCACGACCTGGAGCCAGTTCGACATGCAATGGGAAGGCGTGGCGTTCTTCACCATCGCCGACCTGGTCAGACCAAAGCCCGAGGCCACACATGTCTTCTTCAAGAGTTACGACGGTTACTCGACGAACAATCCCCTGAAGGTCTGCATGGACGACGACGTGCTCATCGCGCACAAATGGAACGGCAAACCGCTGCCAAAAGAGCACGGCGGCCCCGCGCGTGTAATCATTCCCAAGCGTTACGCGTGG
>DASPXS010000385.1:0-2594 GCA_035637175.1 Haliangiales bacterium | reverse complement strand
GCCGGCGAGGCCAGCCGGCCCGATTCGGCGTGGACATCCGGAGCGAGATGTTCAATGATAACGCTCATGGGTAACGGGTTCCTGTTCGCGTGTTGCCTGATACCGAACGTTCACCAGCAAAGTGTCCGTGATGGCGGTTGTGGTTTCAGTTTTCAGCAGACCTCAGGTGGTCGCCCGTCGCAGCTCCCGCCACCGCCCCTGCCCTCTTTGTTACGGCGGCATGGCCCGGCCCACCAACCCATCGGATGGGGTTCAGACTGTGCCGTCGGATACGTCGGTTGAATTCAAACGTTCGCAATTGCCTGTGTCACAATTCAAGAATCTGGTCTTTGAAGGCGGCGGCGTGAAGGGCATCACGTATGCCGGAGCGCTGCAAGTGTTGGAGCAGCAAAACATCCTGGCCGACGTCAAGCGCGTCGCCGGCACTTCCGCCGGGGCCATCACCGCCGCGCTCGTTGCCCTGGGAGCGACGAGTCAAGACGTGGCGCACATTATCGGGGGCACAAGATTTCGCGAATTCATGGACGATTCCTTCGGTGTCCTGCGGGACCTCGACCGGCTGGTGCACGACTACGGATGGTACAAAGGGGACGCTTTTTCGGCCTGGATGCAAAAACAGGTCTATGTTTTGTGCCAGAATTCGGAGATTACTTTCGGCGAACTGGCACAAAAGGCCTCGCAGTCGAACAGCAGGTTCAAAGAGTTGTACGTGGTCGGGACCAACCTGACGATGCAGATGCCGGTGATTTATTCCGCCGAAATGACGGCGGATTTTCCAGTTTGGGAGGCCGTCCGCGTTTCGATGAGCATCCCTTTGTTTTTCGCCGCCATGAAACTTTACCGCGCCAAGCAGGTGTTGGTGGACGGCGGCGTAACCTGGAATTATCCGCTCGACCTGTTTGACGACAGAAAGTATCTCGTCAACCAGAACGCCTTCACCACACCAGATTACACGCGATACGATGAGAATCACGTTTACAACAAAGAGACACTGGGTCTGCGGGTGGATACGGTGGATGAAATTCAAGCGGAGAAAGAGAGTTGGCGGCTTCCGCCTCAGCAAATCGACGATTTCTTTGATTACATCAGGTCCCTGGTGGGTTACATGACCGACACGGCCAATAAGATGCACCTGCATAAAAACGATTGGCACCGCACAATTATCCTCGACGCCTCCGGCGTAAAGAGCACCGAGTTCGACCTGACCGATGCCAAAGTGCAGATGCTGGTTCAGAATGGGCGGCGGGGTGCGACGGGCTACTTTCAATGGTTCAACGATCCCAATGCCAATCCGATCCCGCTCAATCGGATCTGATGCGCCGGGCCCGGTTTTTGCCGGGTCACAAAATCGTTTGACCCCGGGACCACGCGGACTTTCACGCCGCGCGCCGAAAAACCAGGCTTCTTTCGCGGCGACGCGGACGTTTGCGAAGGCGGCCGGTCCATTACCGGAACGGCGCAAACGGTCGTGAGAGGGAAGCCGTGACCCTGCCTGCCGGCACCGGTTCGCCCGGTCGTCAGTCTTCGGGCGGCATCGGCCCGGCGCGCGGGTCCACACACTGCAATGAACGGAGACATCAATCAGGAGATTCTGAACGAGTTGCGCAGACTCAGGCGTTTGTCGCAGTGGTCGGTTTATCTTTGTCTGCTGGTGTTGGGGGTGTTCGCGGCCTATATCACATTCTTCCGCCCGCAGCTCCTGCGTTCGCGTTCGGCGCGCGACGCCCAGGCAACTGTGCGGCAAGGCTCGGCGCAGGATTCCCAGGAAACGGTGTGGTCGAGCATTGAAGCGGCCCTGGATCGGGGTGACAACCAGCGAGCCTTGTCGATCGCGCAGAGCTTTGTACAACGGCAGCCCGGCTATCACTATGCTCACGCCATTCTCGGCAGCGTTTACGTGGCGATGAGCGACTTCACCAATGCCGAGGCAGCCTACGTGCGCGCATTCGAGTTATATCCGACCGCCGAACACGAAAAAGCGCTGGCGGCGATTCGTCAGCGGCTGGCAATGGAGCGAGCCAAAGAAGCGCAAGCCAAAAAAGAAAACCACCGCCGGGCAGGACCCTGACGTGAGCGGGCGCAGAAGAATTGCCATCGCCGTACCACAAACGGGGTATAGGCAGGCCGGAACAGAGAGCGTATGAACGCTGTAATGGCCCGAGGAGCATTCGTTTTTCCTCGGCACGATGCCCGAACTGGCGGGTCCCGACGCAAACGAACCTGAAAGGAAAGAGAGAGGAATATGACCCCATTCAAACGACGCGACCTTTTTCTCAAGATTGAACCGCTCAACAGCTACAGCCCACTGGCACCGATCGTTTGCTCCCGCCATTACGGGCGCGATTGCATGTTCAACCCCGGGCACGAATCGGGCCGCACGGCGCCGAAAGAAATTCTCGGCGCCAGCCTGGACGCGCTCGTCTATCGGGAGTATTTGGATCCGAACTTTCATTTCCCCAATACAAACAAGCTGATCAATGCCGATGTCAACGAGCCTCCCTGGAATCGGCGCGTTCCCGGCGCCGTGCTATACGCGCTGCCGGGCGAGCGGCTTTACCTCCATGTGCTCAATGGAGATCCAAATGACTGCCACA
>DASPXS010000384.1:0-7853 GCA_035637175.1 Haliangiales bacterium | reverse complement strand
CGTGTATGCAAGGGAGATGAAACCACCGTGACCGTCGGAGGACAGCTCTTCATGAAGGCAAAGTTCACCATCGACCCGTCCAGGAAGCCCAAGACCATTGATTACCAGATGATCGACGGACCGACCAAAGGGAAAAAGCAGATGGGAATCTACGAACTGGACGGTGACACGGTGAAGTTTTGTTTCGGGCCGGTTGGAGCCGAGCGGCCAGCGGACTTTACCAGCAAGCCCGGTGACGGACGTACGTTGTCAGTTTGGAAACGCGAGAAGAAGTAAGCCCTTCATGAACACCAGATTTGTTCGCGCCGCCGCGAGCGTCGTCGTTGCGCTGTCATCGTTCAGCCTGCCCGCGCAGGAAACCGCCGCGCAACGCCACGAAATGGCCACGAATCAACTGAAAGGGATCGCGGCCGACATCTCGTCCCAATGCCTGAGTGACATTCGAACTCCGGAGGATTGGAAGAAACAGCGGCCGGAGCTGCGGCGTCAGTTGCGGGAAATGCTCGGCCTGGATCCGTTGCCCGCCCGAACGCCGCTGAAGGCGCAAATCACCGGACGGCTCGAACGCAATGATTATCGCATTGAGAAGATTGTCTTCCAAAGCCGGCCGGGGCTTTACGTCACGGGAAATTTTTATGTGCCGAACCGTTCCGCCGGCCCGTTTCCGACGATCCTCTATCTGTGCGGCCATTCGCCCCATCCGCTCGGCGCCAAGGTCGAGTACCAGGACCGCGCCATTTGGTTCGCGGCGCACGGTTATCTCTGTCTCGTGCTCGACACCCTGGAGTTCGGCGAGGTGGCCGGCATTCATCATGGCACACACAATCTGAACATGTGGAATTGGCTGTCGCTGGGTTACACGCCGGCCGGCGTCGAGGTGTGGAACGCCATGCGCGCGTTGGATTATCTGGAAACGCGGCCCGAGGTGGACAAGACTCGCATCGGACTGACCGGCATCTCCGGCGGCGGCGCAATGACGTGGTACACCGCGGCGCTGGATGAACGCATCGCGGCGGCGGCGCCGGTGTGTTCCACCTACACCTTCGGTTCGCAGGCGGCTCATTGGATCGCCTCCGGTCAGTGCGATTGCATTTACTACCACAACACTTACCTGTGGGATTTCCCGATCGTCGGCGCGCTCATCGCCCCGCGCCCACTGCTGATCATCAGCGGACAAAAGGACACCATCTTCCCGCCCGACGAGTACCATGAAGTGTTTCAACGGACAAAACGCATTTACAATTTCTACGCCGGCGCCGACTCGGGGCGAATCCGCGAAGTGGACGACAACGTCGGTCACAGCGACCCGCCATTATTCCTCCGCGAAGCCCGCCAATGGATGCAACGCTGGCTCAAGGGCGACCCGAAGCCTCTTCCGCTGGAGACCAACGCGCCCCCGAACGAAACCGCCGGAGACCTCGCTTGCCTGGCCACGCTTCCCGCAGAGGCCATCAATTACAAGATTCATAATCAGTTCACCGTTTCGGTAACATTGGCGAAGATGCCCTCGAAGACGGCCTGGGAACGGCGCCGCGCCGAAGTGCTGGCACGACTCAAAGAGAAAGTCTTCCGCTGGTTCCCGACACCGAAAATCCCGTTCGACACCAAAGTATCAAACCGCGGCGGCTATATGCCCAAGTACGCCGAATACAAAGAAGTCTCCTTCCAAAGCGAGGACGGGCTGCGAATCCGCGCCCAATTACTCGTGCCAAAAAACCGAACTCGCGACACGCCCTGGCTCATTTACGTGAAGCGGCCGGGCGATTCGATTTATTTCATGGACATGGATGAATTGTTGCCGTTGCTGGGCCGTTGCGCGGTGCTGATCCTGAATCCGCGTTTCACCGAGCAATCGATGAGCGCCGCCGAATACGCCGATGTCGAGCGCACGGCTGCCTGGGTCGGGCGCACCATGGCCGCGATGCAGGTCTGGGACACCTTGCGCGCCATCCAATGGATCGCCGATGAAGAAAAACTTTCCGCCTCCTCCTTCTCGCTTTACGGCAAAGGGGAAATGGGAATCGTCGCGTTGTATGCGGCACTTTTCGATGAGCGGGTCAATCAAGTCATCTTGAACGACGCGCCGTCGTCGCACTGGCAAGGGCCGGCTCTGCTCAATGTTTTGCGGGTGACGGACATTCCCGAAGTGGCGGGTGCATTGGCGCCGCGCCGGCTGGTATCCTTGACGAAACTCCCGGACACATTCGACTATGCGCGTCGATCGTATGAACTGGAGCGGGCTTCCAAAGAATTTGTCCAGTTGGGCAGCCTGCCGCAGGCGCTGGAAACAGGGCGGCAATCGGATGAATCAACACGCCTCCCCAAAACCGCGAAGCACTCGCTGCATGCATTGGGACCGTGAACCAGATCCAGATGATAGCGCTTTTCTTTTTGCTCGGATTTTTTGCGGTGATGACAGGAACGTTCTTTGGCTCGGCGGGCCGCTGGGATTTGCCGCTGGCCTGGGTTTGCCTCGGTATTTACGCAACATTCATAGTCCTGGCTCAAATCCTCATGGATCCGGAGCTGCGCCGGGAACGGATGAAGCCGGCCCCCGGTGGAATCGATCGGCAGATTCGTTGGGTCATGCTCCCGTTTATGCTGGGTTATTGGGTGGTGGCCGGCCTGGACATCCGTTGGCACGGCCCTCAGATCATTGCACGCGGTTGGCAAGTGGTGGGGCTGACCGGTCTGACCGCCTCACTGGGCCTGGCTTTGTGGGCCTCGAAGCAGAACCCGTTTTTTTCGCCGGTGGTGCGGATTCAAACGGAACGCGGGCACCACTTGATTACCGGTGGACCGTATCAGTTCATCCGCCATCCGGGGTATCTGGGAGGCGCCGGCAGTGCGTTGTGCGGCGCGATCGCTCTGGGTTCCCGGTGGGCTTTGCTGCCGGCCGCGGGTGTGGTGGGAGTGCTCGTTCGCCGCACCATTCTGGAGGACCGGTTTCTGCATCGTGAATTGGCCGGCTACCAGGAATACGCGCGCAAAGTGCGCCACCGCCTGGTGCCCGGCATTTGGTGAGAGCAACTTTTTTTGCGCCTGGCGCCCGTAAAATTGACCGGCAGTTCCAGTCACCTCCGCTGTTGCCCGGCATTGCCCTCAGCCACGAAAACTGGTATCAGCGACCGCATGCCCATTCAGGTTTTTCGTGTTGTGTTGTGGCTCTTGTGCCTGGCGGTGCAGGTCGCGGCGTCGGACCCGCGGGAGAGTTTTCGCGAATGGAAAGTCTATGGCGGAGATTCAGCCGGCACAAAGTATTCCGCCCTCGACCAGATCAATCGCACGAACGTCCATCGGCTCAGGCCGGTTTGGCTCTATCGCTGCGACGATATGCGCCTCCAGCCGGCCAGTACCATTGAATGCAATCCGATCGTGGCGGACGGCCTGATGTACGTGACGACGCCGGGGCTGAAGGTCGTCGCGCTCGATGCCGCGACCGGCCGGTGTCGCTGGCGGTTTGACCCTTGGAACGGCCAGGGCGGACGCGGTGTCAATCGCGGCGTGACTTTCTGGTCGAGTGGCGCGGATCGGCGGATATTCTTTGTCGCAGGCAACTCCCTTTGTGCGCTGGACGCCACAAACGGCAAGCTCATTGCCTCCTTTGGTTCGGGCGGCAAGGTGGACCTGCGCGACGGGCTCGATCGCGATGTCTTTTTTCTTTCGGTAACCGCCACCTCGCCCGGAATTGTGTACAAGGATTTGCTTATCCTTGGTTCGGTCGTTGGTGAAGGTCCCAATCCGGCGGCGCCAGGTCACATTCGCGCCTTCGACGCGCACACGGGTCAACGTCGGTGGATTTTCCACACCATACCGCACCCTGGCGAGTACGGGCACGAGACCTGGCCATCCAACGCGTGGAAGACAGTGGGCGGCGCCAACTGTTGGGGTGGCATGACGCTTGACGCGCAGCGCGGGTTCGTGTTTGCGGGCACGGGCTCGCCTTCCTACGATCATTGGGGCGGCAATCGCGTCGGTCAAAACCTCTTCGCCAACTGCGTGCTGGCGCTCAAGGCCGACACGGGCGAACGCGTGTGGCATTTCCAGGTCGTGCACCACGATTTGTGGGATTATGACATCCCCTGTCCGCCAAACCTCGTGACGGTCGAACACCGCGGCCGGACGGTCGATGCCGTGGCGCAGGGAACCAAAGTTGGCCACCTTTGCGTGTTGGATCGGGAAACGGGCAAGCCGCTTTTCCCGGTTGAGGAACGGCCGGTGCCAAAGTCCGAAATTCCCGGTGAGCAAAGCTGGCCCACACAGCCGTTCCCGGTAAGGCCGCCGCCCTTCGCGCAGCAGCGGTTCACCGAAGCCGAGGTCACGGATTTGTCGCCCCGGGCGCGGACGTTCGCGATGGAAAAACTCAAGGCGATGCGCGCCGGCGATCTGTTCATCCCGCCCGGCCTTCGGCCTTCGGTGGCCTTGCCTCAATTCAACGGTGGCGGCGAATGGGGCGGCGGGGCGTTTGACCCGGAGACACGTCTGTTTTACATCAACGCCAGCAATGAAGCGGAGTGGATCGCGATGGCGCCGTCCAATCCGCAGACCGACATGACCCCGGCCGAATTGGGCAAAATGATTTACGGCAGCGTTTGTTCGGCCTGCCATGGTTTCGAGAAAGCGAACAACCCGGCCGCGCCCTCGTTCACGTCGCTCAAAACAGTCAAAGATCGGCTCACCCGACAGCAGGTGCTGGAGTTGCTCGAGACCGGCCGCAATCAAATGCCAGCTTTTGCCACGTTCTCACTCATGGAAAAGCGGGCCGTCGTTGCATTCCTTTTCGGGGAGACCGGAGGCGAAAGGATTTCATTGAAAGATTTTAAGTTGAGTTGGGCCGGGGAAATACCGTTTGTGGCCACCGGTCACCATGAATTCCGCGATCCGGACGGTTTCCCGGTAAACAAACGGCCCTGGGGCACTCTCACGGCCATCGATCTCGACCGGGGCGAAATCCGCTGGCAAGCGCCGCTGGGTACGTATCGCGCCCTCGAGGCCAGGGGCGTTCCGCCCACCGGCACGTCCAACATTGGAGGGCCGCTCGTCACCGCGGGAGGACTGGTCTTCATCGGGGCCGCAAAGGACGAACGCTTCCACGCTTTCGATAAGGCGACCGGGAAACTGCTTTGGGAATTTCAGATGGACGCCGGCGGTTATGCGACACCGGCCACGTACGAAATTGGCGGGCGTCAATACGTCATCATCGCGGCAGGTGGCGGCGGCAAACCGGAAACCAAACCGGGAAACGCGTATTACTGTTTCGCGCTCCCTGGCCCGGATTCATGAAACCTTTTGGAAAACGATCGAGTACAAAAGTTGTTATAGGTATGACAAATTTTGTACCCGCCACAGGTAGGGTTTTGTGCCAACACTCGCCCGGGCGCCCCTCGCCCGTTTCCCCATGAAACCCCCGGCGTCGCTGTCCAAAATATCCGTGATTCTTAAATCAACCTTGCTCCCGCTCATCTCATTCGCGCTCGGGCCGGTCGTCGGACTGCAGGCCGCCGGCAGGGACTGGCCGGTCTATCTCGGCGACAAAGCCAGCACGCACTTCTCCACGCTTACGCAGATCAACCGGAAGAACGTTCAGCGGCTCCAGGTCGCCTGGACTTATCACTCCGGCGATGCGCGCACAGACGACCGGTCGCAAATCCAATGCAACCCGCTCGTCATCGACGGCGTGCTCTACGGCACCTCACCTCAACTGAAGTTGCTTGCGCTCGACGCCGCGAGCGGACGCGAGCTGTGGCGGTTCGATCCGTTTTCGGACAGCGCCGGAGCCAATTCCGCCGGCGTGAATCGCGGCGTGGTTTTTTGGTCGGACGGCCAGGACCGCCGCATTTTGTTTACGGCAAACCACTACTTGTATGCCGTTGACGCCGGCGCGGGGCGGCCGATCCAGTCATTCGGTCAAAACGGGCGCGTGGATGTCCGCGAAGGTTTGGGCCGCGATGCCAGTAAACTCTACGTGCTTCCAACGACGCCGGGTGTCATCTATCGCAATCTGCTCATCCTCGGCGCCCGGGTGTCGGAAGGACCCGGTCCCTCGGCGCCCGGGCACATCCGCGCTTATGATGTGCGGACGGGCCAACGGGCCTGGACGTTCCACACCATTCCGTATCCGGACGAGCCGGGCTACGAAACCTGGCCGCCGGACGCCTGGCAACACATCGGCGGCGCGAATTGCTGGACGGGAATGGCGGTGGACGATATGCGCGGACTGGTCTTCGTCCCGACCGGTTCGGCAGCGTTTGATTTTTGGGGCGGCAATCGCATCGGCCAAAACCTGTACGCCAACTGCCTGCTCGCCCTCGACGCCGCCACCGGCAGGCGCGTCTGGCATTTCCAGGTCGTGCACCATGATCTGTGGGACCGCGACCTGCCTGCGCCGCCCAATCTCGTCACCGTCCGGCGCAATGGAAAGAAGATCGACGCCGTGGCGCAGGTCACCAAGTCCGGTCACGTGTTCGTGTTCAACCGGGAAACGGGGGAGCCCTTGTTTCCCGTCGAAGAACGACCGATGCCACCGTCCGACGTGCAAGGCGAGTCGGTCTGGCCGACGCAACCGGTTCCGCTCAAACCGGCGCCGTTCGCCCGCCAACTGTTCTCCGCCGATCTGATCACGGACATTTCGCGCGACGCCTACAGGACTGTGCTGGAACGATTCATCAAGGTGAGGCCGCACATGCAGTTCATGCCGCCGTCAACTCAAGGCACGATCATCTTTCCCGGCTTCGACGGCGGCGCCGAGTGGGGGGGCGCGGCGATCGATCCTCGGCGCGGCATCCTTTACGTGAATGCGAATGAGATGCCCTGGCTCTTGACGATGGTCCGAATCGGCGCCATAAACAACGCGCCGCTGTCGTCCGGCAGGCAAATCTTCAATCAAATCTGCGCCGCTTGTCATGGGATCGACCGGCAGGGCGACCCGGCGCGTGCCTATCCAACGCTCGTCAACCTCGGACAAAAGTTGAAGAGACCGGAGATAGTGCAACTGCTCGAGGCCGGTCGCGGTAACATGCCGGCGTTTGCGTTTCTGACGAAGCCACAGACGGAGGCGGTGACGGACTTTCTGCTCGATCAGGAAACGCCCGGAGACCGGCCGGGCGGACTTTCCCTCGGCCGCCCTTCGGCCACTCTCTCCCCCGCCGAGTCGGAGAAGGACGGAATGACAGGGATCGCTTTGAACGAACCTTACACGCACACCGGGTACAATCGTTGGCTGGATACCAACGGATATCCCGCGGTGAAGCCTCCCTGGGGAACGCTCAATGCGATCGACCTGAACACGGGAGATTATCTGTGGCGCATCCCGCTCGGCGAAGTGCCGGCGCTCACCGCCCGGGGCCTGCCGCCGACCGGCACTGAGAATTATGGAGGTCCGGTGGTTACGGCATCCGGGCTGATTTTCATCGCCGCAACCAGGGACGAGATGATCCGGGCTCTTGATGAAGAGACCGGCAAGGTGTTGTGGCAATGGAAACTTCCCGCCGGCGGTTACGCAACGCCGGCGACTTACCTGGCCCGCGGCCGGCAATATCTGGTGATCGCGTGCGGTGGCGGGAAAATGGGCACCCGAAGCGGTGACGCTTATGTGGCATTTGCCCTGCCCGAACCGGGAGCCGGCACAAAGTGACGAACCTGGATGACTCCCGAGAATCAGGTTGAATTTCAAATTGTTACTCTCATCCAGGAGGGCAAAGTCGTGAAACGAATGGCCAGCCATCGCACTTACACCTACCGCGAGATTTGCGAGTTGCTTGAGGCCTCTGGCTTTGTCGATGTGCGGGCCCATGGCTCATTGAAAGAGGAACCGTTCCGGCTCGGCTCGGAAACCCTGCTGCTCGTTGCCAACA
>DASPXS010000383.1:0-6398 GCA_035637175.1 Haliangiales bacterium | reverse complement strand
GGAAAGTTGGGTCAGTTTCTGGCCCAACGCCGGTCCATTCATGCCGGTCACGCGCAACGTGACCGCGCCGGCCACCTCCGAGCGTTGTTTCAATTCGGACGGCGTCCCGTTGGCCACGATTTGGCCCCGATCAATAATAATGGCGCGGCTGCAGGCGGCTTCGACCTCCTCGAGGATATGGGTGGAAAAAACGATCGCCTTCTTTTCGCCCATGCGCCGGATCAAACCGCGCACCTCGTGCTTTTGGTTCGGGTCGAGGCCGTCGGTCGGTTCGTCCATGACCAGCACGTCCGGGTCGTGGAGGATGGATTGCGCAAAACAGGTGCGGTGTCGGTAGCCTTTGGAAAGCGTATCCACGCTTTGATGCAGCACGGTTTCCAGGAAGCACATCTCGACCACCCGATGAATGGCCTTTTTCCTGTCGTCACCGCGAAAACCGCGCAGCTCGGCCACAAAATTCAGGAATCCATAGACACTCATGTCGGTGTAGGCCGGGGCGTTTTCGGGCAGGTAACCAATCAGGCGCTTGGCCTGGATCGGCTGTTCGGTCACGTCGAACTCACCGATTTCGACCGTGCCGGCCGAAGGCGGGATGAACCCTGTGATCATCCGCATGGTGGTGGATTTGCCGGCGCCGTTCGGCCCGAGGAAACCGAGCACTTCACCGCGCTCCACCGTGAACGAGACGCTGTTGACGGCAATCTTCGGACCGAAGGACTTGCCCAGATTTTGAACTCTAATCATCCCATTGTCTCCATTTCAAGGACCGCACAATTCAAAAGCCAAAACTATCTTATAGCGCAAACGGCCGTTCCTCATCAATACCTACACGTATCTATTTGGATGGCGCTATTTTTACACCACCTGTCAAGTCACTCGATTTTTTTGACAATTTTCCCTCAAAACGTTCATTTTTTGCTGTGGGAACTGTCTGTCGATCACTCGAAACGCCGGTGACAACCTTTTGTTGCATATTCAACAAAAGGTTGTCACCGGAATTTTATGCAACGTCAGGGCGGATAATCGCCTCGAAATCAATTGCCTGTCTAAAACCTCGACTTGTTCCTTCCGGCAAACATAGGCTTTCGCTCAATGTTGTCACTCCGACCGGAAGCGAAAAGTCGCGGGACCGCGTCCGAAAACGGGCCGGATCGCGCACGTCTCCGGCGCGGCGGGCAATCCCCCGATGACACCAGCGCGCCGTCACCGGTTTTCCGGCTCTTTCCGGTGCTGTTGGCGCTTTGTTCGTTGAGCGCCTGTCGCACCGCACCACCGTTGTCGGCAGTGAATCTTGCCGAACCGGACTGGCGCGTCCAACAGGGCCAGGCCGTCTGGCGTTCGAAAAAGGCCGCGCCGGAAATTGCGGGCGAATTGCTGGTCGCCGTTCATGCAAGCGGACGCACTTTCCTGCAGTTCACCAAGGTTCCCCTGCCTTTTGTAGTGGCTCAAACCACGACCAATTCCTGGCAGATTGAATTCGTTGCGGATAACCGGACCTATTCGGGCCGCGGCAAACCGCCGGCGCAGGCGGCCTGGCTGCAATTGACCCGCTGTCTGGCCGGAACAGTTCCACCCGCCGGATGGAATTGGAGAGAATCCGGCGGCGGGCGCTGGCGTCTGGAAAACAAGAACACCGGCGAAATGCTCGAGGGTTATTTGGCGCCATGAAATACGCCTCGTGGGCTCGCCACTGGCTTTGGGTGCTCCTGCTGATCCCCATTGGGCTCGGTCTTGCCCGGCTCCGCTTCGATGTGGAAGTGCTGGACCTGCTGCCGGCGGACGTTCCTGCCGTGCAAGGGCTGCAAATCTACCAGCAGAATTTCGCCAATGCCCGCGAACTCATCATCACCGTTCGCGCCCCGGACGCCGAGGCCGCTGAGAACGCCGCGCGCGCGCTGGCTATGCCTCTGCGTCATCAAACCCACCTGATTTCCCGGGTCACCTGGCAACCGCCCTGGCTGGAACAGCCCGCGCAGGCCGCGGAATTCGTCGCTTATCTGTGGTTCAATCAACCACCGGAAGTCTTCGGCCAACTGACAAACCGTCTGGCGACGAACAACGTGGCGAACGTGCTCGATTCGGCGCGCGAGCAACTCGCCACTTCGCTGTCGCCCGACGAAGTGGGACGACTCAGCTACGATCCTTTCGGCCTGCTTCGGTTGCCGGAAAACACAGCCGCCGACGCGCCCGCTTTTGGACAAGGCCAGGAACAGTTCGCGTCCGCCGACGGAACGTTTCGCATTCTGTTTGTCCAGGCGCAAAGCACCCTGAGCAACTACCGGGAGTGCGTCCGCTGGCTGAACGCGGTGAAACAGATTGTCGATGTCGCCCATCCGCCGGCGGAACGGAGTCGAAGCGGAATTTTGTTCAATTACACCGGTCGTCCGGCCTTCGTCGCTGAAATCGCCGGCGGGATGGAACATGACATCACCGGCTCGGTAGGCTGCACTGTCCTGGTCATCGTCGCTTTGTTTTGGTGGGTGCATCGGCGCTGGCGGCCGTTGCTGTGGATTCTTGCCCTCCTGGCGCTCATTCTCGGATCAACCCTGGCGTTGGGCGGTCTGTTCTTCGGAACCCTCAACGTGGTCAGCGTCGGTTTTGCCGCCATTTTGCTCGGTCTCGCCGTCGATTACGGACTCGTGCTGTACCAGGAATCGCTCGGCGCGCCGCATCGGTCCGCCCGCGACCTGCGGCGGACGCTCGCGCCCAGTATCGTCTGGTCGGCGGTCACCACGGCCGGTGCGTTTCTCATTCTCAATTTTGGCGGACTGCCCGGACTCGCCCAACTGGGTTCCCTGGTGGCCATCGGCATCGCCCTCGCGGCTGTCGTAATGCTCAACTTTTTCCTGCCTCCGTTGCTCCGTTCCGACGCTTCCACGCTCCAACGCTCCAACGCTCCAACGCTCCAACGCTCCTTCACTCCGGCCGCCACGCTCCTCTGGACCGCGACAGTTCTTCTCCTTTTCGCCACGATCGCCCTTCTTTCACGCGGTTTGCCCGCGGTCGAACGCACGGCTGATTCGCTGCGTCCACGTCATAGCTCGGCTTACGCCGCGCTCGAAGACATCAAGCGCCGCATGGGAAGGACTCAGGAACCGTATTGGCTGCTGATGGCCGGGCGGGACGAAAGCGAAGTCGCGCGCCGCCTGGACGGGGTTCAGCCCATTTTGCAACGCGCCGCGGCAAACAAACTGATCGACGGCTTCACTCTGGCCGCGGCGCTGTGGCCGCGTCCTGAATTTCAATCGGCGAACCGTCCGATCGCCCGACAACTCGCGGCCGAACGGGAATTACTGCATGCCGCCGCCCGGGCGGGCGGTTTCACCGGCGACGCGCTCGCCGCGACCGACAACATTTTGAGTGCCTGGAAACAAGCCGCCTCGACACCGGGCGTCGTCTGGCCAACCAATGATATGAGCCGGTGGATTCTCGAAAAAATGGCCGCGCGCACGCCAACGAACTTTTATGCGCTCGGCCTGATATACCCCGTTGCCGGCTCGAATTCCGGTCCGCGTTCCGCCGGGCTTTCCACTCTCGGCGCACAACTGCCCCGCGACGGCGTCTGGCTCGCCGGCTGGGAAATGCTCGGGTCCGCATTGCTCGACGTTGTCGAAAAGGATTTCCGGCGCGTGATGCTGCCGATGACGGCGCTGTTGGTCGGCTCGCTCTGGCTGGCGTTCGGACGGTTTAGGGAAGTCCTGCTCAGTCTGGCCGCGCTCGCCTTCAGCCTGCTGTGCCTGCTCGCGCTGATGAAATTGGCCGGCTGGTCGTGGAATCTGCTCAACCTGATGGCGCTGCCGCTGCTCCTGGGTTCGGGCGTGGACTACAGCATTCACATGCAACTGGCGTTGCGCCGGCACGGCGGCGACATCACCGCCTCGCGTCGCACCGTCGGGCGCGCCTTGTTTCTGTGCGCGGCCACCACCGTCACCGGTTTCGGCTCCAACGTCTGGTCGAGCAACGGCGGTTTGGTCAGCCTCGGCCAAGTCTGCGCCTCCGGCATTGCCTTCGCCTACCTGACTTCGACCTTTCTCCTGCCGATTTGGTGGAAAACTTTGCTCCGCAACCCGACCTTGGGCACCGACGGCTCGGCGGATGCCACGGCAGAGGAGGCCAACGACCGCGCTTCACGCCTCGCGCCCCAGGCATTGCTCCGACGGCCGTCGTTCTTGTACCGGGCGGAATTCTGGCAACTTGGTCTGGGCGCAGCGCGCAAATTTTCGCCGCCGACCTGCGTTCGCCTCAGCCGGACCCTGGTGGGAATCTATGGGATCGTCGCGCGGAAACGCCGCGAAGTCGTCATCCGGAATCTCTTGCCGCCGCTGAATGGCGACCGCGCCGCCGCCGAAAAAGTCAGCCGCGACCTGCTGCAAAATTTTGCGATCAAACTCGCCGACCTCTGGCGGTACGAAAGCGGCGCTTCCATCGACGCCCTGTTCGCCGAGTGGACCGGTTGGGAGTATTTCACAGCCGCGCAATCGAGCCGACGGGGCATCCTCCTGTTGACGCCGCATCTGGGAAACTGGGAATTCGGGGCGCCGCTGCTGGCGCAGCGCGGCGTGAAACTGCTGGTCGTCACGCTGGCCGAACCGCAGGGGCGACTGACCGAGCTGCGACAGGCTTCCCGCGCGCGCTGGGGCATCGAAACGCTGGTCATCGGCCGCGATCCCTTTGCCTTCGTTGAAATCATTCGACGCCTTGAATCGGGCGCCATTGTGGCATTGCTGGTGGACCGGCCTCCCGAGGCCAGCGCGGTGATGGTCGAGTTGTTCGGCAGGAAATTCGCCGCATCCATCGCCGCCGCCGAATTGGCGCGTGCGTCCGGTTGCGTTCTGTTGCCGGTTTATCTGCCGCGCACGGAACGCGGTTATGCCGCGCATATTCTGCCGGAGATCCCTTACGATCGCGCCGCGCTGCGGTCGCGCGAATCGCGCCAGAAAATCACGCAGGAAATCCTGCGTGCTTTTGAACCGGTCATCCGCCAACATCTCGACCAATGGTATCATTTCGTTCCCATCTGGCCGATCTAGCTTGGATGCGTCATCACCATCCCGGGTCCGAAGCGCGGCCTCGGCACCTCCTCACCCCATCCCTATCCCCCACGGGAGGGCTTGTGTTTATTGTGGCGGCGGGCGCCCCGCTTGGCGTAGAGCCGGGCATCCTGCCCGGCGGACTCAGCGCATGCATTCGCGCGACACTTCCGATTTCGCAACGCGTATCCGGACGGCAAGATGCAGCCCTCTACGGCAGCCAGGATGGCCGCCGCTACAACCGCGGGCAGGCGCTAAACACATACAGAGAGGATGTCCCAAGGACGGCGCCTGGAGGGCAGCCCTCTTGGTTGCCGGCTTTGCTGGTCGCTTTCTTCAGCCTGTTTGGCGGGAAATTGCTCGCCTCCGACACCGCCTCCGTCCTCACCCTTTGGCTTCATTCGCAAACGAACATTCAGACCTGGTCCGCTGAAGTCATCCAGACGCGCGCGCTGAAATCGTTGACGCAACCGTTGACGGCCGGCGGCCACGTCTGGTTTGCCGCGCCGAATCGTTTCCGCTGGGAACTCGGCGATCCGCCGCAAACCATTGCCGTGCGCCTGGCCGACCAGATGCTCATCGTTTACCCCAGGCTGAAACGCGCGGAAAAATATCCGTTCACCGGCAACCAGACCGGCCAATGGCGCGACACGCTCGCCCTGCTCGAAGCCGGCTTTCCCCGCAGCCAGGGCGAACTCGAGTCGCGCTTTCGCGTGGTTCATGAGACCACGTCCGATCACGTTCACGAAGTGACGCTCCAACCCCGATCCGCTTCGGCGCGCCGTCTGATGCCGCAGATCAAAGTTGCCTTCGCCACAAACGATTTTTCTTTGCGCGCCACCGAACTGCAATTCGCCGACGGTTCGACGATGCGGAATGATTTCACGAACGCCGTGTTGAATGCGAAGCTGGACGAGTCGCTCTTTGCGCCGAAACTGGATGCCGACTACAAGTTGGTCGAACCGCTGCAACCCAGGTAGGTGGCTTGCGTGCTGTTTCATCCAACCCGTTGCTGTGAGAGAACATGCCTGACCCCTTGACCACTGCTCTCGATTCGCTGCCACATGGCCGGGAGTTCCGTTTCCTGGACCGTTTGTTGACTTTGGAGCCGGGAAAAAGCGGCGTGGGAGAATACGCGCTGCGCGGTGACGAACCGTTTTTGCGCGGGCATTTCCCCGGTCAACCCATCATGCCCGGGGTGCTGCTGTTGGAAGCCGCGGCGCAACTGGCGGGAACCGTCGCTCAGAGCGACCCCCAAATCCCGCCCATGCCCGGATTGAAACTGGCGGCAATTCGTGGCGCAAAAATTCTTGGAACGGCGAAACCGGGCGAAGTCATTCGCCTCGAAGCGTGGGTCGTTGGCCGCCT
>DASPXS010000382.1:0-7451 GCA_035637175.1 Haliangiales bacterium | reverse complement strand
GCTTCCCGTTCCAGGGCTTCGAGCAGGGTCATCTGCAAGTAGCCGCAGAATTCCATGGCCGCGTAGTAGCGCGCGTTCTTGGGGTTCAACTCAATCGGTTTGCCTTTCTTTTCGTCGGGCTCGCCAAGGACCAGCCAACTGCCGACGCGAATGTCGTTCACCACCTGGAACAGCCATTCCATCTGCGGCGCGCCGAGGGTGAGCTGGTAGCCCCCGTCGGTTTCCCGGAACCGCGGCTCGTCGTTCAGGAGGGCCAGCAGTTGCCGTTGGTTCTCCCGCTTGCGTTCGGCCAGCGCCTCTTCGAGCAATTTCTGGTTCTCCGCGACTTGCTTCGCGTCGGCGGATTTGCTGAGGCGATGGTGCGTGGCGGGAACGAGGGGATAAAGTTTAAGCACTTCAAGGAGCAGGCGCTTCTCGCGTTTGCCAACCTGGAAAACGAATTGGTCCCCGTCTCGCTTGATGAATTTCACTCGTCGCGCTCCATGGTGGCGTGCAGACTGTAACTCTGCAACTGATGCACGTAATGTTCCGCCCGTTCCATGCTTTCGCGGATCAGGACGCTCTTGCCCTGGTTGTGCACCTGCAACATGTGGAATTCCGCCTTCGGTTTCGGCCAGGCAAAAACGACCTGAAAAACGTGCGTCACGTAGGCCATGAGATTGACCGGATCGTCCCAGCAAATTACCAGGTAACCCGGCTCCAACTCGTTTTGGGCGCCGGTTTTTTCTTCTTTCTCGATTTCCGGCAGGACCACCGGTTCAACGGTTTCAGCCATGCTGGGAAGGTATTCGAGAACGGACCGGTTTTCAATTGCGGGGAAACCCGGATCGTTGAACCGTTAAAGCGTGGAACCGCATTCGGTGTCGGACCGTTGTGCCCATTTAACGATTTAACGATTTAACGATTTAACGTCCCTTATGACGCGCGCGCTAATCCTTGTTGGCCGCCAACATTGAAGCTACCTTGAACCCATGAAAACAATCAACGCCGCCTGGGTACGCTGCCGCGCCTTGTGCCCACCGGTGTCCGTGGCGCTTTTATTTTTCCCGCTGCTCCTCGAAAACCTTCCCGCGCGGGCGGCGGACGCGAACCAGGCGGCAAAAGCGGAGGCCGATCCTCAGACGAAAACCGACGCGAAAAAGTCCGCGGTGCGCATCATTGTTCTCAAAGGAAATTACGCCGATTATCCCTCGACCTCCGACATCGATCCGATTTCGCTGTTCTTCGGCGGGCTGGAGAGGCCCGGTTCGTTCTTCGACCTCTGCGAGAAAATCGACGATCTGGCCAGGGACGAGGAAATTCAGCACGTGTTGTTCGATCTCTCCTCCTCCACACTTCACCTGAACCTGGCGCAGCTCTCCGAGGTGTCCCGCCACGTCCACAAGCTGCGCGAGGCGGGCAAGCGGTCGTTCGCCTGGCTGGAAAACGCCGACACAATCCACTACGCAATTGCCAGCGCGTGCGACACGATTCTCATGACCGACCTCGGCTCGCTCGATTTGCCATCGCTTTCTCTCATGACGCTGCACTTCCGCGACGCGATGGATTTGCTGGGCGCGAAGGCGAGCTTCGCGCGCACCGGCGATTTCAAGGGAGCGGTCGAGCCATTCACGCTCTCCGAGATGAGCGAGCAACTGCGCGCCCATTACAAATCCATGGTCGAGAGCATGAACGACTCCCTCATCCAGCAGATTTGCGCGGGGCGGAAATTAAAGCGCGAACAGTTTCGGAAAGTGCAATCCGACCGGCTCTTCACGCCGGCCGCGGCGCGTGAGGCGAAGCTGGTCGATGAGGTCGTCCCGTTCGGCACGGCGCGCGAGAACGTCGCCAAACTCATCGGCCGGGAGGTCACCTGGGTGGAGCCGCAGAAGGCCAGGCCCAAGCAACTCTCCTTTTTCGAGCTGATGGGCAAAATCATGGGCGGCGGGCAGGAACGGCGCGCGAACAAACCGGCGATCGCCGTGTTGCATCTCGACGGCCAGATCCTGGACGGCGAAAAAGAGATGCCCGGCATGTTGGTGTCGGGACCGACCGTGCAAGCGATTCAGGAGCTGGAGTCCGATGACAACGTGCGCGCGGTGGTGGCGCGCATCAATTCGCCCGGCGGTTCCGCCACCGCCAGCGAAGCCGTTCGCGCCGCGCTGGAAAAACTCTCGAAGAACAAGCCCACGCTGATTTCGATGGGTGACATGGCGGCCTCCGGCGGTTACTGGATTTCGTGCGTGGGCCGGCCGGTTTACGCCGAGCCGGAGACCCTCACCGGCTCCATCGGCGTGTTCGCCTTGAAGCTGAGTTTCGGGCCGTTCCTGAAAAAGATCGGCCTTAAGGTGGAAAGCGTGATGCTGGATGAATCGGCCGGCGCAATGGCGATCGACCGCGGCTGGACGCCGAACGAGCAGGAACGAATGCAGGGATTCGTGGACGACATCTACGACAAGTTTTTGAAACTGGTCGCGGGTTCCCGCCGGCGCGCCGTCCAGGACATTGCCCCGATGGCGGGCGGACGGGTCTGGTCGGGTGCGCAGGCGCTCAAACTGGGGCTGGTGGACAAACTGGGCGGATTGGACGATGCGCTCGCGGCGGTGGCGCGCGAAGCCGGACTTGAACCCGGCTATCAAGTGATCCATCGTCCGCGCAAGAAGAATTTCTTTGAATTATTCGATTTGTTTGGCGATTCGACCGATGACATCAGGGGCGCGATCAGCCCGACAGCGGGGAAATGGCTGCGCGATGCCGGATTTGATTTGTCCGTTCCGCTGAATCTGGCGCGCGAAAGTCTCTCGGGCCGGCCGGCCAGGATTTGGCTGCTGGCGCCGACCGTAATGGTGATCCGGTAGATGTAGAAATGGTAACCGTTCAACATGCAACCGACACAGAATTTACACGTAAAAGAAATCGTTCGACTGCTTCCGCCGCGGGCGTTGAAGGACGAATTCCCGATGACCGAGCGGGCGAACCAAACGGTCGTCGAAGGCCGCGAAGTGGTAAAACGGATTTTGCGCCGGGAAGACCCGCGCCTGCTGGTCGTCGTCGGTCCGTGTTCGATTCACGACCTGGACGGCGCGCTCGAATACGCGCGAAAGCTCAACTGCCTCCGCGAACAATTGGCCGGCCAGTTCTCCATCGTCATGCGGGTTTATTTTGAAAAGCCGCGCACGACGATCGGTTGGAAAGGATTGATCAACGACCCGCACCTCGACGGTTCCTACGACATCGAAACCGGCTTGAAGAAAGCGCGGCGTTTGCTTCTGCAAATCACCGGGATGGGGCTGCCGGCAGCGACCGAATTTCTCGATCCCATCGTGCCGCAATATCTTGCCGACCTGGTGAGTTGGGCGGCGATCGGCGCCCGCACGACGGAATCCCAAACGCACCGCGAGATGGCGAGCGGTTTGTCCATGCCGGTCGGCTTCAAAAACGCGACCGACGGCAGCCTGCAAATCGCCGTTGACGCCATGACGTCCGCGCGCACGCCCCACAGTTTTCTCGGCATCGATCAGGACGGCGTCACCAGCATCATCCGCACGACGGGAAATCCGCACGGTCACGTCGTATTGCGCGGCGGCCGTTTGGAGGCGAACTACGATCCCGAAAGCATCGCTTCCGCCATCGTCACGTTGCAGAAGGCCGGTTTGCCGCCGGTACTCATGGTGGACTGCAGCCATGCCAACTCGGGAAAACAACACGCGCGCCAGGAGGAAGTCTGGAAGAGCGTCCTCCACCAGCGCGCTGCCGGGAACACCGCTCTCATCGGCCTGATGGTCGAGAGTTATCTGGAGGAGGGCAGTCAGCCGATTCCAAAACGCCTGGAGGATTTGCGTCACTGCGTGTCGATCACCGACGCCTGTATCGGCTGGGAAACGACCGAGCGCATGCTGCGGCACGGGCAGGAAGCGATGAGCAGAACAGAAAAGCAGTGTGTTGCCTGACGGTGGCGGCAGGCGTCCTGCCTGCCAGTGAGCCGGGCTTCCAGCCCGGCGGACCAGTGCTCGACTTGCAGGAAACCAATGCGTCCTCACGAAAATCACCCCGATTTCCCGCTGTCCAAACCGTTCGTTTTGTCGAATACTGGCGACCAACCACCAGACGGAAAGTGAGGCAGCCATGTTTAAACGACAGGTTTTGATTCAGACGGCGCTCCTCGGCGCACTCCAGGCAATGACTTCAAGCGCGGCGGCGGCAGACGCGCCGACTCTGCCCATGGTCAAAAACGTCGAGTTGCAACCGCTCGTCGCGCAGGTCCGCCGCGTGATTGAAGCAACCGATTATCTCGGGACACCGCTCCGCGCCGCGGACAAGGAGGCGTTGGAAGCGGCGTTCAAGAAGTCCGACGCCGAGGAAGCCGGCGAGGCCATCCAGCGAGTGCTGGACCAATACTGCCTGTTCGGCGTGAACATCAACCCGGAGTCGCGCGTGAAGGTCACCCAGGGGCAAGCCAGGCCGGTGTTGTCGGAGAAAGGCTGGCGGCAGTTCCTGGTGAAGGTTCAGAACGAAGCCGGGGTGACCGCGGAACTGCGGGCGGCCAGCCGCAACGCGCAATCAGTCCATAATTCGCCCGGGAAGAAAAACGTTTCGGACGATCAATTCCGCAAACGCGGCGAGGGCGAGGGCGCGGAAAGTCCCGCCGAGCTGTGGCTGGACCTTCAGATGTCGAATGCGCAGCCGCTGCGCCCCGCGCTAAGCGGCCTGCCCCTGGAGTACCGGATCATCCAGTTGTACAGCCGTGACGCCGGAAAACGCGAAGGCAAGATTGCCTTCAACGTCGGCCAGGGCACACAGGACATCGGATTTCGCAACGAAGCGGACCTGTTGTTCGAGTGCCTGCCGGCGAGCGAAGTGATCTTCCGTGTCCGCGACGAGAACAACCAGCCCACCACCGCCATGTTCGTCATCCGGGACAAGGCAGGTCTGGTTTATCCGTCCCAGGCCAAGCGGCTCGCGCCGGATTTCGCCTTTCACCCCCAGGTCTATCGGGCGGACGGCGAGATGGAGAAACTCCCGCCGGGTGAGTACGCCGTGGAATACACGCGCGGGCCGGAATACGTAACGAAGACGGCGGCCTTCAAGGTGGACGGCCGGAAGGAGAATTGGTCGTTCAACCTCGAGCGCTGGGTCGATCCTTCCAAGCTCGGCTGGTGGTCGGGCGATCATCACATTCACGCCGCTGGCTGCGCCCATTACACCAAACCGACCGAAGGCGTCCACGCGCCCGATATGATGCGCCATTGCCTGGGCGAAGATTTGAAGGTCGGCTGCAACCTGACCTGGGGCCCGTGTTTCGATTACCAGAAACAGTTCTTTACCGGCAAGGACGACAAGGTGTCGGTGTGGCCTTATTTGCTGCACTATGACGTGGAGGTTTCCGGGTTTGGCTCCCATCAATCCGGTCATCTTTGCCTGCTGCGGCTCAAGGAGGAAATTTATCCGGGCGGTGATTCCGACAAACACTGGCCGACGATGTGCCTCAACACGCTGCGCTGGGCGAAAAAGCAGGGCGCGGTTTGCGGCCCGGCCCATTCCGGCTGGGGTCTGCAGGTCAACTCGGACGAGCTGCCGAACTATATCGTGCCGCCCTTCGACGGCATCGGCGCCAACGAATACATCATGGACGTGACGCACGAGGTGCCCGGCCCGGACGGCAAGCCCGTTCCCGCGGTGGACTTCCTTTCGATGGTGGACACGCCCTCCGTCTGGGAGCTGAACATGTGGTACCAGACGCTCAACGTCGGATATCGCACGCGCGTCAGCGGGGAGACGGATTTCCCCTGCATCTACGGGGAGCGGGTGGGACTGGGGCGGTCGTACGTGAAGCTGGACGGCAAACTCAATTACGCCGACTGGTGCGAAGGCATCCGCAAAGGGCGCAATTACGTCAGCGACGGCCGGAGTCATTTGGTCGAATTCAAGGTGAACAACGCGGCCATGGGCGAGAACGGCAGCGAATTGAAGTTGTCGCAGCCGGGCCCGGTGCAGGTGACGGCGCGGGTCGCGGCGCGGCTGAACGAGAAGCCCAATCCGGAAATCAAAAACCGCCGCTACAATGAAAAGCCTTACTGGGACATCGAGCGCGCCCGCATCGGCGACACCCGCGAAGTGCCGGTGGAAGTCCTGGTCAACGGTTATCCGGTGGCGAAACAAAACATCGTGGCCGACGGCACTATGCGCGACCTGGCGTTCGACGTGAAGATCGACCGCAGCAGTTGGGTTGCGCTGCGCATCCTGCCGTCGTCCCACAGCAATCCGATTTGGGTTTTGGTCGGCGACAAGCCGGTGCGCGCGTCAAAACGCAGCGCGGACTGGTGTTTGAAAGGCGTGGACCAATGCTGGTCGCAGAAACAGAAATTCATCAAGGCCGATGAAATGGAACAGGCGAAGCGGGACTACGATCACGCGCGGGCGACGTACCGGACGCTGCTGGCGGAATGCGAGGCGGATTAGGCCGGGGCCGGTCGAAGCGCCACTCAAGGGGCGCGGGAATTGCGGCAATCGACCCGGAACGCACCGGACTGCTCCAGTTGGTTGAACAGGCAAACGGCAGGCGGTGTTCAAACCGGCACGTCGGCGTTTTGAGATTTGAAATTGCAAATTTGAAATCCTGAGATCGACTTCGCCAGTCCCTCAACTCCAAACTCTCAACCACCGACTCAACATGACCTATCAACGTTTCGAGGACCTTCCCGTATGGCAAGAGGCCGCCCGGCTTTACGACCGCGCCGACGATTTTCTGGAAGACGCGCCCCGCCGCCTGCGCCCCTCCTTCCGCGACCAGCTTGAACGGGCGGTTCTCTCCGTCTCCAACAACATCGCCGAGGGCTTCGAGCGCGGCACCACGAACGAACTTCTCGCTTTCATTTACATCGCGCGCGGTTCGGCGGGCGAAGCGCGGTCGATGCTCTGTCTGCTGCAGAGGCGGCCGTGGATGAGCGACTTTAAATCTCAGATTTTAGATTTAAAATCGATCGCCGAATCCTGCTCGCGGCAGTTGCGCGCTTGGGCAGATTCACTCCAGAACTCCGACATCAAAGGCCAGCGGCACTTGAACCGTAGGACACGCGAGCAGGAGGAGCAAACGAAGAAAGCGAAGTCGTTACAGAAGGATTTGCTGAGCAAGTTGCCGCCCGACCACCCGCTCCGCCGCGACGCTGAGGAGCGAGAGTTGATTTGAGATTTGAAAATTGCAAATTTGAAATCAAGTTCCCGGGGACATCCAGTTGTCATTTCCCACTCGCCAACCGTGGTGAAACAGGGGAATTACTACTCGCAATCGGGCTTGACCTCGGCGCCGCATGTGCCGCCGCAGGTCGAGCGTCCTACAGCCGCTGGCCAAGGTTGATCGCCGGTCTGGTCCAGGCAATTTCCCGTTAGCCAAACAGGCGCGTCTTGATGTATGCAGAAGGTACTATCATGAACTCGGAAAATCGGAAGAACCGAATCGAAGTGGTTGAAGGCGA
>DASPXS010000381.1:0-19932 GCA_035637175.1 Haliangiales bacterium | reverse complement strand
CCAGGTAACGGACGCAGCGCGCGCCGCGATAAATGCGGCCATCCGGCGTGACGCAGTGCATGGCGGCCGACATATCTTCGGGCGTGAGGCCGGGCGCAACTTCCTTCGCGCGCGGATCGGACATCGGCAGCAACGTGGCCGTGTTGAACCAGTCGAGCCACGTCAGCAAGCGCATTTGAAACGTGCACATCGGGCATTGGTCGTCATAGAGAACGATGTTCGTGGCGCCTTTCATCAGCGTGACCAATCTACAGGCGGAACCTGCCGACCGTCAAATGGGCAATGGGTAATCCAAACTGGCGGCCAACTATTCCGAGCGTATCCATGCCACCACCCCTCCCCGGCCCCTCCCGGGAGAAATCCTCCGAACTTCGTGCGCGCATTGCGCCCCTGAACCTGCGAGCGGCCCCTCACCCCGTCCCTCTCCCCCTCGGCGGGGGAGAGGGTGGCCGGCAGGCCGGATGCGGGGAAGTTCTTGGGCAGCCCCTTTCGTTTTTTCGCATGCATTGCGACCATGAACCCACCCCTAACCCCTCCCAGGAGGGGAACCGGCCGGCCGCGGACGAACGCCGGCTCCCTCCTGGGAGGAGTCGGGGGTGGGTTGGCTCATGGGCAGGTGGGTGGAAACGCGACGTTAACCATCAGTTCAAGTCACATCCGTTGACAACCGGGAACCACCCGCTACCGGCGCGCGTCTCAACAACAAACGGTCGGCGAAGAGAATTCGCCGATCGAAACTGGTGTGCGACCGTTCGCCTGAGTAAATTCCAGCATGTTTATCACCGGACTCGGCATCGCCACGCCTGCGCGCAGTTATGCGCAACGGGAATGTTGGGAAGCGTTGCAGTCCGCCGAACCGTTCTTGCAACTGACCAGCCGTTCGCGGGCCATTCTGAAAAAAGTTTTGCTGGGCGAAAACGGGATAGCCACGCGCTACCTGGCACTGGAGCCCCTGACCGAGGCCTTCACTCTGACCCCGGATGCTCTGCACCTCCGCTTCGCCAAACACGCTCCGGCGTTGGCGGCAAAGGCCGCCGCGGCAGCCTTGAAAGATGCCGGGCTTGAAACGGAGCACATCGATGCGGCGATCGTCAGCACCTGCACCGGCTACCTTTGTCCGGGCCTGACCGGTTACGTCAGTGAACGGCTCGGTTTGCGGGCCGACGCGCTGATGCTGGACCTGGTCGGTCAAGGTTGCGGCGCGGCGCTGCCCAACCTGCGCGCCGCCGAGGCTTTGCTGGCCGCGGGACGGTGCGAAAATGTTTTGTCCGTATGCGTCGAGGTGTGCAGCGCGGCGTTTTATCTCGACGACGATCCGGGCGTGCTCATCAGCGCGTGTTTGTTCGGCGACGGCGCCGGGGCGGCTGTGCTGAGCAGACAGCCCGGCCCGAATCGCCGGCGCATTGAATGGAAAACGGCCGGTTCGATCTTGAGCGCGGAGGACCGCGATTATCTGCGGTTCGAACAGCGCAGCGGCATGTTGCGAAACATCCTGGCGCGCCAGGTGCCCGCGTTGGCGGCCAAACACGCGGCGCGGGTTCTTTCGGACACCCTGGTGAGGGCCGGCGTGTCGCGCGGTCCGATGGCCGCCTGGATCGTGCACGCCGGCGGCCGCGACGTGCTGGCGGCGATTCAGGAAAAGCTTGGATTGACGGAAACCGATCTGCGCTGGAGCGCGCGGGTCCTGCGGAAGTTTGGCAATCTGAGCAGTCCATTCGTCTATTTCGTGCTGCGTGAAGCGCTGGCAGACAACGCGCCCGCGGGTTACTGGTGGATGTCATCGTTCGGCGCCGGATTCAGTTGCCACGGCGCGTTGTTGGAGGTGAAGTGATGAGGACATGAAGCGATGGAGCGATAGAGCGATGGAGTGATGGAGCGGGCATGCCCAACACTCCAACACTCCTATACTCCCACCATGAACCGGCGCGTTGAACCTGAATGGCTGGACGAGTTGCCCGCCGACGATCCGCGGGCGATTCGCTCCCGGCGGGATTTGCGCCGTATCAACGCCGTGTTGGGCAACGTGCGCGTCATGGCCTCGACCCTGCGCGAAATATTTGGCCGCCGGTCACCCGGACGAATCGTTGATTTGGGCGCCGGAGACGGAACCGTGATGTTGCGGCTGGCGCAACAACTTCGTTCCAGTTGGCGCAATGTCGAAGCAGCGCTCGTGGACCGGCAAAGCATCGTCGGCGCGGAGACGCGCCGTCAATTCGAGTTGTTGTCCTGGAAAGTGAAAACGATCGAAGCCGACGTATTTGACTGGCTGGCCCGGCCGTCCGTCGGCCGGGTTGAATTGATGACCGCAAACTTGTTCCTTCACCATTTCTCCGGGCCGTCGCTGGCCCGGCTGATGCAGTTGGCCGCGGAACGAACGGACTGTTTCATTGCTTGCGAGCCGCGGCGATACGCCGCGGCGCTTCGCGCGAGCCGGTGGCTTTGGCTGATCGGGTGCGGCCCGGTCACGCGCCACGACGCAGTGGCCAGCGTGAGGGCCGGCTTTGGCGGCCGGGAGCTTTCCGCGCTTTGGCCGTCGAAGGGAGCCTGGCAGTTGCGGGAAAAACCGCGGGGCCTGTTCAGCCACTGTTTTACGGCGCAACGCAGCGGCGACGAACCCACAAATTGAAACGCCATCATGGCCGGGCAATTTGACGCAATCGTGATCGGCGGCGGACCGGGCGGCGCGACCGCGGCGCTGATGCTCGCGCGCGCGGGCTGGAAAGTGGCGGTCGTCGAAAGGGCCCGTTTTCCACGACGCAAAGTCTGTGGCGAATACCTTTCGGCCACGAACTTTCCGCTGTTGCGTCGGCTCGGCGTCGCCGAGGCAATCGGGGAGCTGGCCGGTCCGCCGGTGCGGCAGGTCGGATTGTTTGCGCGGGAAACCACTTTGGCCGCGCCGATGCCGCGCGCAGGCGCCGCTGATTGGGGACGGGCGTTGGGACGCGAGCGGCTCGATACCTTGTTGCTCGATCGCGCCGCCCGCTCCGGCGCGCAGGTCTGGCAACCGTGGTCGGCGATCCGCTTGCGAAAGCAAGGAGACATGTTTCTCTGCGAAACGACCGACAAAGCGGCGCGCCTGACGAATGAACTCCGGACGAAAATAGTGATCGCGGCGCACGGCTCGTGGGAGCCGGGAACGCTGCCGACCCAACCCGGTCGCCGCGCCCCGCGTTCCGCGGACCTGCTCGGGTTCAAAGCGCGTTTTCGCGACTGTGCGCTTCCCGTCGGCCTGATGCCCCTGCTGGTTTTTCCCGGCGGTTACGGCGGACTGGTTCACACCGACGATGGACGCGTGAGCCTTTCGTGCTGCATTCGGCGAGACCGCCTGGAGCGTTCGCGCCGGGCAACGCCCCATGTCTCCGCCGCCGAGGCGGTGTTGGCGCACATCAAACAGTCCTGTCGCGCCGCAGGCGACGCGCTCGCCGGCGCGCGGTTGGACGGCGCCTGGCTGTCCGCCGGACCGATCCGTCCCGGCATTCGTTCGCCGTTCGCCGGCGGGGTTTGTTTCGTCGGCAACGCTGCCGGGGAAGCGCACCCCATCATCGCCGAAGGCATCAGCATGGCGATGCAATCGGCATGGATGTTGTGCGAGCGACTGCTCGCCCGGCAGAGCGATCCGTGCTCGACCGAAGCGCTTCGCGAAATCGGGAGAGATTACTCGATGGCCTGGCGGAATAGTTTCGTGGCACGCATCCGGGCGGCGACGTTGTTCGCGCGGGTGGCGATGCAACCCGCCGCGGTCAAGCTGTTGCTTCCGCTGTTTCGACTGGTTCCCGCGTCGTTGACTCTGGGGGCGAGGTGGAGCGGCAAAGCGGACGAGGTGCCGTTGGGGCCGTTCACCGTCGGCCGCCCAGCCGGTTGAGGAACAGGGCGCCTTTTCCGCAAGCGACTGAGCCCGCCCCCTGGTTCTGGATGTCCGATTCGCGGACAGCGATTACAGAAATCGGACAATACCGCTCTCCCCGACGCGATGGTGAGGGGGCTTTTCCCGCTGGCACTTTCAGTGCTCAAGCAACCTCACGAAGTCGTCGAATCCCTGGTGCGTCCGCTGTCGTATGGACGAAGCCGTTGGCGCGAGAATCGGGTTACAGCCCGATTCGGGGAAACGGGCGACTGAGTGACGTTCAACCCATACGGATCATGTCAGTTTATCGAAAACATAGTGTGCCGGTTCAGTTCCTGACATTCGGCGTGGACCACAAGGGCATCATCATCCCCGTTCTGAAACGGGGGAAGGACAACTTTGTCCATCTGCCACCGGTGGCCCGGCCCCTGAATGACCAGGTCAAGAACCCGCAGCCGGCGCGTTGAGCTGCGTTGTGGGAAATGCTCGGCTGGCCCTTTGTCCTCGCCTGGCAGGCAGGCGCGAAGCGAGCGAGCCCGGGTTGCCGGCTGACGGCCAAATACTCGCCGCGCGGACGAACGCGGCTGGCCGAAACTGCGGGTGGCTTACTCCGGCAACGTTGAAAAAAGCGTGAACAACATCATCGCATTTGATCTCAATCTTTCCCAGGCGTGTCTCAAGGCCGCTTTGATTGACTCTTTTCTGAGCGCCAGCGTTCTGGTGGGCCTTTTCTACTACCTGAACCGCTACACCAAACGGCGTTACTTCAGTTTCTGGACCATCGCCTGGCTCTTCCACGCCCTCTGGCTGGGACTTTGCATAGGATTCCCGGAGGCTCCGGAACGCCCGCTGTTGGTCCTGTGCAAACAGTGGTGCGTGGGCGCTTCCGCTGTTTTTCTGATCTGGGGCAGCGCCTGGTTTCTGAAATGGCGGACCAAACCGTCGCGCCTCCCCCTGTTCCTGGCCTTCTTGTTCGTCTGGAGTTATCTCGGCGCCTATCATTTCGACCGCCGCATCGAGATGGAGTTGCCCGTCTTTGGGCTGGTGGGAGTGGCGGGGCTGTTGACCGCCTGGTGTTTTTTCCGGTTTCGCTCGGAGCAATCCTTTCCGGGCGCCGGCCTGTTGGCGTGCGGTTTTGCATTGTGGAGCATTTACATCGCCGCTTATCCGTTCATTCAACGCTCCGACCAGTTGATCAGCGCCGGCTACATTATGTCGGCGGTGCTGCAGCTCTTCATTGCTGTCAGCATGATCATTCTGGTGCTGGAGGAAGTGCGGCAAAGCAATTTGCTCGCATTCCAAAAAATGCGCTCCTACAAATCGAAGACCGAACTCCTGCAGAAGAAGGTCCTTTCCACCGAGGAACGCTACCGGAGCCTGTTCGACCAGGCCAGCGAAGGCATCGTCATTGCGGACGCGCAGGACCTGCGCATTCTCGAGTTAAACCAGACCGCAAAACGTTTGCTGGGCATCAGCCAGGCCGACTCCAACACGTTGTCGAGCTTTTGCCGGATTCACCCCGAACCGCAGCCGCCGCCGCAGACGGGTCCGGAGTGGTTTGCCGCCATCTGCCGGCAGCGCATTCTGGACCTGGTGCGCCAGGACGGCGGCGTCACGCCGGCGGAGGCGGATGGCGCACCGATCAGCTTCGAAGGCCGGGCCGCCTACCAGTTCTTTCTGCGCGAACTCACCGAACGCGCGCGGCTGGAACAACAGCTTCGTCAGGCGGAAAAACTGTCGGCGCTCGGCCAGATGATTTCCGGCGTGGCGCATGAATTGAACAATCCGTTGGCAGTCATCAAAGGCTATCTGGAACTGATTCTGCGCCGGAACGAGTTGGGCAAGCAAACGCGCGCCGACCTGGAAAAAGTCGCCCAGGAAAGCAACCGCGCCGCCAAGCTCGTGAGCAATTTCCTGTCGTTCGCCCGGGAACAACCGACCCACCGGGAAACGGTTGACCTGAATGAGCTGGTCCGGCAGGCGGCGGAATCGCGCCGTCTGGACTTGCACAAGGCCGGAGTGGACCTCCGCCTGAATCTGGATCCGCAACTGCCGGCGACACAGGCCGACGCCGACCAAATGCGCCAGGCGCTGACGAACCTGTTGAATAACGCGCTCCAGGCGCTCGCCGAAGTGCCACGGGCCGGTCGCCTGCAGGTCTCCACGCAACAGCGCGAGAATCTTATTCAAATTCTGGTGGAGGACAACGGCCCCGGGGTGCCGCCGGAAGTATTGCCGCGTATTTTTGAGCCGTTTTTCACCACCCGGGATGTGGGCAAAGGCAGCGGTCTGGGACTCTCGATTGCTCACAGCATACTGACTGACCACAACGGGCGGATTTCCTGCGTGCCGTCCGCCCTCGGCGGCGCCTGCTTTGTTCTGGAACTGCCGGTGGTCAGTCCCGGCGCCGAGCCGCCACCGCCCGCGCCGCCGACCGCCCCTGCGACGCAGCCGGCCCGAATTCTGGTCCTCGACGACGACCAGGCGATTGCCGAACTGCTCGGCGAGATGCTTTCTCTGCTCGGCTATTCCGTGACGTTGTGCCACTCCGCCCCGGCCGCGCTGGAACTGTTCGAGCAACACGAGTTCGACATGGTCCTCTCCGACTTTCGCATGCCGAAAATGAACGGCCAGGAATTCTATCAACAGGCGATCCTGAAAAAGCCGCACCTGAAGCGGCGCATCGTCTTTCTCACCGGCGACGTGGTCAACGAGGATACGCAGGCCTTTTTGCGTTCCACCGGCAATCCGCACCTCGCCAAACCGTTTCAACTGGCGCGCGTCGAGCAAACGGTGGCAGAGGTCCTGCAGCGAGAGGTCGCAGCCCAATGATTTCCCCGGAGCCGCGCGCGACGGAGCGGCCTCGATCGGCGATGGGTGCATGACCGGAATCTTCACAACATGCGTTTTCCCGGGCTTTTGGCGCAAAAAGTATCCGGGAAAAACCCAACGGAAAATTCACTCGATCGCGGCCCTGCCGCGCTGTAATCCATGTCGCTTTGAATCCGATGGGCAACCCCGCAGTGAATCCCGGGCACCGGGATTTTCCCACAGGATTCGAAACGTCCAGAGGATTCGCTCTGTTCTTTGCGGTTTAATCGGCGAAGAATTCTGTCTTGCGCCCCGACGAGCCGCCGGCTTGCAACGTTCAACCTCCCACTTGCAACCCAACGGAGAATTGACTCGTTGTGGCCCTGCCGCGCTGTAATCCATGTCGCTTTGAGTCCGGTGGGAAACGCCGCCATGAATCCCGGGCGCCGGGATTTTCCCACAGGATTCGCTGTGTTCTTTGCGGTTCAACCGGCGAAGAATTCTGTCTTGCGCCCTCGGCGGATTTGGCGCGCGAATCTCTTGTTGACTCCCCGTGACAATTTGATGCAACCTTCGGGCAGCACAAAGAACTTGCGGTGTCGGTGTCAGAAGACAGATGTCAGTGAAGTAGCGAGACATTCAGTGATCCTGCCGGGTGCAGAATCCCCCCACTGGGTTTTTTGAGCGGGACAACCAATAGTATGAACAACGAATCCAGACTCTTCGTGGGTAATCTCTCTTACCAGACGATGGAAAACGACTTGCAGGAGTACTTCTCCCAGGCAGGTGTGGTCACTTCGGTAAACCTGATGCTCGACAAATTCACCGGCAAATCCCGGGGCTTCGCCTTTATCGAGTATTCCACAGCCGAAGAAGCCAACAAAGCGGTTGAAATGTTCCACAGCAAGGAATTTCAAGGCCGCCAACTCACCGTCAACATCGCGCGGCCTCGCGAAGAACGCCCGCCTCGTTCCGGCGGCGGCGGCGGCGGCGGTGGTGGTTACCGCGGTGGCCGCGATGGCGGTCGTCGCGAGCGCTACTGAACGGGATTTTCAGGATGTTGTTTCCACGGGCCGGTGTCCACCGGCCCGTTGTCATTGGCAGGTGCCAATTTGCTGTCAATAACCATTTGACACCCACTGGCACCAACTCTAGTTTGGATTTGAAAAAGTTTATGGCTGAGAACATCCCCAACACTCCATCGGGCGCCGTCCCGCCCCGACCGACCGAGGCCGCCAAAGTGCAGCCCAAAAAAGAGACGGTGCGCATCAATTTGCCCCCAAAGCCGACGGCCGCTCCCACGATCAAGATTCCCGCGCCGGCACCGTCGGCCGCGGCGGCGGCGGCGGCTCCTGCTGTTGCGCCCGCGCCGGCTGCTGCGCGCACGCCAGCCCCCGCGCCGCCCACACCGGCTCCACGGGCGACGGCCGCTCCCACGGGAAGGCCCGCGCCTGCTCCCCGAACGGCGCCCGTCATGGCGGGCATCAGCGGTGTGGACAAGGCCCTCGCTGTCGTCGCGGCGCTGGTTGTCGTGGTGGTCCTGGTCCGGGTATTGATGCTGTGACTTTCGGCATTCCGGGCCCCATCTTCGAATCCATTCAAGCTCTATGTCCGCTGCAAATATTGTCACTCTAACGGATGCCAATTTCGAGCAGGAAGTGCTCAAAGCATCCACTCCCGTGTTGGTGGATTTTTGGGCCGAGTGGTGCGGCCCCTGCAAAATGATCGCGCCGATCCTGGAGGAACTCGCCAGTGAATACGACGGGAAAGTGAAAGTGGGTAAAGTCAACATTGACGAGTACCAATCGATTGCCACGGAGTACGGGATTCGCGCCATTCCCACGCTTCTGATTTTCAAATATGGTGAGGTGGCGGAACAGGTGGTGGGCCTGCGCAGCAAGCGCGATCTGAAGGCCAACCTCGACAAGGTCGCTGTCTGAGCGCCGTGGCGGGCGCGGTGTATGCCCCTCATCGTCACGCCCCGCCAACTGGCCCAGCACGCGGAATTGTATCATCAACTGGCCCAGTTGATGAGCGCCGGCATCGGCATCATTCAAGCCCTGGAAATGGTCCGGCGCAGCCCGCCGAGCCACTCCTTCCGCCAACCGCTCACCCGGCTCATCGCCAGTCTCACCGAGGGCGCCTCGCTCACCGAATCGATGCTGAGCCTGGGCCGCTGGCTTCCTTCCTTTGATCTGGCACTGATCCAGGCCGGCGAACAAAGCGGACGCCTGCCCGAAAGTTTCCGCTTGCTCGCCGGTTATTACAATGAACGCGGCCAGCTCGCGCGCCGGGTTCTGGCCGATCTGGCCTATCCTCTTTTTATCCTGCACTTCGCGATCTGCATCTTTCCCATTTCCCAGCTCATCCATCTGGCAAGCCACTTCGACGTCGCCGGTTTTTTATGGGCCAAGTTCATCCTGCTGGCGCCGGCCTACGCGGTCGTTTTCCTTTTGATCGCCGCCTGCCAGGGGAAACGTGGCGAGAGCTGGCGCTCGAATGTCGAGCGCGCGCTGCGCTGGGTGCCGGTCCTGGGACCGGCCCGGCGCCATCTGGCCCTGGCGCGGCTCTCGGCCTCCTTGGAAGCGCTGATCAACGCCGGCGTCTCCATCTTCGATTCCTGGGAGCTCGCCGCTGCCGCGAGCGGCTCCCCCGCCCTGCGACGCGCCGTGCACGGCTGGTATGACGCCTTGCGGGCGGGACAAACTCCCGCCGAACTGGTCGCGCACACCTCCGAGTTTCCCGAACTTTTCGCCAACCTCTACAACACCGGCGAAATCAGCGGACAACTGGACGATACACTCCGCCGGCTGCATCACCATTACCAGGAAGAAGGCTCGCGCAAATTGCACGCCTTCGCTCAATGGATGCCGCGGCTCATCTACATCGGCATTATGCTCGCCATTGCCTATCAGATCGTCAGTTTCTGGGCCGGCTATTACAATAACCTCTTCCAGCAGCTCGGTCTCTAGACCTTCCGGCATGACGCTGGCCGATTTGCTTTCCAACGAGGAACTCCGCCGTCACGAATTTCCCGTGGCGGGCGACAAAATTTACCTGGCCCACGCCGGCGTTTGTCCCTTGCCCAGGCGCGTGTCCGAGGCGATTCGTGATTACGCCGCGCTCTGCACGCGCGGGGACCAGGAAACGCTCCTGCCTGCCCTTCCAATGCGGCGTTCGCGCGAGCTCGCCGCCCGCCTGCTCAACGCGCAACCGGATGAGATCGCCTTCGTCGGACCGACTTCGCTCGCTCTCAGCTTCGTCGCGGCCGGTCTCTCATGGCAAAAGAACGACAACGTCGTCATTTACTTCGACGATTATCCGGCAAACGTCTATCCCTGGATGGCGCTGGCGGAAAGGGGCGTTGAAGTGCGCCGTTTGAACGTGCGCGAGCCGGGCCACATTCGCCCGCTGGATGTCATCGGCCAGGTGGACGAACACACACGCCTGGTGGCCCTGGCCTCCTGCCATTTCGTATCGGGCTACCGCCTGGATTTGAATGCGGTCGGCCAGGCGTTGCACGAACGCGGCATCCTGTTTTGCGTCGATGCCATCCAAACCCTCGGCGCCTTCCCAACGACCGTCGAGCACGTCGATTTCCTGGCGGCCGACGCGCACAAATGGCTGCTCGGCCCGTGCGCCGCGGGAATGCTCTACGTGCGAAAGGAACTTCAGGACCGTTTGCAGCCGGTGGTCTATGGCTGGCACAATGTCCGCTGCCCGAACTACGTCGCGCAGGAGGAAATGCTTTTCCGCCCCGACGCGCGTCGTTACGAGGCCGGCACACAAAACCTGCTCGGACGGGTCGGCTTGAACGCGGCGATGGAACTGCTGCTGGAAATCGGCATCGACAACATCGCGGCCGAACTGCTGCGCAAACGGGCCTGGCTGGTGTCGGCATTGCAAGCCAAGGGTTACCAGGTCCTGCACGCGGACGTTCCGACCGCCAACGCCAGCGGCATTGTCACATTCCATCGCGAAGGCATGGACGTGGCCGCGCTCTGCGAAAGACTCGAGTCCGCCAGCGTCATCGCCTCTCTGCGGACGGACCGTTCGGGTCGCAGATATCTCCGTTTCTCGCCGCATTTTTACAACACGGACGCCGAATTGGAGCGGGCGTTGGAGTTGTTGTAACCCCCGTTTCAAATCCCAAGACCAAAGCTCGAAAGAAATCGCAGGAACCAGGCACGCAAAAGTCCCAATCCGGTCAATGATCTGGTGGAGACTCGACGCTCTTGTTTGAGAATTTGGAATTGGGATTTCTTTGGAGCTTCGGACTTGGAAATTCTTTGGTGTTTGGTGTTTGGTGTTTACCTCCGGGTCACTCGACACTGGACAGGGGACACGCTTTCAGGCTTACTTTGCCGAGTTTGATTTTGACACGCGTGAATTCTGAATTGTTGGCCAAAGCCAAATCCCTCGGTTTCTCGGACCGGCAAATCGCCCATCTGACCGGCAAGACGGAAGACCAAATCCGCGCTCAACGCAGGCAACTGGGCCTGGTTCCCAGCTATCGGCTGGTCGATACCTGCGCCGCCGAGTTTGAGGCCTACACGCCTTACTACTATTCGACTTACGACCGCGGCGACGACGAAGTCCGCCCTTCCGACAAACGCAAAGTGATGATTCTTGGCGGCGGGCCGAATCGCATCGGACAAGGCATCGAGTTCGATTACTGCTGTGTGCACGCCGCCTTCGCGCTGAAAGAGGACGGTTTCGAAACGCTGATGGTAAACTCGAATCCGGAGACGGTTTCGACCGATTACGACACCAGCGACAAACTTTATTTCGAACCGCTCACCCTCGAGGACGTCTTGCACATTTACCAGCGGGAAAAATGCTGGGGCGCCATCGCGCAATTCGGCGGGCAAACCCCGCTCAATCTCGCGCTCGGCCTGCAAAAGAACGGCGTCAATATCATCGGCACGTCGCCGCAAAGCATCGAAACCGCCGAAGACCGCAAGCTGTTCGCGGCAATGCTGACCAGGCTGAACATCCCGCAGCCGCCCAACGGCATCGCCACCCACCAGGGCGAGGCGCTCGCCGTGGCAAAAAAACTGGGTTACCCGATCCTGGTGCGCCCGTCGTTCGTGCTGGGCGGCCGGGCGATGCAGATTGTCTATTCCGATGCCGAGCTGCAGCATTACCTGCGTTTCGCCGTCGAAGCGTCGCCGGAACGGCCGGTGCTCGTGGACAAATTCCTCGAGGACGCCACGGAAGTGGACGTCGATTGTCTGGCGGACGTCGGCCAGTTCAGCGACCCGCACCAGGGCACGATTGTTATCGGCGGCATACTCGAGCACATTGAGTTTGCCGGCGTTCACTCCGGCGATGCGGCCATGGTGCTGCCGCCGCATGGTCTCCCGAAGAATGTCGTCGCCACCATCCGCGAATACACGCACGCGATGGCGCGCGAGCTGAAGGTCATCGGGTTGATGAACGTGCAATACGCCGTCAAGGGCGATCTGGTTTACGTGCTCGAAGTCAATCCCCGCGCGTCGCGCACCGTGCCCTTTGTCAGCAAGGCCATCGGCGTGCCGCTGGCGAAGCTGGCGGCAAAAGTCATGGCCGGCAAAAGCCTGGCCGGGCTCGGTTTGACCAGCGAAATCTGGCCAAAGTATTGGGCCGTCAAAGAGTCCGTCTTCCCTTTCAACCGTTTTCACGGCCAGGACATTCTGTTGTCGCCCGAGATGCGTTCCACCGGAGAAGTGATGGGCCTCGATGCCGACCTTGGCATTGCCTATGCGAAGTCGCAAATGGCCGCCAACGCGCCCTTGCCGCTGAGCGGACGCGTGTTCATCAGCGTGAGCGACGTTCACAAGAAGGATGTCGTCGCCGTGGCCCGGCAATTTGCCGAACTCGGTTTTGAAATCATTTCCACCAGCGGCACGGCGAGCGTTCTGGAAAAAGCGGGTCTGCGGGTGCGGCGCGTTTTCAAATTGTCCGAAGGCCGCCCCAACGCGATTGACCTGTTGAAAAACAAGGAAATCCATCTGGTCATCAACACGCCCTCCGGCCAGGCGCCCCGGGCCGACGAAGTGAAGATCCGCACCACGGCGGTTTACACGAACACGCCGATCATGACCACGCTGGGCGGAGCGCGCGCTGCCGCGCTGGGGATCGCGGCGTTGAAGAAGAGCGGCTATGGCGTGAGGACGTTGCAGGAGTATCACTGAGCCGGCGTCCGCGGCAACGGCGGCGGCGGCTTTCGGGAACGCCGCACCATCAGCCAAACGACCGCGCCAATGATCGCCACCAGCCCAAGCCAGATCGCACCCGCGATGACCAGCGCGGATTTGACGCGGTCAGGGGTTAAAAGGACACGCCCGGTGCGGCCGCCGGAGCCGGTCGCGGCGGCCGGGAGGCGCCCGCGGTGGACCGCCCAGTCCTGCCATTGCTGGAAATAGTTTCGTTGGCGCCACACTTCTTTCTCCCACCGATCGCCAATTTTCTGGAAAAGTTGTCTGGCCGTGTCGCGGTCCCCGGCGATACAGGCGAAGTAGCAATAGGAATTCATCTCCCACACATAATCCGGGTAACGCCGCAGGCTGGCTTCGAAGCCGCGCTTCATGCGTGGGAAGGAAATACGCGTGTTGCGGAAGAACTCCGCGCCTTCGGTCGCCGCCTGCGACCGCGCGATGGCCATATAGAGGATGTCGCCCTCTTCGCCGCCTCGGGCATCGGCGGTTTGTTGGGCAAAAGCCTCCCATTCGCCCGGCTCGCCATACCAGCGGGGCAGAAGGAAATAGGCTTTGGATTCGTAGAGTTGTTGGTAGTCCGGATCCAGTTCCACTCCCTTTTTGAAGACCGCCTCCATTTCCTCCCGGGGCCAGCCTTGTCCCAGAGCCACCGAGAGGTAAGCGCGATACAATTCAGGATCCTTGACCGGCAGTCGCTCGGCGTCTTCGAGATGTTCCCGGGCCTTCTCCAGCCGTTCGCGCATCAGGCGCCAGCCTTCTTCCGTCACTTCGCTACCCCAGCCACCGCCACGCGCTTTCCAGGCCCACGAAACGTAGAGGTTCCCCAGCGCGACCCGCGGCGTCGGCGATTCCGGATAAGCGCGGGCCCATTGTTCCAGCTTGCCGATGTACTCTTTCCAAACGGCGTCGTCGGTATTGCGCCCAATGCCGGCAAGGTGCCCGTAAATCTTGGAAAGCGGCGAGTAACCGCGGTAAAAGCCGGGCTTTTGCCCACGCAGTTCGCCGTCGAGTCTTTCCAGTTCGTCGAACTGCTCGTGCCAGACCATGTCGAGCACTTCCTGGCGCGAGGGCGGTTGAGCGGCCCTCGTTTGGAAAAAGAAAAGACACAGCAGCAGCGCAATCGACAGAAGGCTTTTCCAACGCAATTTCATGCCAGACTCCGTCCGCTCCAATAGCAACACAACCGGCGCATCGGCGAAAGCTTTTGTTTCACCCGAAGGGGCGCTGGACAGAATTCTTCGCCGATCAAGCCGCAACGCACACAGCGAATCCTGTGGACGTTTCGAATCTTGTGGGAAGATTCCGGCGCCCAGGATTCAAGGCGGCGTTTCCCACCGGATTCAAAGCGACATGGATTACAGCGCGGCAGGACCGCGACCGAGTGAATTCTCCGTTGGGTTGCAAGTCGGCAGCTCGTCGGGGCGCAAAATAGAATTCTTTGCCGATTAAACCGCAACGCACACAGCGAATCCTGTGGACGTTTCGAATCTTTTGGGAAGATTCCGGCGCCCAGGATTCAAGGCGGCGTTTCCCACCGGATTCAAAGCGACATGGATTACAGCGCGGCAAGGCCACAACGAGTCGATTCTCCGTTGGGTTGCAAGTTGGAGGTTGAACGTTGCAAGTCGGCAGCTCGTCGGGGCGCAAGACAGAATTCTTTGCCGATTAAACCGCAACGCACACAGCGAATCCTCTGGACGTTTCGAATCTTTTGGGAAGATTCCGGCGCCCAGGATTCAAGGCGGCGTTTCCCACCGGATTCAAAGCGACATGGATTACAGCGCGGCAGGACCGCGACCGAGTGAATTCTCCGTTGGGCTTCCCGGATACTTTTTCCGCCAAAAATCCGGGATAACGCATTTTGTGAAGATTCCCGTCATGCGCCCCACCCGACCCCTCAGGGAAAAAGAATTTCCCGACCGAAGCGCAGGATCATCGCGGCGACGACAATCAGGAAAAAAACGCGAACGAAGGCGTTGCCCTTGAGAATGGCAAGCCGGGAGCCGGCGAGCGATCCCAGCAGGTTGCACAGCCCCATCGGCAGGGCGAACTGGTAGAGGATGTTTCCCGTGGCGGCGAAATAAATCACCGCCGAAAGGTTGGTGGCGAAGTTAATGAACTTTGCGCTGGCCGAGGCCGTCAGGAAATCGAATCCGAACAGGCCGATGAAAATGAAAATCAGAAAACTGCCCGTGCCCGGCCCGAAAAAGCCGTCGTAAAAACCGATGACCATGCCCACCAGAATTCCGAACTGTTGCTCGCGATGCATCGTAAACTGCGGCGCGTGTAGATGGCCGAGATCCTTTTCCCAGCAGGTGTAGGCGGCCACCGCGATCAGGAGAAACAGAATCAACGGCTTGAGCACCTGCGGATTGATCGACGAAACCGTGCGCGCACCGAGGAACGAGAACAGGAACGCCGCCACTCCCGCGGGCAGAATCGAGCGCCAGTTGATGGGGACGCGCCGGGCATATTGCACCACTGCCGTACCCGTGCCGCAAATCGAGGAGAGCTTGTTCGTTCCCAGAACGGCCGCCAGCGAATCCGCCGGCGCGGACGGCAGGAGAAGAAGGAGCGCGGGCAATTGAATCAGTCCGCCACCCCCGACCACCGCATCCACAAACCCGGCCAGAAAGGCGAACAGGCAAAGGTAATAAATTTCCACGGAGTCGCCTGCATCCGCGGAATCGTCCGGTTGGCTCCGGGATTTAGGGCTGCCCGAGATCAAAGACCAAGGAGCGCCGTTCAAAAAGCACAAAATTTTCGCCGACGCAGAGCCGCCTCCAACGGCCAAAAATCCGAAGCTTGCCTCCCGGCGACTTCAACAAGGGGTCAGGGAGAATAGGTACAATTATTGTTATAGCTATAACAGATTTTGTACCCAGACGCTTCGCACTCTTGCGTGGAAGCATATTTTTGCCTCCGAATTGGCATGACAAACCGGGCCAAAAGTGTTACAGGAATTTTATGCCATTATCAGCGAAAGCGAACGACGCGCGACCCCTGTCTGCGGGCAACGCGGCCAAGCGCATTTTGCTCGTGGAGGACGACCCTGATCTGACGGTGTTGCTGCGGGATTATCTGGAGGCCCACTTCTATCAACTGACCATCGTCGCCAACGGCGCCGATGGGCTGAGAGCGGTTATGGACTGCGACTACGACGTGATCCTGTGTGACATTATGATGCCGAAAATGCCGGGCGACATGTTTTACTATGCCGTTCACCGGGTCAAACCGCACCTGTGCGAGCGGTTTATCTTCATGACGGCACAGGGAGAAATCCCGCGGGCGAAGGAGTTTTTGAACCGGACGACTGAGATGGTCCTGACGAAGCCATTTCACCTCGATGATTTGCTGGAAACCATTTTGCTCCTGTTTCGCGAGTTGGAAGACACCACCAACAAGCTGAACGTTCCCGAAGAATCGCTCGTGCTGGCGCCCGCTCCGCCGCCACAGGAGCTTCCTTCCCGGCTTCCGGCCTGAACCGCATCCGACCTCAGGGTTCCGGCGGAGGTTGTCCCTTGCCGGAGTGGCGAATATCTTTCGCTTCGTAGAGATAAACGACTTCCTCGGCCACGTTTGTGGCGTGATCGGCAATCCGCTCCAGGCTTTTGGCAATCACCATCAGGTTGAGGCATCGTGAGATGGTCGATGCCCTTTCCACCATGTAACTGGAGAGCTCCCGATGAAGTTGGCGATTCAACACGTCCACTTCTTTGTCGCGCGGGATGACGACGCGGGCCTTTTCCGCGTTGCCGCTAACGAACGCGCCGAGGGCCTCGTCGAGCATCTCCAGCGCCATCTTCGCCATGCGCGGGATGTCCACATAAGGTTTGAGTTGCGGTTCCTGGCTCAGTTCGAGCGAGCGGCGGGCGATGGTGGTGGCTTCGTCTCCGACGCGCTCGAGGTCGTGGGAGATTTTCATGGCCACGGTGATCAAGCGCAGGTCGCGAGCCAGCGGCGCCTTGGCCAGGAGACCGATCGCCATGTCATCGATTTCGATCTCGAGTTGGTCGATGGCGTTGTCCTCCTCCTTCACCCGGCGCGCGAGATCGTCGTCCCGATCCACCAGCGCCTTGATGGCTTTGTTGACCGCTGCTTCGGCCAGGCTGGCCATGGTCAGCAGTCTCTCCTTCAGTGTGGCAATTTCCTGTTCGAAGTGTTGCATAGATTGAGATGCCGATCACGCGACATTCGTAAATCGTAAATCGTAAATCGCAATTGATAACGCGTTGCCATCATCTCATCCAAATCGTCCGGTCACATAGTCCTCGGTTTGTTTGTTCGTCGGGCTGGTAAAAATCTTTTTTGTCGCGTCGAATTCAATCAGCTCGCCCAGGTAAAAAAAAGCGGTGAAATCAGAGATGCGCGCGGCCTGCTGCATGTTATGCGTGACAATAACGATGGTATATTCCTTTTTCAATTCGACAATCAGATCCTCGATTTTGGCGGTGGCGAGCGGATCGAGCGCGGAAGCCGGCTCGTCCATCAGCAGGACTTCCGGTTGCACGGCCAGGGCGCGGGCGATGCACAGGCGCTGTTGTTGCCCGCCCGAAAGACTGACCGCGGGCGCGCGAAGGCGGTCTTTGACCTCGTCCCAGAGCGCGGCCATGCGCAGGGATTGTTCCGTGCGCTCGGCCAGCACGGACCGGGCGCGCACGCCGTTTAGCCGCAGGCCGACCGTCACGTTGTCAGCGACGGACATGGTCGGGAACGGATTGGATTTCTGAAACACCATCCCGACGCGACGCCGGACCACGACCGGGTCGATTGCCGGCGCGTAGATGTCCTCGGTGAACAGGCGGATGTCGCCTTCCATCCGGGCTTCGGGCACCAACTCGTGCATCCGATTGAGGGATCGCAAAAACGTGGATTTGCCGCAGCCGCTGGGGCCGATGATGGCCGTGACCGCCCGGGCTTCAACCTGCAGCGAGACGTTCTTCAGGACGTGGTTTGAGGCGAAGAAGACATTCAGGTTGCGGATCTGAAACGCGGCCGGCGCGGGGGGTGCCGAGGCGGGGGGCGGGGCAGGCGCCGGGCCAGGCGCGGACGCCGGTCCGTCGGCGGGGCCGACAGCCGGCGCTTGGTTTTCCCTTGTGATGTCGGCGGCCATCATCAGAAGCGGGAGAGGCGGAGTTTGTCACGCGCGAGGAAGCGCACGCTGAGGTTGACGGCGAGGACCAACATCAGCAGCACGAGGGCGCCGGCCCAGGCCTGGCGATGCCAGTCATCGTACGGCGAAATGGCGTAGGTGAAAATTTGCAGCGGCAGGGCGGCGATCGGTTCGGAAAGCGAATGGTTCCAGAAACGGTTGCCAAAGGCGGTGAACAGCAACGGCGCCGTCTCGCCCGCCACGCGCGCGACCGCCAGCAGGACGCCGGTGATGATCCCTCTGAGCGCGGTGCGCACGACGATCTGCAGGACCGTGCGCCACTGCGCGATGCCCAACGCCAGCGCCGCCTCTCGGTAGCCATTGGGCACAAGGTGCAGCACTTCCTCGGTCGTCCGCATGACCAGCGGAATCATCATCATGCCCAGCACGATGCCGCCGGCCAGAACGGAGAAACTCTTCATGGGCAGCACCACCAGGGCATAGACCACGATCCCCCAGATGATCGAAGGGACGCCGTTCAAAATGTCCGCCCCGAGGCGGATCGCCCAGTTGAGCCGCGCGGCGCCAAACTCGGACAGATAAACACCGCCCAGGACACCCACCGGCACGCCGATGATCGAGGCCAGACCCAGCAGCACGAACGTGCCGACAATGGCGTTGGCCATGCCGCCGCCGATTTCGCCGACCGGCTTGGGCAACTGCGTGAAGAAGGCCCAGTTCAGCGCGCCGGCGCCGGACCTGAGCAGATGGAAAAAAACGAGCGCGAGCGGCGCCAGCACCAGCAGGGCGCAAAGAAGGGTGAGCGCCTGCACGAACGCGTTCTTGCTCTTTCGCCAGCGATGATTGGGCGCATTCATGGCTCAGGCGTGGCGGGCGGCGGCCGGGCCGCCCATGGTCTTGATCAACAGTTGCGCCACAACGTTGACGAGGATGGTGACGCCGAGCAGCACCAGGCCGATCTCAAACAGCGCCTGCAAATATAAATCCGTGGTGGCTTCAGTAAATTCATTGGCGATCACACTGGCCAGCGTGTAGCCGGGCGCGAAGAGGGAGGCGGCGATTTCCGGCCGGTTGCCGATAACCATCGTGACGGCCATCGTTTCGCCCAGGGCGCGGCCCAGGCCGAGGATCACCGCGCCGAACAAGCCCTTCTTCGCGTAGCTCAACACGGCGATGCGCGTGACCTCCCAGCGGGTCGCGCCCAGCGCGTAGGCCGCCTCGCGTTGCAACCCCGGCACGGAGCGCAGAATTTCGCGCGAGACCGAGGTGACGATCGGGAGGATCATAATGGATACGATGATTCCGCCGGCCAACATGCTGACACCGTAAATCGGCCCTTTGAACAGCGGCAGGAAACCGAAAGCGCTCCGCAGCCCGGGAAACAGGTATTCGCGCAGCCACGGCACCATCACGAAAATGCCCCAGAGCCCGAGGATGACGCTGGGCACCGCGGCCAACAACTCAATCAGCATCGCCAGCGGCTGGCGAATCCAGATCGGCGCCAGCTCCGTAAGGTAAATGGCGGTGGCGATGCTGAGCGGCACGGCGATGACCAGCGCGATGGCCGACGAGACGAGCGTGCCAAAGATGAAGGGCAGCGCGCCGAAATGCTCCTCGACCGGATTCCAGTCCGAACTGACAAGGAAGCGCCAGCCGAATTGTTTCAAAGCCAGGTGGGAGGATTTGTAGAGTTCGTAGCCGATCAGCAAGACCATGACGAAGACCGAGAGCGCCATCAGGGCCGTGAGCCACTGGAACGGCCGGTCACCGCCCCTCCGCCCCGCGGACATATTCGTGTCCATGATCAGCGCCCGAGGCGATTCGGAAGCAGAAGCTTTCGTCATGTCAGGTCATGTTATTTGGAACCCCAACGGGCAAACAACCCAAAAGGAACAAAGGCCGAAACGGGCGCTCTTCGCCTTTGGCATGCCCTTACCCATGAATGCACGGCATCGAAGTCGTGC
>DASPXS010000380.1:0-7373 GCA_035637175.1 Haliangiales bacterium | reverse complement strand
CATGAGTAAGGCTGCCCTGTGCCCGCCCTGATTCTGCGCCGGAGCTTTGAACCCTGAACCTTGAACTTCGAACTTCGAACCGAGCCGTGTGCCTCCGGCCGCCGTTCGTTCAAAGTTCAAAGTTCAATGATCGGTGCTTCGCGGCTTCGAAGAAGCTCCAGGCGGGAAACCAGTTCAAACAAAAGCAGCCTTGTTCGGACCAGAATGTCCTGGCCGAACAAGGCCGCGTCGAACGAGCCGGGTGCGATCACCTTACTGCAGGCCGGGCCTAAGGCCTCAGCCCCCAGCGCCGTTGTATCGGCACCCCTGACCGCATTCTTCCGGCTCGTTCGAACGATGTGGACGCCGTTGGCAGGCTGAGATCTTGCTAAACCGGGTCACCTGCGGAGCGTCGAAAGCCCGAGAAAAGAAACCGTGAAACTGGCTCTCCTGTTTCGTGGCGCCGGCTTGCGCCACACTGCGGGCGGTCAGCGCGCCGTTCCCGGCGGCTGAACGGCCCGCAGCGGTGGTTCCTGCTGCGACTCCCATTACGGACATGGCGGACAACGCACGCTCGAGCCCGAAACAATGCTGATGTCTTTTCCGGAGATGACTTCCCCGTTCACCAGGCCGGGGCTCAGATTGATCTTGCGGTACGGAGCCAGCAGCGTCCCGTCCACAATCGCCGCGCAGCAATTCACGCCTCCGCCTCCGCCGGAGAATGCGACATCCGCGCCCGCGCCAATGATGTTGTAGAGCACGTCCTTGGGCTGCACGCCGCCGTCAACACGGATTTGGGGACCTTTGCCGCCTCCGGTAAGGACAAACTTTCCGGTGACGTTGATGATAAACCGGGTCCCGGCGGGACCGGTAAGAGTGACCTGAGTGCCGGAGAGGCTAACGTCTCCCACACAGATCACGTTGATACCGGCGACGCCCGTAATGGTGGTCACGTTTTTGCCGTCCAGCTTCGCGTAGCTCTGCGTGCACGGCAGGCTGGCGGCGTTTGCCGCGGCCGCGTAGGCGGCGCTGATCTCGGCGCTCAAATCCACGTTCTGCACCACGTTGACCGTTCCGTGACTGCTATTCGAGAATTTCGCGCCCGGGGCGAGATTGATTGTGCCGGTCACGTACTCGTCACCGGACATGGAAAGGCTGCCGTTGGGGCCGATGCAAACATCTCCCAAAATGCCGCCGGCAGGCCCTGTGATGGAAACTTTCGCCGCGTCGAGTTGCAACACCGTGCATCCCGAGGCCGCGCCCAATCCCAGGTCCGGATCAACGCAGCCGGGACAGCCGGGCGGGCTGGAACATCCGGTGACGGCAAAATCCTGGCCCGTGATCTGTCCCTCGTTGACATTGACATCGAGGAAAAAATCAAGGTGGCCGCTCGCCGGACAGAGAACGGACAGAGGCGCCTGAACCTGGATGGTCACAGAGTAGTTTTCCGAAATCTCAGGCAGTTCAATGTGATAACTCCCATCGGGAGCGGTGATACCGCTGGCAGTGTTGCCCTGTTCGCCCGTCGCCGTGACGACCACACCGACCAGCGGTATCGTCGGCGTGGCCGGACAGCCGGCCGAGTCCGTGCAGAAGACAGAGCCTTCCACAAAGTGCGCGCTCGCGGTGTTGACAAGAACGCTGCACAGGATTCCTCCTGCGAGCAGTCTTAATGTGTTGGTGAAGTTCGTGAATAACGTCTTCTGCATAGCCTGACCCTTTCGATTCCCATTTGTTTTGCCTTTCCAGGTTCGTCTGTTGGAGAACAACGGAGTCCAACAGATCCTGGAGTTTTTTGATTACCTTCCGATGTGACCGCAGCAGTGGCCGCAACATCCTCCCTCGTCAGCCAGACGGAACAATACACAGGAACCGCATCGCCAATGACGCCGCGACCCAGGTCTTTTTTCGTCCCACTTTCTGATGCGGGCTGAAGAAACGGCTTTTGGTAAGGGGATCCGAATGCGGGGAGAAAAAACAGAGCGTGGTTGCACTGAGGATAACCTGCGCCCTGCTGTTTTGTCCCAGACCCTGACATACGACACACCCCTGCTATGTTGGTTCACACGTTACGGTTACCGAAATCGTGAGCAGAACTTATGCCGACCGGACAACAAGCGTCGTAACTGGTTTAATGTCAGTCGCTTGATTGTTTTTGTTTGTAATCGCATCGTGTTTTCGGAACATAATTCATTGAAATTGCATTTGATTTGCATGGCAAATTCAATGTCACCGCCCGCTGTGGATTGGTTGATCCTGCGAGTGGCCCCCCACCCGTCCTTTGGACATCCTCTCCCCCAGTGGGGGAGAGGGACGGGGTGAGGGGGTGCGCTGGTTCATGGAGACCTCATTCGTTTTTCCTCATTCATCGGGACTGTGAATCACGGAGGTGTGTGCGCCGTCGCGATAGCGTTTTGGAGTGCGGCAGTCCTCTGCCGCTTTTGCGCCCCGAGACCCAATCGAAAAGCGCCAGAGGACTGGCGCAGTCCAAAACCTGGCGGCCCACGGAGAGCACGCTTTCGTTTTTCGGCATGCATAGGGACCATGAACCTGTGGAGATCCCCCTCACCCGTCCTTCGGACACCCTCTCCCCCAGTGGGGGAGAGGGACGGGGTGAGGGGGCGCGGTTCATGGAGAGCCCCCTTTCGTTTTTCCGCATCCATTGGGACCATCAGTTCCTCCTTGTCCTCGTCCTCGAAGCCAAGCCATCCAATCGCGGACGAGGAGGTGGGTCTCCCAGTCAACTCTTGTATTGCAACTGCCTTTCACCTGGCATGCAGTTGCTGTTGCCTCTCACATTCCCCATGACGTGCCGAAGGAGGGAGTGGAATATCCGCAACCTCGCGGCTCGGCAAGCCGCACGCCGGGTCCACCGAGCGAGCTTCTTGGAAAATGGAAGATTCGTTTCGACTGTATCGTGACGGCTCACGCCGGGTGACCGGCGCCGACCCAAGTGAAATGGTTTCAACGACTTGCGGTTGGTGTAACCGGGCTGTCAGGAGGCACTGCGAGCGTGGCGGTCTGCTCGTTTTAAGCGTTTGTGAATAACGGGAAGCTGTTCAGGAATTGAGAGGCGGCGAGCTTTGTTCGGACGATAATTGTCGCCTCATTTTCGGGCCATTTTCGAACCGGCATCGTTTATGCAAAGGGGGCAATTAACTTGAACGTCGCGGCCGGGGCTGCACGCACGGGTAGAAGTAAGAAGTATGAAAACGCGAAGTTGGGGTCCGTATAATGGCGAGGGCAGGAGGATGATCCTCCTGGTGGATGATGACCCGCATTTGACGTGCATCCTGAGAGATTTTCTCTCGGCCTTTTCCTGCGACGTCACAGCCGCCAAAAACGGCGTGGAAGGATTGCGGCAAATCATGGCGTCGGATTTCGATATCGTCCTGTGCGACATGGTGATGCCCACTTTTCCCGGGGACAAATTCTACATTGCCGTCGAGCGCATCAAACCGCGCCTTTGCAGGCGGTTCATTTTCATGACCGGGCACAAGGCCGATCCGCAGTGGGACATCTTCATCCGCAAAGTGGGCGGCATGGTCCTGTGGAAACCTTTCCATTTGCAGGAACTGATCACCACCATTCGCACCGTGCTTCGAAAAGCCAGATGCGCCGACGTTCACGAAGAGCGTATGAATTTAATGAGGTCGCTGACGGGATTTGCCGGGCAGGACGGCAACGGCGAGTCGCAGCCCGCCAATGGCTGCTCGGGAACACTGCCGGTTCGTCCCTGAGAGCGCTCAACTCAACCGACTCTTCCGAGCGGACCTTCTCATCCGTTACGCCGCGAGATAAGTACTGGTGCCACCACCTGAACGCGGTCTGGAATCAGATATAATCCTCCGGCCGAAACCTTCCTGGGTGCCTTCGGGTCGGAAAGCGTAGCCCGCCATTGCCTGTCCAGAAAATCGACTTGAGGCGCTTCTTCTGCCGGTTCGTTCCTGAGAATTCTCAATCACGCGACCTGTTTCGAGGCAGATTTTCTCATCCGGTACACTCAGAGCTAAGTCCATTAGGCCCTATTCTCGATGGGGCCATAATTCTTTCCTTTTGAGTACCAGCTCTCTGAGAGACTTCAAGCAATGCAACCGCAACGGGTTGCAACTGTCCCTAAGGTGTGCAAGCGCGTCTTGGCGTTGGACACGGCACCGTGTTTGCTGGTCGAAAGCTGCTTGAAACATTGGTATAGATCGGGCATAAAGAAGATGCAACTCGATCGCATCAATGACCGATGCCTGCGCCGTCGCCAGAGGGCACGCGGCCCACAGAAGAATTGTAGTGTCCTCACGCGGCGCAATCGCTAATCGATGAAGCTGGAACGGACAGACAAAGCCCTGGCGGATAAGGCGCGAGGCGCATTCACCCTGATGGAAGTGGTGATCGCCGTTGCGATCATCGGAGTTGCGTTTGGCTCATTGTATGTGGGCTTCCGGCAGAGCTTCGGCGTCATCCAATTATCGCGGGAAAACCTCCGGGCGACACAAATTCTGCAGGAAAAGATGGAAACGATCCGGCTGTTTGACTGGACTGCCATCAACGCGTTACCCACCCCGTACTATTTTACCAACACCTTCTATCCCGTCGGCAGCACAACCAATCAGGGAGTGATCTACTCGGGCACGAGGATTATCACCGACTCCCCGCTGACCGCCGAGAATTACGGCAACGATTTGAAGCTGGTCACCTTTCGACTCACCTGGAGCTCGGGCGGCGTTCAACGACAACGCGAGATGACGACCCTGGTATCGCGATATGGTCTGCACAATTACATCTTCTACGGCCATTAAAACAGCCCGCTGCCGGGCGATGACACTGGTCGAAATCCTGATCGCGACCGCCGTCGGCACGATCGTGCTGGCGGTCGTGGCCGGTCTCACGCTCTTCAGCGCGCGCAGTTTCCTGGCATTGAACAATTATTCCGATCTGGATATCCGGAGTCGCATTGCGCTGGACACGATGTCGCAGGAAATCCGGCAGGCAAACGAGGTGACGGGCTATGCGACCAACCGACTGACCTTTACCATTACCGACGTGAACGGCGTGACCAGCACCGTGACTTACAGTAATAATCCGGTCCAGAAAACGGTGTCGCGAGTCAGCGGCGTCCAGTCAGGAGTGCTCCTGACCCAGTGCGACTCGCTGATCTTCACCCTGTTTAAGCGGCCTGCCAGCGAGACCGACAGCCCGATTCTCATCACCGACCCGACGCAGTACAGCGAGTGCAAGGTGGTGCAAATCACCTGGGTGTGCTCGCGAAGCATTCGTCAGCAGGCCGTCAATACCGAAAGCGTGCAGTCGGCCGAAATCATTATTCGAAAAAAATAGTCATCAATCCGCACAACTCTATGGAAATCAAAATCAATCACCAACCCCGGGGTAGCGTCTTGGCGGTGACCTTGCTCGCGGTCATTGTCATCGGCCTGGCGCTGGCCAGTTACCTGGTGCTCGCCACCAACGTGAGTTCGAACGTCGCGCGATCGCAGTCGTGGAACAATGCGATTCCGGTTTTGGAGGCCGGCATCGAGGAAGCCCTTACCCACATCAATTACAACGGGATTGACGTCAACGGCTTTGCTCAGAACCGCTGGAATCTGGACGCAACGGACCGCCTTTATCATAAAACACGCATGTTCAGCGACAACAGCTACTACGACGTGTCCATCGAGGCGGTGGATCCGCCGGTGATTATCTCCCGGGGTTATGTGCCGACGCCGCTGGGATCGACGGTCTATGTCACGCGCAAAGTGAGAGTCGGGACCAAAAGACAGTCTCTCGGTTCCGGAGGGATCACCGCCAAAGGCAAGATCTCATTCAGCGGCAGCAGTTACGTTGATAGTTTTGATCCCTCCACCACCACCAACGGCCTGTACAGCACGAGTGTGCGCCATGACAAGGGCATGGTGTTAAGCAACCTGGCGAGTGGCGAGGCCATTCACCTCGACCAGACCGACATTTACGGTACGGTGAAGACCGGCTCTGGCGGGACGGTGACCTACACCAGCGGCGCAGTGGGAGACGCTGCCTGGATCGCGGCGGGTAACACGGGAGTTGAAGCGGGACACTCGGCCAGCGACGCGGCGGTACAATTCGATGCTGTGTCGGCGGGTTACTCGAGCGGACTTTCTCCCCTCAACACCGGCGGATTAGTTGGCGGCACCAACTACACTTACGTCGTCAATGGTGCCTTGAATCAAAACTATTACCTGGACAACAAGCTTACCATCTCCGGCGGTCAGTCGCTGGCGGTAACTGGAGGAAACGTCAAGCTGTACGTGACCGGTGATTTCACCACCAGCGGCAGCGGGTACGTTTACCTGGCTCCCGGAGCGTCCTTGGAACTCTACGTAGGCGGGAAGCTTACTATCTCGGGCAGCGGAGTCGTCAACGGGAGCGGAACGGTCAACGGAGAGAGCCCGGCCCATAACCTTTCCGTTTACAGCACGAGCACCACCACCGGCATCCAGTGGACTTACAGCGGCAGCGCGGCGTTTATCGGCACGGTTTACGCCCCTTATGCCGCGTTCACTTTAAGCGGTTCGGCCGGCGCCACGGGCACATTGAGCGCCAACACGGTCATCCTCAGCGGCGGCGCGTCCGTCCACTTCGACGAAAGCCTGGGCAGCGCGGGAGCGTACGTCGTGATGAGCTGGAACGAGATCTGATCCTCAAAGCAAAAGGGCCAGAGGGCTGGCGCAGTCCAAAAGCTGGCGCATTGCCGTGGGCGTCCGAGGAACGCGAAGCGTCTTGGAGTGCGGCAGTCCTCTGCCGCTTTCATGTTGACTGGACAAGGTCGGGCACTTTCACCACGCTCGCCCCATGCCAGAGCCTCGCACACCCTGGCCACATGCGCCCACCCATCAACTGTCGGTGCGTGGCACCTACTTCGTCACGGCAAGCACGTATCTGAAGGCCCATCACTTCCGTGGCGCCGACCGCCTGCGGGTGTTGCATCGTGGCTTGCTGACGGTAGCGCGCGATTACGGCTGGCTGTTCGAAGCCTGGGCTGTGTTCTCGAATCATTACCACTTCGTCGCACATTCGCCTCCCGGCGCGTCTGATGCCTCCAACCTTTCCGATATGCTCAGCGTGCTTCACGTCAAAACCGCCCAGCGGCTCAACAAACTCGACCGCACGCCCAGTCGGCAGGTCTGGTTCAACTTCCGCGAGACGCGGCTCACTTACCAAAAGTCCTACTTGGCGCGCTTGAATTACGTTCACCAAAACACGGTGAAACATGGGCTTGTGCCGCTGGCGAACCAGTATCCGTGGTGCTCAGCGCGATGGTTCGAGCGCTCCTCCTCTGCGGCCATGGTGAAGTCGATCTACCGCTTCAAAATCGACCAGCTCCATGTGGCGGACGATTTCGAGCCGGCACGGGAGTGGTGAGG
>DASPXS010000379.1:0-20542 GCA_035637175.1 Haliangiales bacterium | reverse complement strand
CGGCTCATTTGTTTGATCATTTTCTTGTTGCCGCATTGGGGACAGGCCGGCAACCGATCGGGATTCATCCGTTTGGAAAGGAAGTTGAAAATCCTTCGGCATTTCGGGCAGGCAAATTCGTAAATCGGCATATGGAAATTTAACCGGCGTTCGGCTGTTTACATTCCAAATAACCCCGTGCCCGTCAAGCCGGATGGATGACCCTCTAGTGTGGTGTCCCTGACGCTTGTTTACAATAATGCGACTAAAGGCGAAACAGAATGCCCCTCACCCCGTCCCTCTCCCCATCCGATGGGGAGAGGGTGTCCGAAGGACGGGTGAGGGGGCGGTTCAGACACTCTGATTGGAAACGCATTTTTGTGACGCTACATTAGGGCGCAAAACTCGCGCGATAGAACCGCCGGCCGGGCAACGGATTGGCCTCCAGGTATTCCAAGGGGCGATTGCTTTGGATCAAGGTGGTCGCTACGACCCAATTGGTCAGTGCGGAAGAGGAATCCAGCCGGTAAGTTCGTCCGGCGCCGCCACTCATCCGCAGCAGAGGTTGGCCGCCGTTGAACGCGGAGATTTTCAAAGCGAAGGGAGAGAGTTCATAACAACCCATGTCCGGCGCGCCGCCGGAAGGGCGCAAGTTGCCTTCCAGATCGGCGGTGACGGTCGGTAATGGTTGCGCGACGTCCACTGCGGACGCGTTGGTGAGCAAGTGATAGTTCCCCACGGTTGTGTCCACGAACAGGTTTGTCAGCGTGCCGGTGATCGAGTGCAACTCGCGCCCTTGCGCCTGCCATTCCGCGAGCGTGAGAATCGCGTTATCATCCGGGGTGATTCGCGTCACAACATTGTAATCGCTGTCCGTGTTGGCGACGTCGTTTGCGTCGCCGAAGCGCAGGCCGCCGCGGAAAGAGTGGCGGGTGAGCAGGATGTTGTTGCGGGCGACGTTGGTACCGGTGGTCTGGAGGAAGTTCAAATCCCATCGGCCGTCGGCGGCCATATCAATGGTGTTATGATAAACCTGATTGCCGCGCGGTCCTTCGGCGCCATCGATCTGAAACAGGATGATGCCCGAGGCATGGTTGTTGAAGAGAAGATTGTTCCGGATGACCGAATCCTGCACGCCGTCCAGGTTCACCGCCCCGCCACCGCCTGCGCCATTATTGTAGAGAACGTTGTTCTCGATCAACGCGCCCGTGATGATGCCGTCGCCGGGTTGGATGTTCACGTCCGCGTTCAACTGGATGCCGCTGCCGAAATTGTCGTGGCAACGATTGCCGCGCAGCGTCGGGCGATCCCCGCTGTTCGACACGTAGATGCCGTGTTGGGCGGCGCTGGCGTAACATTCATTGTTTTCAATCAGGAGATCGTCGGAAAAGTCGGTGAACAAACCCCAGGTCGCGTTGTTGCCCAAGACGCAGTTTCGCACCGTGATATGGGTTCCGCCCTCGACACGCAGGGCCGCCCGATTGGCATCAAATGAACGCAGTCCGTCAATGATCACAAACGCCGAGTCGATGATGTGAATCGTATCGCGGTTGTCGCCGCGGTCGGTGGTTTTCACAACCACGGCGTTCGTGCCGACGGAGCGAACGGTGATGGGCGCGCTGGCCGTGCCGGTCCTGGAATCCACGTCGAACCCGAGGTAAGTGCCGTCGGCGACCAGGATCGAGTCGCCGGGCGCGACCAACTCGAGTGCCGCGCGAATCTCGCGAAGCGGCTGCGCCGCCGTACCGGGACTGGTGTCCGCGCCGCTGGGCGTGACATAGAAGTTTTGGGCGGCAAACGCGGAAATGGCGCCGGCCAGAACGAGCAGCGCCGCCGCGAGGCTCAGGGTCCTGTACTTAATCACCCTACCCAAGAACCGTACAAAGCGCTCGGACAGCTTCGTGTTGCATATGCGACATGAAATTGTCCAATCGGGTTCGTGGTCCCAATGCGCGACGAAAAAGTCGTGAGGGCTTTCCATGAAGCTCCCCCTCTCCCGCCCTTCCGCCTTCGCCAAGCCTACGGCGGACAAGTCGGGCACCCTCTCCCCCTCGAAGGGGGAGAGGGATGGGGTGAGGGGGTTGCTCGCAGGTTCATCGTTCCAATGAATGCGACAAAACGAAAGGGGGCTTTCCAGATGTGGCAATCCGCCTCCTGTCCGCCTGAAAAAAGTCAACATGGGCCGCGCGACATTCCCAAAAACAACTACGCCGAAATCGTCTCCGTGCCTTTCAGAAGTTCTTTCGGATCGGCGACGCCCGCGCCTGGTCCCGTGGGCACGGTGATGGCCCCGTCAATGATGCGCAGCGGGGGGTTGAACCAGTCGCCGTATGTTTTCACACCTTCTTTGTATTCCTGCCAGGGACCGATCTTCGGAACGCAGGAAGCAAAGTGGAGCATATAGACAAACCCGAATCCGCCGGAGATATGCGCGGTGGTTGGCATCTCCCGCAAGTCAGCCATGCGGGCGACCCGGATCGACCGAATCAGGCCGCCGTAATAGAAAAGGTCCGGCTGAATGATGTCGGCGACGCGGTTGCGGATGGTCCACTGAAAACGCCATGCGCTGTATTCCTGCTCGCCCAGCGCCACCGGAATCGTCAGGGCGTCGGCGACCTTTTTGGTCGCTTCCAGATTGTCGAAAGGACACGGTTCTTCGAAAAAGACCGCGTTGATGTCCTCCAACATGCGGCCGACCTGAATGGCCTGCGGCGGGTCGTAAGAACTGTTCGAGTCGGCGTGGATGGCGATCTTGTCGCCCAACGCCTTTCGGGAGAGCGGAATGAGTTTTTCGGTACGTCCGGGCAGAGCGTCCCTGTTCCGGTTCATGCGTCCGCCCACGCGGTATTTGACCGCTTTGGCGCCGCTTTCCTCGATCAGGTGCTTCAGGTAATCGACCTCCTGCTCCGGGGTGGTGTCCCGCCGACCGCTGGCGATGTAAAACGGCACGCGTGTGCGGACGATGTTCCCGAGCAACTCGCCCAGGGATTTGCCAGTGAGGCGGCCCAGCAGGTCGAGAACAGCGAATTCCACCAGCGCCACCGGGCACCAGAGGGCCAACCCCTGCAACTTGTAGTTGTCCTTGTATCGGTACACGCCGAAGAGATGTTCTTCCAGGTCCCGCGCATCTTTGCCGATGAAATAGGGAATGACCAACTGATGCAGAATCGGATGAATCACATCGGCCCGCCCATTGTCCACCGAAACGCCTTCCGCCCCGTCTTGCGAGCGGACGCGCACGAAATAGTCGCGCCCCTTTCTGAGCAGTTGGATGGACTCGATGATGACGGGGTTCCTGAGGCCTTTCAGGTCGAGGACGGGCCTGGCAGCGGTCTTTTCGAGGGCTTCGTCCGGAACTTCGGCGCTTTTGTTTTGTCCGAAAGCGGAGCCGGTCAACAACGGGACCGCACTGGCGCCGGCAGCCAGGAAACTGCGACGGGTGAATTTCATGGTTTCCGGTTAAACGATAACAAACCAAGGTTCGAGCTCAACATTTCACATACTTCCAATTCCTTGGCTTTCCTTCTGCCATCCATTCGATCGCCGTTTCCAATCGTTGAGTGCGGGTCTCGGCGCGTTTGGCTTCGGTGATCCATTCCACGTACTCCTTCTTGTGGCTGTAACTGAAATCCTCGAAGATCGCCAACGCCTTCTTGTTTTTCTTCAGGGCCGCCCTCAAATCATCCGGAACATCGAGTTCTTTCTTCGCTTTCGGTTTGGTCCGGTCCGGCACCTTTACCCCGGTGTCTTTGAGGTGGACGGCCTTTTTGATGTAGCCGATAAGAACTTGGTCAGCCGGCAAATCCGTGATGGCGGTGATCCGGCCGAATTGTCCCATCGCCTCGTCTTGAATGTTACCGACGTGCGTACCGACAATCAAAGCGCCTTTCCAGAACCCGAACGCGCAATGATGTTTGAAGGCGGCCATGTTGCACAGAATCCCTTTGTGCACGAAATGGGGGATGCTCCACTTCATAGTTTCCTCCACCGCCGGGAAGGCGGCATGAACCAGTTTGCGAATGTGTTTCAGGATGGGTTGGGCGAATGCCGCCGACCGGGCAATGTAGGCGTCGATGCGCGGATCTTTGCTGGCCATAGGCCTCGATGGTCAAAGTCGCTTCGCGGGAAAGTCAATGCATTTCGGGAACATTCGGACTCGCCGCGGCCCCGGGGCGAGGCGGAATCGCGCGCGGCGTTATTCCTTTTCGACCAGGCGATAGCCCACTCCAGGCTCCGTGATAAACAGGTCGGGCCGGGCGGGATTCGCTTCCAGTTTTTCGCGCAGATGCGCCAGGTAAACACGGAGGTAGTGGGTGTGATTCACGTGGTTGGGTCCCCACACTTCGCGGAGGATCTGCCGATGGGTCAGAACCTTTCCGGCGTGCCGCACAAAAAGGCGGAGCAATGAGTATTCCGTGGCGCTGAGTTTCACTTCCTTGCCCTTGACGGTGACGACCCGCGCGGTCAAATCCACTTCCAGGTGGCCGGAACGAAAGAGGGCCGTGTCGCTCGCCGGCCGCGCGTGGCGCTGGGCCACACGCAGGCGGGCCAACAGTTCGCCCGTGCTGAAGGGTTTGGCGACATAATCGTCTGCGCCGTTGTCCAGCGCCGCAATTTTATCGTCCTCGCGGTCGCGCACCGACAGCACCACGACCGGAACGTGGCTCCATTCGCGCAGACGTTTGAGCACCGACACGCCGTCGAGGTCGGGCAACCCCAGGTCAAGCAACACGATGTCTGGACGGTGTTGGGCCGCCTCGAGCAGACCTTCCTGCCCGGTCGTTGCCTCGAAGACGCGGTAGCCGCGAGCTTCCAGCGTCAGCCGAAGCAGACGGCGGATTTGGACCTCGTCATCGATGACGAGCACGGTGACCGGATTGTCGGCAGGTTCGTTCATTCCTTGGGTTCCTTCGGCGGGGCAGGCGCTTCGCCGAGTGGCAGACGAATGATAAACTCCGCGCCGCCCGCCGGGCGGTTCCGCGCGGCCACGCGCCCGCCGTGGGCTTCGACGATGCCTTTGACGATGGACAAACCGAGCCCGCTGCCGCCCGCCAGCGCGTTCGGCGCGCGATAAAACTTGTCGAAAATGTGCGGCAAGGCTTCGGCCGCGATCCCGGGACCGGCGTCGGCAACGGTGAGTATGGCGTCCTTGCCGTCCACCGTCGCGCTCAAGTGCACTCGCGTTTGCGGTGGCGTGTGCAGCGCGGCGTTCAGGAGCAGGTTCACCAGGGCTTGCTCCATCAACACGAAATCCATTTGCACGAGTGGCAGGCCGGGCGAAATTGCGATGGTGACGGGATGCCCGGCCAGTTCCTTCTCCAGCCGTCGCAGCGCCACGCTGAGCAGGTCGGCCATGTCGCACCATTCCAGGCGCGGCTTGAGGTGGCCCGATTCCAGGCGCGTCATGTCGAGCAGATTGCCGACCAGCCGATTGAGGCGCCGGCCGGCTTCGTGGATTTCCGCGATGAGCGCCCGGCGGTAGGCGGAGTCGCCATCGGCGGGGGCCTCGCTCAGCCCGCTGGCCGCGCTGGTGATGGCGGCGATCGGTGTGCGGAGCTCGTGCGAAATCGAGTCGAGCAACGTTTTGCCCAGGCGCTCCGACTCGGCCAGGAGTTTGGCGTTCTGGTCGGCGTCGCTGAGGCGCTGGCGGTCCAGCACGAGGGCGATCTGGCGGATGAAGTTGTCCAGCAGATTGCGCTGTTGGAGCGACCACCGGCGCCCCGCCCGGGGCCTCAAGCCGACGACGCCGACGCAACCGGCCGGCGTCACCAACGGCAGATAGACCGCGTCGGTCAAAGGCAGCGTGTCGGTGTCCTTTCCCGCGGGTTTACGGTTCCGAAACGCCCAGGCCGCGACGCTTGCCTCCTTCTCGGACACGTTGAGCGTGCCAAACGGATAAGGGACGAGTTCCTGCTGACCTTCCGGATCGGGGAGCAACACGGCAACTTCGGCCTGGAACACTGCGCCCAGTTGTTGGATGACGACGCCGAGCAGTTCCGCAAAATCCTTTCCCTCGGCCAATTCACGGGTGAGCAAGTAAAGCGCGGTCGCGCGCGCCTCCCGCTCGCGCTCCGCCTCCTGCTGGGCGCGCAACCGCGTCGTGAGCTGCCCCATCGCGAGGGCGACCACGAACAACGCGCCGAACATCAGCGCATCATGGAGGTTGGCGATGGAGAATGTGTAGAGGGGCGGCACAAACAGAAAATTCCAGAGCAACGCGCTGAGCGCAGCCGCCAGGAGGGTGGGGCCGCGTCCGACGAACAACCCCAGGACAACCACGACAAGCAGATAGACCAGTGAAATGACGTAGTAACCGGTCCAATTGCTGAGCATCAGGTTCAAGCCGGTGGTGGCCGCGACCACCAACAGCGCGCTGAGGTACTGGCGCGCGCCGGAGGTGACGAACTGGCGTAAGCCGGGTTGCGGAGCAGCAGTCTCGTGGGCTTCGGCGCGAACGCACAGCACGTCAATGTTGCCGCTCTCGCGGATCAATCGGTTGAGCAACGAGCCGCCGCGAAACCAATCGAGCCACCGCCACCCGGACGGCTTTCCGGCCACAATCTGAGTCACATTATGTTGTCGGGCGACCCGCAACAGGGCGGTTACGATATCCTGGTCTGTCGTCGTGATGACCTCTGCGCCAAGGTCACGCGCGAGGGTCAGGTTCTTCTGGAGGCGGGATTGTTCCTCGTCTGAGAGGGGCCGTCCGGTGTCCACATGGACGGCCAGCCACGGTGCCTGGAGATTGTCCGCCAGGCGTCGGGTCCAGCGGGCCATGGATTCCGACAGGGGACTCGGGCTGATGGCGACGAGCAGGCGCTGGCCCGTCTTCCACGGACCGGCGATGTGACGGGTCTGGAGATAGTCGCGGACATCCTGACCGACGTGCTCGGCCGCCAGCCGCAGCGCCAGTTCGCGCAGGGCGATGAGGTTGCCTTCGCGGAAGAAGTTGGCGGCAGCGGCTTGCGCGCGGTCCGGCACGTAAACTTTTCCCTCGGCCAGCCGCGTGAGAAGTTCGCCGGGCGGGAGGTCCACCAGTTCAATCTCGGCCCGGTCGAGAACGGAATCAGGCACGGTGTCCCTGACGGTCGTGCCCGTGACTTCGCGCACGATTTCCGCGCGGCTCTCGACGTGCTGGACGTTGAGCGTGGTGAAGACGTCGATGCCGGCGTCGAGAAGTTCCTGCACGTCCTGGTAGCGCTTGGGATGACGCGAACCCGGGGCATTGGTGTGGGCGAGTTCATCAACAAGCGCGAGTTGCGGTCTGCGCGCCAGCGCGGCGTCCAGGTCCATTTCCGTGAGCGTGACCCCACGATAATCGATGGACCCGCGCGGGACTGCCGGCAACCCTTGCGCCAGGGCGTCGGTCTCCTTGCGCCCATGCGTCTCGACGTAGCCGATGACAACGTCGCGACCGGCAGCCTGTTCGCGCCGCGCGGCTTCCAGCATGGAATAGGTTTTGCCCACGCCGGGACACATGCCGAGAAAGACTTTCAGCCGGCCGCGATTTTTCGCCGCTTCCTCGCGCTGCAGGGAACTCAGCAGCGCATCAGCGTTGGGTCGGCCGTCTTCGGACATGCGGCGACTTTATCGAATCGAACGCAACATTCACCTTGAAAACGTGGGATGATTCGTGCCGATTCACCCTTTCACCTCTCTTGCAGCTCGTCCAGGGCGCGATTCAACAGCAACACGTTTACACCCGGATCACCGAGGAAGCCCAAATCGGGCTTGTCAGTGAATCTATTGACTATTTCACGGACGTGTTGCTGGCCCAATCCGCGCGTCCGGGCGACGCGTGGCGTCTGCAGTTCGGCGTTGCGCGGGCTGATGTGGGGGTCCAGTCCGCTTCCCGAAGCCGTGACCGCATCGGCGGGGACCGGGTCCGTCTCCTTCAACCCGTTTTCTTTGCGATACGCTTCGATGCGTCCCTTGATTGCATCGTTCAGCTTTTGCGAAGTCGGGCCGAGTTTGCTGCCGCCGGAATTTGCTGCATCGTAGCCGTTGCCCGCCGCCGAAGGCCGCGGGTGAAAATACTTTTGACCGGCGAACTGCTGGCCGAGCAGTTTCGAGCCGCGCACCGTGCCGTCTTTCTCCACGATCAAGCTACCGTTGGCTTTGTCCTGAAACGCGGCTTGCGCGATGCCAAACACAATCAGCGGATAAATTCCACAACAGACGGCGGCGAGAATCAGTGTGGACATCACCGCGCCACGGATTTCAGAAAATAATTCTTTCATACAAGCAGCAGTTGAGATTATTCCGCGCTCTTCCCCCTCACCCTGACCCTCTCCCTCAGGGAGAGGGAACACCAGCCGACGCTCACGGACTTTTCCAAAGGCCGTCCGGCAAATTCAGCATCTCCACATCTCAAGAGACTGGAAACGATTCTCCCTCTCCCCAAGGGAGAGGGCCGGGGTGAGGGGAAAGGAAGCATTGATTTCATCGGCACGGAAATTTGTCAGGCCAAATGCAGAGTGGTAATGATGACATCGATGAGTTTGATTCCAATAAACGGAATGATAACGCCGCCGACGCCGTAGATGAGCAGGTTGCGCTGCAACGTCGCGAGCGCGCCGATGGGCGTGTATTTGACGCCGCGCAACGCCAGCGGAATGAGCGCGATAATGATGAGCGCGTTGAAAATCACCGCGCTGAGGATCGCGCTGGTCGGACGGTGCAATCGCATGATGTTCAGCGGTGCGATGGCGGGGAATGTCGCCATCAACATGGCCGGAATGATGGCGAAATATTTCGCGACGTCGTTGGCAATGCTGAATGTCGTCAGCGCGCCGCGCGTGATGAGCATCTGCTTTCCGATCTCCACGATGTCGATCAGTTTCGTCGGGTTGCTGTCGAGGTCCACCATGTTACCCGCCTCGCGGGCGGCTTGCGTGCCGGTGTTCATTGCGACGCCGACGTCCGCTTGCGCGAGCGCGGGGGCGTCGTTGGTGCCGTCGCCGGTCATGGCCACAAGATGGCCGTGCGCTTGCTCTTCACGGATGCGTTTAAGCTTCGCCTCCGGCGTGGCCTGGGCCATGAAATCGTCCACGCCTGCTTCGGCGGCGATGGCGGCCGCGGTCAGGGGATTGTCGCCGGTGATCATCACGGTGCGGATGCCCATTTTGCGGAGTTGCGCGAACCGTTCTTTGATGCCTCCTTTGACCACATCCTTGAGTTGCACCACGCCGAGCACTTCCCGGTTTTCCGCCACCACCAGCGGCGTGCCGCCGCAGCGCGAAATCTCTTCCACCGTCTGGTCAATTGCCGGAGGAAACGTTCCGCCCGCCTTGTCAATGTGAAGGCGCATCGTGTCCACTGCCCCTTTGCGAATCGAACGGATGCCCCGGGGCGCACGCGCGCCCTCGCGTGCCGGGTTTGGCGCTCTGGTTGAACTGTCCGCCGCGCGCTTGATGCCGGCGGCGAGGGCGCCGCCGTCTGCGCCCGAGGCCGGCGCGCTCCCCAATCCGCCTGAGTCGGAAGCTCTCCCGTCAGGAAAGTCCACGCCGCTCATGCGCGTCTGCGCGGTGAATGGAATGAACTGCGTGTGCGCCTGGGCCACTTCCCGGCCGCGCAATCGAAATTGTTCCTTGGCCAACACGACAATCGAACGGCCTTCGGGTGTTTCGTCGGCCAGCGAAGCGAGTTGCGCGGCGTCGGCCAACCGCTCGGCCTTGACATTCGGCGCGGGAATGAACGCGGTGGCCATGCGGTTGCCCAGCGTGATGGTGCCCGTCTTGTCGAGCAGGAGCACATCCACGTCGCCGGCGGCTTCCACGGCACGACCGCTGGTCGCCATGACATTGCGGCGGATGAGCCGGTCGATGCCGCTGATGCCGATTGCGCTCAGGAGGCCGCCAATCGTCGTGGGAATCAGACACACCAGCAGCGCAATCAACACCGGCACGGAAAAGACAGTCGCGGAGTAAATGCCCAACGGTTTCAAGGTCACGCACACCAGCAGAAATATAAACGTCAACGCCGCCAGCAGAATCGTGAGCGCGATTTCGTTCGGCGTCTTTTGGCGTCGGGCGCCTTCCACCATCGCAATCATCCGGTCGAGAAAACCGTGGCCCTTTTCCATCGTGACGCGAATGACGATGCGGTCGCTGATGACCCGCGTGCCGCCGGTGACGGCGCTGCGGTCGCCGCCGCTCTCGCGGATGACCGGCGCCGATTCGCCCGTGATGGCCGCTTCGTCCACACTGGCGATGCCTTCGATGACTTCGCCGTCCGCCGGAATCACGTCAACAGCCTCACACACCACGAGGTCGCCCTTCTGCAATTCCGGCGCGGGCACCCGCTCTTCGCGCCCGTTGCGCAGACGCCGCGCGATGGTGTCTTTGCGCGTCTTCCGCAGGGCATCGGCTTGCGCCTTGCCGCGGCCTTCCGCCACAGCTTCGGCAAAATTGGCAAACAGAACGGCGAACCAGAGCCAAATCGCAAGTTGCGCGATGAAGCCGCGCTCGGTCGGGGAAGTGAAGATGCCCACGGTGGTCAGCAGCGCGCCTACCTGGGTCACGAACATGACCGGGTTCTTGACCATCAGACGCGGATCGAGCTTCCTGAACGAGTCTGCGATGGCCGGCCCGACGATATTCCAGTCAAAAAGTGAAGGAGGTTTCTGGGTCATAATTTCGACGCGTCGGTTGAGGAACAAAATGGTTTTGTAAAACGCTCGCCCTCACCCCCGGGGAGAGGGAGAATCATATCCGCTCTCGCGACAGAACTGAGCGCGGGATTTGCCGAATGGGCGTTGGAACAAGATGCGATCTGCGCTCGCTGTTCCCTCTCCCCCGTCGAGGGGGAGAGGGTCAGGGTGAGGGGGGAAGCATTGCAGTTCATACACCTGTCGGGTCAAAAAAGTTTACCCTGCAAGGTCAGAAAGTGTTCGACAATCGGGCCGAGCGTGAGGGCGGGGAGGAAATTGAGCGCCCCTACCAACAGGATTGTGCCGAGCAGCAACACGACAAACGTGCCGCCCGAGACCGGGAACGTCCCCGCGCTTGCTGGCGCGACCTTCTTCTGCACGAGTGAGCCGGCCAGGGCCATGATCGGAACGATCATCAGAAAGCGACCGATGAGCATAGCGAGGCCGAGTGTCGTGTTATACCAAGGTGTGTTACCGGTCAGGCCCGCGAAGGCGCTGCCGTTATTACCCGTGCCCGAACTGTAAGCGTAGAGCATTTCGCTCAGGCCGTGCGGGCCGGTGTTGTTCAATCCCGCCAATCCCCAATTGCTGACCGACGCCCAGGCGGAAAAACCCAGGATGGAGATCGCGAGAATCAGCAGCGAGAGCATGGCCATTTTTACGTCGTACGCCTCGATCTTCTTGCCGAGATATTCGGGGGTGCGGCCGACCATGAGCCCCGCGATGAACACCGCCAGGACTACGAATACCAGCATCCCATAAAGTCCGGCGCCGACGCCGCCAAAAATGATTTCGCCCAGTTGAATATTGAAAAGCGGGACGAAGCCGCCGAGCGCCGTGAACGAATCGTGCATTGAATTGACCGCGCCGCAAGAGGCGTCGGTCGTAATGGTGGCGAACAAGGCCGAGTTGAAGATGCCGAAGCGGACTTCTTTGCCTTCCATGTTTCCGTCGGCAATCGCGACGCCGAGTTGTTGATGAATCGGGTTTCCACGCGCTTCCGCCCACCAGCAAAGCAACACGCCGCCCAGAAACAAAATCATCATCGCCGCCCATACGGCCCAGCCGTGTTTCTGATTTTTCACCATGCGCCCCAGATAGTAAGTCAGTCCGCTGCCGATGGAAAAAATGGAGAGCATCTGAATGAAATTCGAAAGCGGAGTCGGATTCTCGAACGGATGCGCGGCGTTCGCGTTGACATAGCCGCCGCCGTTCGTGCCGAGCATCTTGATGGCGACCTGCGAAGCCATTGGCCCTTGAACGATCGTTTGTTCCTCAACGGTTTGTTCCTCCATCACCGGTTTGCCATCCGGGCCTTTGATCGTTTCGCCTTTGTCATTCTTCTTCTCCACCGAAACCTTGTACGGCTCAAGGAGCCTGGCCCTGGTGTATGGCTTGAAGTTTTGAATCATGCCCTGCGACACGAGGAAAACCGCAAACACGAGGCAGACGGGCAGCAGCAAGTAGTACGTCACACGCACCAGATCGACCCAAAAGTTGCCGATGGTTTTGGCCGAATGCCGGGCGATACCGCGCACGAGCGCCGCCGCGAGCGCGATCCCAACGGCAGCGGAGGCGAAGTTGTGGATGACCAGTCCCACCATCTGGGAGAGATACGACATCGTTGATTCGCCGCCGTAGTTTTGCCAATTGGTGTTGCTGGTGAAACTGGCTGAGGTGTTGAACGCAAGATCGGGACTGACAGGACCCAGTCTCTGAGGATTGAGCGGCAGCAGGCGCTGCAACCTCAAAATCGCGTAGGTGAATAAGAGACTCACCAGACTGAGGAGCAGCATGGCAAACGTGTATTGCTTCCAATCGTGCTCCTTGTCCGCCCTCACGCCCATCAAGCGATAGGTGAATCGCTCCAAGGGTCGGAGCACCGGGTTGAACGACGTTTTGCCATCGGCCTCGAGCACTTGCATGAGATAAAGCCCCATTGGCTTGGTGATCGCCGCCAGCGCGACAACATAAAAAGCGAGCTGAAGCCATCCGGAAGTTTGCATAGCGCTTCCCTAAAATTTTTCGGGCCGGATCATGGCCACAAAAAGATAGATGAACAGCAACAGGGCAACGAGGCCCACGATGATGGATTCCACAGGTGTTCCTAAAGTTTTTCGCAGAAGCGGACGTAAAGAGCGCAGGCGATGAAGAACGCGACGGCAACGCTGACGAAGATCAGGTCACTCATAACGGTCTTCCTGCCGGGCGCAAGAGAGCAGAGGCGCCAGCAACCTCCGATCACCGGAGAGCACTTTTCCCATCAAACCGCTTTGCAGCGGCGCGGCGGACTCGAGCCATCCGACGAACGTGATAGTCTGAACCCGATTGCGTTCATTCATGGCAGCACCTTGCCGCCCCATCGCGCCGGGCGGTAATCAAAAGGGAGCCCACATCCGTTAAAACTTTGTAAAAATCGAGCGGGTTCGATCCATCGGTTCGCCTTGTCACCAGTGCTGAACCGGGTTTTCCTACGAACATGTTCGAGCCCGGCCAGGTCCTTCTCCCCGTCTCGCTCGCCCTGGCGCTCACGACGGTCAGCATTGCCGCGGCTGAAACGTCCGACTATTTTCCGCCGCCGGAATCGCAGGGCGGCTGGCGAACGCTCGATGGTCCGCAGGACATCCGGCGCCTGGCCGGAATGGCTCCAGCCAAACTGGACGCGCTCCGGCAGTGGCTGCTCGATTCGGACAAACGCGATTTTGCCGCCGACGTGATTCGCCACGGCTACATCGTGCTCGAGGTCGAGCGCGGAAACAGCGCGAAGAACGATGCCCGCAGGGTTGCCTCCGTTTCCAAGGCCATCTGCGCCACCGTCCTGGCCATTGCTTCGGAGCAGAGTCAACAGGGCCGAACGCCGAAGAAAATGAAGTTTGACGATCCTGCCTTTGACTTCATTCCGTGGGCCCAACCGCTGAGCGATCCGCGCAAGGCGAGCATCACGGTCAAACAACTGCTCAACCACACCTCAGGTATCTGCCCTGAAGCGACCGGCGCACCCAACGACGGCAGTTGGGAATTCATCCTCGGCCACAGCGGCGACGAGCGGACCGCCAGGCTGGCTTTTGATCCGGGCGCCGGTTGCGGCTATTCCACCCACGCCCTGGCGCACGCCGCGCTGGTGTGCGAGACGGTCACCGGCATGCCTTACGACCGGTTCGCCATCCAGGCGTTGTTCGAGCCCATCGGCGTCGAGCACTGGTGGTTTCAATATTACGACGGCGGGGAAAAGGTCGGGCGGCATCCCTCGCATGGAATGGGCATGCCGGCGCGCGACCTGGCCCGCATCGCCTACTGCATGCTTCACGGCGGACGATGGAAAGAGAACCAGGTCATCCCGAAATGGTTTGTCGAAGAAACCGCCGGACCGACGCACGACGTGAAGACGCCCGAGATGCGCTGGAAGCTCAATCCGCAAATCTTCTCGCACGGCTGGGAACTGCCCGCGCGGCACTCGGCCCAAAGCGGTCGCAGCGGCGAAGGCATCCCCGCCGACGCCCGCGAGAAGCCCGGTTCCGGCGGGCAACTGATCGCTTTTGTGCCAAGCCTGGACCTGGTGGTGACGCGCCAGACCGGCGGCAGCGGCGAGTGGCAGTTCGAGGAATACCTGCGCCGCGCCTGCGCGGCGGTGGAAGAGGAATCCAAACCGTGAAAGCGATGTTCCCCGCTGCACAGCGTTTCGTTCCCCGGCTCCTGCCAAAACTTCGACCGTAAGGCACCGGACCGAAGAGCTTCGTCGGAGGGCTGCGCGGGTCGATCAATGAAACATGCTGGCGCGCCGATCGCCGCGCGAGAGAAGGAATGCCACCAGATCCCGTATTTCATCCTCCTTCAAACTGTTCAACAGACCTTCGGGCATCATGGAGACTTTGGAAGGCTCCAGGGAGGCGATGTCCTGGCGCTTTACATTGGTAAAATCGTTGGGCGCAAACATATTTTCGATGACCATCAGCACATCGCCGTTCAAGTTGCCCACGCGGCCGGCGACAACTTCACCGTCTTTTTTGCGAATGACGATGGCCCCGTATTGGTCGCTGATTTCCTTGCTCGGTTCGACGATCGATTCCAACAAATCGCGGACGCTGAAACGCCCGGCCACGCTGGTCAGGTCCGGTCCGACCGACGCGCCCTCGTTGTCGTAGCGATGGCAGGAGGCGCAACCTGCTTCACCAAAGAGCTTGCGGCCCCGGTCAAAGTTGCGTCCGCCTTTCAGTCCGCGCTCGACGGTGGACACGAGATCATTGACCGTCCATTCCTTGACGAACGGCCGGGCGGCCAGCAGTTCCTGCGGCGATTTCCGTTCCGCTTTGGCCTGCAGGACGGGCGTTAGCGCGGTTTCCTCTTCTTTGCTCAGTGTGTCGAGCGCGTCGCTTTTCATGTCGCGCAGGTAGCCCGCCAGGCTGGCTCCCCCTTTGAAGTTGGCGGCTTTGAGGAACCAGCGGAAATACTCCTCCCGCAACGGCAATGTCCAGCCGCTCTTCAGGACGCGCAGGGCGCGGACATACTCCAGTTGTTCCTCCTGCGTCGGAGCGGCGCCAAGGGCGGCGATCAGCTTGCTCGCTGCACCGGGCGCTTCCAGATAAACCAGCATCTGGCACAACTCAGCATTCAGTTCACGCGTCTGCGCCGGAAACAAGGGATCAAACCTGGCCACCAATCGCTGGCGCGCGGCCTCGTCCGGATGCCCCAGACGGGTGAACGCCAGCGCGTAAGCCCTCATCAAATCGAGCCGGTCGCCATTGCTCAGCTTCGACCATTCGATCCGGTCCAAGGCGGCGAGGAGTCGCCCCTGCAACGCGGCATCCGGCGGCGGGTCCGTCGGCTTGCGATGAAACTCATCTTTGCCGCTGACGCGCGCCAGGGCGACCAGCGCCGCAATGGCCGTCCGCGGATCTTTTTCGCCGAGCGCCTTTTCCCGCCATTCCGCAGGGTCCTGCCATTCCAGGGCGACGCGGGCGGCATAACGCAGCGCACGGTCCTTATCGGCCAGGTGCGGCCACGCTTCCTTTACCGCATGGGGATCCTTGTGGCCGTGAAAACTCTCCAGCTTGTGGCGCAGTTGGCGGTCTTTCGAGAAGCGGTCGTCGCCTTTGCCCCGGGCAGTGGATTCCCGGCCCACGTAGGTCACTCGGTAAAGGGCGGACTGCGTTTTGCGTCCGCCCACAGCGAAGTACATCGCGCCGTCCTTTTGATTGACGACGATGTCCGTCAATGCGAGCGGTTGGCCGCTCACAAACTCCTCGAGTTGGCCGGTGTAACTCGCCCCTTCCGGTGTCAGGTGGAGGGCGTAAAGCTTGCCGAAGCTCCAGTCGCACAGGTAAAGGGCCTGCTGATACTTCGCCGGAAACTTCGCGCCGTAACCGAACGTGACGCCCGTGGGCGAGCCGGGGCCGACGTTCAGCACCGCGCCGAAGCTGTCGAGGTAATAGGCCGGCCACTTGCCCGCCCCGCTGCGCCACCCGAATTCCGCGCCGCTGATGACGTGATTCAAACGTGTCGGCCGATACCACGGCGTGTTGAGGTCCCACTCCATGTCCGCGTCGTAGGCGAAAAGTTCACCGTCACGATTGAACGCCGCGTCGAATTCGTTCCGGAAACCGACGGCGATCAGTTCCCAGTTTTTGCCCTCGGGATCAACCCGCGCGATCCAGCCTCCGGGCCCCAGCACGCCCTTCATGAATCTGTTGCCGTCCCACATGCGCGGCAGCAGATGGTCCTCACTCCAAACCCGGGGCACGCGCGACGCGTCAAAATCCGTCAGCCGGGTGGCGTCACCGCAAACCACATAAAGCGCTTTGCGGTCCGGCGCGAGGAGGATGGCGTGCACGCCGTGTTCTCCGGCGCCTTCCAGTTTGCGCAGCAGTTTCACGTCGTCGAAACGGTCGTCGCCGTTGGTGTCGCGCACGCGATAGAGGCCGCGGTTGGCGTCTTCATTGACCATGACGTAGAGGCTGTCGAACGCGTACAGGAGTCCGTGCGCCCTGCCGATCGGCAGGTCAATCGGCTCGTGCTGTATCGGCGCGCTGCTGCCGATGGGCGGCGGCACAATGCGGTAAAGCCGGCCATATTGATCCGACACGATCAATCGGCCCCGGGGATCAACACACATCGCGACCCACGAACCCTCGGTGTCCTTGGGCACGGTGTAGAGCAGATCGGCCTTGAAATCCTTGGCCACTTTCAAATGGCCGGCTGCCGTGGCGATCGGACTCTGCGCCGACACACTTTGCGAAGTGTGAACCGTGGCGAGGCTGAGCGATGAAATCAGCAGCGACCTGGCGAACGGAGCGATGCCGTGATTTTGAAGAGACGGGAAGATTTGCATGGCAACAGAATGGCAAGCGCCTGCTGCCAGGGCAACTTGCAAAAACTCTTGTGCCGGGCAGTTCAGGCGGTAGCGCAGATTTCCTGTCGGCTGAATCGCGCTGTATTGGAGGCCCGCGCTAAAACGTTCTGGCTGGCGTCGGGTTGAACCGGCTCTGAAGGTTCTTGCGCTGTTCCTGGAGTTCGGATGCAACGGAGGGGTCGGTGTTGAGCGCCAGAAGCCGGTCGAAGAGCGAAATCCGTCTGTTCAGCTCCTCGGGAGACATCGACAACGGCAGGGCGGCGTAGTAATTCTGGTTGCCGGAATCCATGTGAACCCATCTGACCTTGCCGGCGCTGGCGGCGGGGGTCGATTCTTCGGTGCGGGCCCGCTCGGTGATATGGAGTTGAATTCCGCTGAGTGTCTCGGCGATGGCGGACCAGGCAGACGGCGGGATGCGGCCTTCTTGCGACTGGAGAAGCAGCGCTTCGGCAGCCTTGGGATAATTGTTGGCAGCGTCTGCCAACGCCTGGTAGGCAAAATCCGACCGAGTCAGGCCGAACGAGGTGGGGTCGCTGGCGAGCTTGATCAAGGCGTCGATACCCGCGCCATCCGGAAGCCGGGCCAGAGTCAGGGGCGTGTAATAGCCCCAGTTTTTCGCCAATGCCAACAGGTCATCCGCCGACTGGCCATCACCCAGTTTCTGGAACAGATCGAACAGGGGTCCCACATCACGCTGGCCGACAAATTGACCGTTGGAGGCCATTTGCAGGGTTTCCCTGGCGGCGCTCAAAGCCTTGTCCCGATACTGCCCGGGAGCCAACTCTTCCAGGTGTTCGGCCAGCATGGCCACCTCGCGAGGATCCGCCGTCGTGTGCAAGGTGTCCAGCAGCAGCGCTTCGGCGTCGGGCCCGCCTATCTGAGCCAAGGCGCTAAAGAGAGCCTGCCGAACGGTGGCGTAGCCGAGTTGGCTGCCTCCCGGCACGGCGGAAAGATCGATGTCCTGGTTGCGTGCGAGAAATTCCCTGATCGCGGGAACCGCATCGCTGCCGGCACTGATGATCTGTCGCAGGCTCTGCCTCCAGGCCTCCGCTTGTTCGGCACGGATAAAACCACTGCTCAGATCGAGGGTGATCAACGAGGAAACCCACTGACGCCCCTGAAAGGCGTCCAATCGCTCTGAAACGGAAGCCGCCTTCGTCGAGTTGACATGGCTCTTCTTCGGCGCCGCCCCGGCTCCGCGGTCCGGTGTGCCGCTCAGTCTTCGGCCCGGACTGTCGTTCTGCTCGTTTTCTGCGGCAAGCGGGTCGGGAGCAGCCGGGTGGCCGTGGCTGCCGCCGGCAAAATGCAGACAGGCGAGGCCGCCGACACCCAGTGCCATCAAGGCACCGGCCAGGCGCAGCCTCGGTCCGGCGCGTTTCGCGGGCGGAACGACTTTTGCCGCCCTGGAATCGCTGTTTTGTTTCATGGCTTGACAGGTTCGTGAACTGCTTGGTTTTCGTCCAATTGGCGGTCACGGTCGCCTGGCGTAGCTGAACGAGCACGACTTCAATTGGACGAAGTTCCGGTTGTTCGCGACGCCCACATTGCCAGTGAGCGATCAGCAGGGACCCTGCCGTCTCAATTCCGAGCAAGATTGATCAGACGCAGGACAGGCCCAGGAGCGGGAGGTGCGCCGTTCTGTAGTCGAACTGGCGTAACGGGCATTGGCCTGTATGCCTCGCGGAGACATGAGATTTTCTCGTTTCCTGGAGTATTTGCCGGCCAGGATCGAATGCTCTCATGTTTGCGAAGCGAACCGCTTCAGCAAGGGCGACAATCTTGCGGGCAACCGGTGACGGGCCTGGCCCGGTTGGATCAGGTTCTCGATTCTCGACCATCTGTCGGGAATGCGGGGGAGAACGCCAAAAATCGCAAAGGAAAGGTCTGGCAAGGCCGACCGCCCTACCAGGGAAAGGCTATCCCGGCAAAGAACGCAGGATGTTGCCGCGCTTCCAGGCCAACGTGCAGGATGCCGCCCGACTTGAATTCCTTGAAGATCTTCACCACCAGACCTTCCTGTTCGACGCGTCGTCCTAACTGGTAGGAGGTTCCGACATCAACCGCAAGTCCGTTGGGCAGCGGCATCGACAACGCGAGCTCGAAACAGTGATCGGCAAAATCGCGGTAATAGTAACGCATATTGGTCAACAGAAACAACGTGTCGCCGTCCTTGATGCTGAAGCTCAAGAAAGCGTAGGGGCTGGTCCGGAATGGGCGAATGCCGTAGTGCACGTCGTCGCTTTCGGCCAATCGCTGCCACCATGATCGCTCCGCGGGGCGGTAAGACACCTCAACAGGCGCCACCGCTTCTTCCCCAACGGCGTCCACAGAATTCCGGAGAAAATCGGCCAGCAACCCCTGACGCTCCTCCAGCCAGGCCAGGATCGGCAGATCAACGGTCGCTTCACGGATACCGTACACCACTGACTTTGTGAAAGCGGCGCGGGCCTCACTGGAAGCGCGCTCGCGGAGATGATCGTGGCCGTAATCAGCCAACTCGATGCTCCACTTCATGACGTCAAACGGATGCAACCGATCGGCAAACGTTTCATCCACCTGCCGGTCGAACGCCACCGTGAAACGCTCCAGGAACGCTTCTCCCGGGGGCGCCTCAACAGGTGCAGGGAGGTTGTTGTGCTGGATAAGAACATCTTGGTCGCCGGCGTGCGCCTGGATCACTGCAACTGCGACCACGAGGATGAAAATGCGGGGGATACGACTCACAAACGCCAACTTTCGACGGGAATGGTGGAAGCAACAGTGTCTCCAACGCCGGCCTGCCGCCGGGAGGCAGATGCCGCCAGATGAGCATGGTTGCCTCGAAGGATGACCTGTTTCCAGCCACGCGATGTACCGACGTCGGCCCCGTAGCTTCCGCCTTTGGCGAAAGCGATCACGGCGCATTCGCGGGTGTCGAATGGGCCTGGAATCACTTCGTTTTCAACCACTACTATCGGTTGCCACGAATAAACCAAGTGCTCTGCAAATAAGCCAACGAACATATTATTATAGCCCATAGCAGGAAGCGTTCTTATTTTTTTTGAGTCTGAAGCGCGGCCCCTGGCGGAAGGTGTGAGACGATCGTCTGTTTCCTGTCTGCGCGCCGGGCATGGCCCGGATTCAATGGTAGTTGAAGGCTGCCAGGGAGTTTGGCGGACGCCGTGCTGGTTGTGCCGTGCCTGCCGCGCCCGGGCAAGTGTGATCCGGGAAGTTTTCACGGCTCGCCCCCGGCAGCTCGTGTTGTCGCGGTAGGGGACAAAACACGCTTCGGGATTGTCTTCAATCCGGGCGGTTCATTTCCTCAACGAGATTTGCCACCCTGCGAGGAGCTGTTCAGGCCGAGGAAGACAAGGCTAATGACGTAAATTTTGAACGTACGTTCGGATTTTTGGACGCAAAGAGCGCACGGGTGCTATTGCGACCCAGGAAACCGCTACGCCTTCGGCGCTTCCTTCGCCCAGGTGTCCTTGAGCGTAATCGTGCGGTTGAAGACCGGTCGGGGATTGAGGGTTGAGGGGGGATGGCCGTTCGGCGTGTCCAGGCAGAAATAACCCAGTCGTTCGAAC
>DASPXS010000378.1:0-3444 GCA_035637175.1 Haliangiales bacterium | reverse complement strand
TCCTCGTTGAATGCCCAGTCGGCGAGCCAGCCGGAATCGGTCACGACAACAACGCGCCCCTGGCCCGGTTCGGCGACGGCCAGCAGGCAACCGGCCTGATCGCGCGCGCCTTTCTCGGGCTTTTGATCGAGATCGTTCATCACCAGCGCGCGCGGTTTCGCCGCATTCGACGGATCGAGCAGCAACAGATTGCCGGTGTAATACGCCCAGCGCAGTCCGCCGATGATTGGCGTCTCCTTCGGCAGGGTGAGCTTCTTGGCATCGGTGTAAAGGTTGGTTGCCTGAATGCCGAATTGCGCCAGCAGTTTGTTCATGTCCGCAACCTCGAGGTTATGGTTTTCCTGGTTGCCGGAGACGATCAGGCCGCCGCCCTTCCTGACGAAGTCGGTCAGCACCGTGATGTCCGCCGCCGTGACATGCGGCGGCGGCGGGTTGTTGCCGGCGGCTTTGTCGCTCGGATTGACGATGAACAACAGCTTTACGTCCGCGAGTGCGCCGGCCGTCAGCGGTCGATCGTGCACGCGCACGTCGAAATCTTCGCGCAACCGCTGAACGACCTGCTTGTAGGTTCCCTCCGGTTCGTAGCGATTCTCGCCCCGGGCATTGTAATAACGGCTGTAGAGCAGGACGGGCTTTGCTTTTGAATCCGCCGCGCGCCCGTCCCAACTCAGGGCCGCCCCCCAGACGACAGCCAGGCCCAACCTGAGCACAAATGGTTTGGTTTTCATCGATTTTGATTTCGTCCGCTGCGAACAAGTTACCGGCGACTCCCGTTGCCATGCGCAAAGAAACCAGGCAACGCATCCCCCGGCGAGCGACGGTGGTCGTTCATGCGGCGCGCCACTAATAACACGACGCCCGGCAGCTCTCCAAGCCGGAATTGAAGCTCAACCGGGACGGCGCAGCGACGTCATCCCGGGGCGCCGGTTTGATTCACATCCAGCGTTGCGACGGGCCGATGGGAAGGTCATCCCGAGGGCGCGCTCTCCCCATGCGACTCCCGGGCGACCGGTTTGACACGAGCGATAACATTCCACCGATGCAAACGCTCGGTCCTCCCGACACCCATTTTCTCTCCGCGGCCATCGGCTGGCTGGAATTGGGCAACCTTGAGGAGGCGAAGGTCGAGTTGGGGAGGGTTGCCGCCCAGTGGCGCGACCACCCCGACGTGCTGGAAGTGCGCTGGCTGATTCACACCCAGGAGACGAACTGGGAGGAAGGGCTGGCTGCTGCGGAAAAACTCCTCGCGATCGCGCCGCAACGCTCGACCGGCTGGCTGCACCGGGCTTACGCGCTGCGCCGCGTGAAGAGCGGCGGACTGCCAGCCGCCTGGAACGCCTTGCTGCCCGCGTATGAAAAATTTCCCGGGGAACCGACCATTCCCTACAACCTCGCCTGTTACGCCTGCCAGATGGGCCGACCGGACGACGCGCGCCATTGGCTCGAACGCGCCGTGAGCATCGCCGGCAAGGAAAAAATCAAATTCATGGCCTTGAACGACGAGGACCTGGAACCGCTCTGGCAGGAGATCCGGAAGCTATGATCGAATGCGTCCTTCACAGCAACGCCAACTGTCGGACGGCAACCTCGCCCAGGCTGCTGACTCCCAGTCCCATCAGGCGCAGCGGGCGGGAAACCAGTTTCTCCTTCGCGAGCAAAAAGCAGGCAAGACGATAAATTTCTTCGGCTTCCCGCACCGGCTCTTCGACCGTGATCTGCCGGGTGATTGTCGTGAAATCGCTGTAGCGAATCTTGACCTGCACCGTCTTCGCCGCCAGCCGCCGGCGTTGGAGCTTCCCGGAAATTTCCCCCGCCTGTTCCCGCAGGCATCTGCGGAGCACCGTCCGGTCCGCGGTATCGCGCAAAAACGTTTCTTCGCTGCTGATGCTTTTCACTTCGTCGCCCTGCTCGAGCGGACGATCGTCGTCGCCGAAAGCGAACCGTTTCAACTTCGGCCCGAATGAGCCGGCCAGCGCCCGCAGATCGCCCGGATAATCCTGCAAATCGCCGACCGTCGTGATTCCGGCCTGACAGAGCGCCTGTTCGGTAACCTTGCCGACGCCGTGCATCGCGCGCACCGGCATCGGGCGAAGGAACCGGACCTTGTCGCGCTCCGGAATCAGGGTCAGTCCGTCGGGTTTGGTGAAATCGCTGGCCAGTTTGGCGAGCAGTTTGTTGGCGGCGACACCGATGCTTGCCGTCAGTCCGCGCTCGGAAAATATCCCGCGCTTCAACTCACGCGCCAGCGGCACGGCGGCGAACAGGCTGGCGTCCGCGTCCTCCCGCTGACAAACCGCCGAAAGGTCCAGATACGCCTCGTCGATCGAGACCTGCTCGATGAGCGCGCCGGTTTGCGCGACCAGGGCCATGATCCTCCCCGATTCCTCCCGGTAATGGTCCATGCGCGGCCGGACGAAAATGCCTTTGGGACAGAGCCGGCCCGCGGTGGCGCTGGGCAGCGCGGAGCGCACGCCGAACTTGCGCGCCTCATAGCTGGCCGCACAGACAACGCCGCGTTGCGTCGGCGGGCTGCCGACGATCACCGGCTTGCCCCGCAACGAAGGGTTGTCGCGCTGCTCGACCGACGCGTAAAACGCGTCCATGTCGAGATGGAAAATGACGCGGAACATGGACGGAAAAGAGGTGCCAGATTTTGCGCGCCGCGCAAGCCGGGAAATCGGCGCCTTGTTCGGTGGAGCGCATGGCACTGCCGCCGGAGCGCCGACCTCCCCACTCCCCCGTCGTCGGGCCAGGGGATCCACCACCGGCGCGGTGGCGGTATCCAGATGCGCCCGACTGGGCCAGGGTCTTTTGGTTTGACGCGCCAATCGGTTGGAGTTCAGCCTTCAGGCTGTTTCGGGCCGCGGACATGCTAAAGCATGAACTCCAACGCCTCGCCTTCGCAAAAGAAAAGATCCTGCCGACTGGGCCTGTGCCCGATTAAAAAACGTGTTCAAACCGGGCTATTCCTGCTTACCCTTGCGGCATGGACCAACTGCTCAAGCTCCTGCGCGACAACGCAGCGCTCACGTCGGATCAGCTCGCCAAAATGTTGAACCGGCCCGAGGCGGAGGTCGCTTCCCGGATAAAGGCCTACGAAAACGACAAAGTGATCCTCGGCTACCGCACGATCTTGAACGAAGAAAAACTGGGCGTGGACCTGGTGCGCGCGGTTATCGAAGTGAAAATTACGCCCGAACGCGGCGGCGGTTTTGACCGCCTGGCCGAACGCATCGCCAAATATACCGAAGTGAATTCCTGCTACCTGATGTCCGGCGGATACGATCTGCTCGTGGTGGTGGAGGGCGCCAGCCTGCGGGAAGTGGCCACGTTTGTCTCCGAAAAACTGGCGACCATTCAAGGCGTCCTTTCCACTGCCACCCATTTCATGCTCAAACCGTACAAAGATCAGGGCGTGTTGATGACGCACGAATGGAACGAGGA
>DASPXS010000377.1:0-5658 GCA_035637175.1 Haliangiales bacterium | reverse complement strand
TGTTCGTCGGCATTACCGCCGAGCTCGCAACTGCGGACGGGAGTCCGCAGCAAACTTCTTCCACGGCCGGGCGCGAGAAGCTGCCGATCGGCTCGAGGGCCGAAGCCCAGGAAGCGCTTCAACGGATTCGAGCCGCGAATGTTCCGGCGTCCGGTGGTGGTGACGGCGATCCCGCCAGCGGTTCCGGTCCTGTCCGGGTGTTGATCGTTGGTGGCGGCTCTTCTCACGACTTCGACCGGTGGTTCAATCAGGAAGATTCGAAGACTTTATCCGCCAACGGCAGGGCGACGGTCAAATACACCGACAAACCCGACGACGTTCTCCCGGCGCTCAAGGAACTCGACGTGCTGTACCTGAGCAACAATCAGCCGCTGAAAGACCCGGCGCTGCGCAAAGGCATCTTTGATTTTGCGGAGGCGGGCAAGGGTCTGCTGCTGGTGCATCCGGCGTTGTGGTATAACTGGGCCGACTGGCCGGAGTACAATCGCGCGCTGGTCGGCGGCGGCGCTCGGAGCCATGACAAGTATGGAGAATTCGAGGTGCACGTGAACATCCCGCAGCACCCGATTATGGCCGGCCTGCCTCGTTCTTTCAAAATCACCGATGAACTCTATCACTTCGAACCGGACAAGGAAGGCAAACCGATTCTGGTTCTGGCGTATGGCAACAACCTCGCCACCGGCAGGTCCTATCCCGTGGCTTGGATTGTCAAATCTCCGACAACCCGCATCGTCTGTATCACACTCGGCCACGATGGCGCAGCCCATGAACTGCCGGCCTACCAAACCCTCCTGCAAAACGCCCTGAAATGGGCGGCGGGGAAATGACCCCTTTGAATGACGAATGACATTCGTCATTCGTCATTCCGATTGAGTTTCCGCTCTCCCGCTGCCGGCTGAGCGCGGATTTGCCGGAGCGCCTCCTCCGCCTTCACTCGCGTATAGCTGAATTCCTCCTGTAACACGTTGGTCAGCGCGCGTGCCGCAGCCCTGGCCGCGGGTCCCATTTCCCCCAGCAAGATCGCCGCCCCCGCCCGGTTCGGGTTGTTTTGGTCGCGCAGAATTCGTATCAGGATTGGCACCGTCGATTCGGACTCGCGACCGACCGTCCACAAGGCGTGGATCACCTGCAATCGGAAGTAATCATCGCCCGGCTTCAGCGCCGCCTGGAGCGCCGGAATTGCGGCGTTGGCCGCTGGTCCGACCTGGGCAAGGGCGATGACCGCCGAACTGCGCACCGCGGGATTGGAGTCGTTCAATGCCATGGCCAGCGCCGGAGCAGCCGCGCCGGCTGCCGGACCGAGGTGACCGAGATACGATGCGGCCTTCGCGCGGATTTTTGGAGTTTTGCTGTCGAGCGTTTTGATCAAATAGGGAAGTGCAGCCGGCCCGATCTGCACCAGGGTTGCCTGAGCCAGCCCCGCGGAACCAAAGCCGACAGAATCGTTGAGGCTGCTGTCCACGCCGACCAGCGCCGGCACCGCCGGCGCGGCCGCCGGACCGAATTCGTAGAGCACCTCGATCGCGCGTTCCTCCAACAACTGGTCCCGCGCGCGACTGGGCCATCGCCGCGCCAAATACGCCGGCAGCCGCGGACGCAACCGCTCGAACTGCGTCCAGAACCCGCTCCGTCGTCGGTTCACCACTTCGGTAAGGGCAGGCACGGCAGCGGGGCCGATCGCGCGCAAGGCCAGCCGCGCTTTGGCTTCGTTATGCAACAGTTGCTCGACCCAATAGCGGGCGGGCTTGCCCTCGTATCGCGGCCCGCGATGGGACCAGACCAGCAGGCTGATCGTCGCGCCCGACAGAACGAGGGCCGCCACGACGACTGTGCGTTTGGACAACGCTCGTTTCAAAGTCATTTCGGTAGTGGCACCTCATTTGATTCCTGCCAACCGTTCCTTCCAGACGTTGTAAAGCTGTAACGTGGCCTGCACGTCGCGCAGGCAATACTCGGCGATGTCACGATAACGGCCCTCCGCCATCAAACGGTTTACGTCCATGCCGGTGACACCCTGGCCTTTGGGCGACTCGATGCCGAACGCTTTGCAATAAAAATCGAGATTGAACCGCCGCGCCGCGCCTTCCCGTCCGCTCACACCGTAAAAAGTGAATTGTTCCGCGAGGTCGCAATGGGGTTCGGTTTGAAAGCGGTAACCCAGCCAGTCCTTGCGCGTGATCGGAACGTTCAACAGGGCGGAGCGAAGATAAATAAACGGCACGTCGAACCCGCGTCCATTGAAAGTGACGACGTATTCGTATTTCTTCGCCACCTCCCAAAAGGCGCCCAGCAGTTCCCCTTCCTCGGCGCACGGCAGAAATTTCACCGCCGACCCTTCGTCGGCCTCCGCCTCGAAGTGGTCGGCCAGGAACAACACCTGGCCGCGCCCGGTCTCGGCATTGAGCATGGCAACGCACACCACCTGCGCGGTGAACGGCCAGAGGTTGAATTGTTGAATGATTTCGGCGCGCCGCACCTCCCGCGCGGCGGCGTCGGGAAGTTTTTCCGCTTCCCGGAAGAGATATTCCCGCTGCGCTTCGTCGAAATCCTCCGCCGGCAAGGCGGAGGTTTCGATGTCAAATATCAACTTGGCCATGCGCGACTACGCGAAACAACCCGGACGACAGGTCCCTCCACTTACGCCGGGACCTGCCGTCCGCGGGTGGGTATTGAGAAACAACTACTTCTTTTTTTTGCCGGCTTTCTTTTTCTTTTTAGCGGCCACAGATTTTCACCTCCGTTCTGTTTAAGGTTCAAACACGGTTGCGAAAAATTTTGCAAAGAGCAGTAACGTCTGGTTCGTTGCCAATTTGTATCGGAAATATTTTTCCCTTGCCAGTTTTAATTTCAAAATTCCGCGCGCGAAATTTTCTTTCGACCGGAAAATTTTTTTCCGCTAACGTTCCGCGCGATGGGCAGCGACAACCAGATCACTCCGATGATGGCGCAATATCGCCGCATCAAAAGCGAACTGCCCAAAGATGCGCTGCTGCTCTTCCGGCTCGGCGATTTCTATGAACTCTTTTTTGAGGACGCCCAAACCGGCGCGCAATTGCTCAACGTCGCGCTGACCAAACGCGGCGCCGTGCCCATGTGCGGCATCCCGTTTCATGCCGCCGGCGGCTACATCGCCAGGCTCCTCAAGGCCGGTCGCAAAGTCGCCATCTGCGACCAGATGGAGGACGCGCGGCCCGGCCAGCTCGTCAAACGTGAGGTCACCCAGATCCTCAGTCCCGGCACCCATTTCGACGAACGCATGCTCAGCGCCGAGCGGAACAATTATCTCGCCGCAATTTGTTCCGTCGGGAAAATCTTTGGACTCGCGTTTGTTGACCTGACCACGGGCGATTTCAAATCCAGCGAATTGGAAAGCGAATCCGCGCTGCTCACGGAACTCGAACGATTGCGCCCGGCGGAGATTATTTACCCCGGCGAAAGCCCGACGCTGGCCTCAAGGCTCTTCGGACGGAACCCGCCCCGGACTCCTCCCGGAAGGGGAACTGACGCCCAACTCGCGCCCGGCGCCCCCCTCCCGGGAGGGGCCGGGGGTGGGTTTGCGTCGGGCCCGGGCTGGATACTTAACCCCCACGACGACTGGGTCTTCGCTGCGGAAACGGCCCAGTTCACCTTGCGCGACCATTTCAAGGTGGCGGCGCTCGACGGCTTTGGTTTGAAGGATCGCGCCGCGGCCACCGGCGCCGCGGGCGCGGTGCTGCACTATCTGACGCAGCACCTGCGCCGCGACGTGGGGCATCTGACGCGCCTTTCGTTTTATCAATGCACCGACTACCTGGTGCTGGACGCGGTCACGCTGCGCAATCTGGAAATCCTCGAGCCGCTGCATCGCGACGCGCCCAAACCCGGTTCCCTCTACGCGGCGGTCAATCGAACGGTGACGCCGATGGGCGCGCGGCGATTGCGCGATTGGTTGAGCCAGCCGCTCGCGGCGGTGGAACCGATTCAACGCCGTCAGGAAGCCGTGCAAGCGTGGATCGACCATCCGCCGGCACTCCAATCTTTTCGCTCGTCTCTGGCCGAAGTGCGCGACCTGGAGCGCACCATCAGCCGTCTCAGCATCGGTACCGGAAACGCGCGCGACCTGGTCGCGCTGCGCTTCGCCCTCGAACAGATCCCGGCGCTCAAGGAGACACTGCAGAAAGCAGGGCAGGCGTCCCGCCTGCCTCCGAATCCACTCCGCGAATTGCCGAAGTTGAGCGAAGGACCCGAAAACAACGAGGCGCCCATGCCGCCTGCCCCACTTTTGACAGAACTGACGGCCCAACTGAGCGAGCTGCCCGATCTCGTCGAGTTGATCGGCCGGGCGATCGTCGATGAACCGCCGTTGGCGGTGAAAGAGGGTGGCATGATCCGCGAGGGTTTCGACGTTAACCTTGACGAACTCCGCCGCGGCTCGCGCGATGGCAAGGAATGGATCGCGAAGTTGCAGCAGCAGGAAATCGAGCGCACCGGCGTCGCTTCGCTCAAGGTGCGTTTCAATTCCGTGTTCGGGTACTACATCGAGGTTACGAAGGCCAACCTCGACAAAGTGCCGCCGCATTACATCCGCAAGCAAACCGTCGCCAACGGCGAGCGGTTCATCACGCCCGAGTTGAAGGAGATGGAGGGAAAAATCCTCGGCGCCGAAGAGCGCGGCGTCAAACTTGAATACGAACTGTTCCTGCGCGTGCGGGAGGCGGTCATCGGCCGGCTTGCCTCGATTCAACAGACCGCATCCGCTCTCGCGCAGCTCGATGTGCTCGCGGCGTTTGCCGAGACCGCGCGGCTGTTCAATTATTGCCGCCCGCGGGTCGGCAGCGAAGGCGTGCTCCAAATCCGCGACGGGCGGCATCCGGTGCTCGACCAGGCGCTGACGGAGGAACGTTTCGTGCCGAACGACGCCGAGCTTGCGAGCGTCGCTGAGGGGTTTCCTCCCTCTCCCCCGACGGCGGGAGAGAGGGATGGGGTGAGTGGTGCTGGATCCAACGAGGCTGCCGACGGCGCAAACGCGACCGCAACCCCTCACCCTGGCCCTCTTCCCTCCGAAGGGGAGACGGGAAATTCTTTGAAGTTCCCGCAAATCATTCTCATCACCGGCCCGAACATGGCCGGCAAAAGCACTTATATCCGGCAGGTCGCGTTGCTGGCGCTGTTGGCGCACACCGGTTCCTTCGTTCCGGCGGCCGCGGCGCGGATCGATTTGTTGGACCGCATCTTCACCCGCGTCGGCGCCAGCGACGACTTGGCGCGCGGCCAGTCCACTTTCATGGTCGAGATGAGCGAGACGGCAAACATTTTGAACAACGCCACGCCGCGCAGCCTGATCATCCTGGACGAGATCGGCCGTGGCACCAGCACCTTTGATGGCCTGAGTCTGGCCTGGTCCGTCGTGGAATACCTGCACAACCAGACCGGCGCGAAAACGCTTTTCGCCACGCACTATCACGAGCTCACCGAACTGGCAGCGCGCCTGCCGCGCCTGCGGAATTTCAACGTCGCCGTGCGCGAATGGCGCGACCAGATTGTGTTCCTGCGCAAAATCATTCCGGGCGGCACGGACAAAAGCTACGGCATCCAGGTCGCCCGCCTGGCCGGCGTGCCGAAAACCGTGCTGGAACGGGCCAAGGAAATTCTGCGCAACCTCGAAGAATCCGAACTCAC
>DASPXS010000376.1:0-4032 GCA_035637175.1 Haliangiales bacterium | reverse complement strand
CGCGCCGATTTGATTCCCAATCTGGTGGCCACAGTTTCCGGCGCGGCCAACTTTGAAAAATCAACCCTCACGGAGATCACCGCCGCGCGCGCGTCGGTCGGCCAGATCAAGCTCGATCCGAACCGGGCCCCCGACGATCCGGCCCAACTGGCGCAATTTCAAAAGGCGCAGGACCATCTGTCCTCGGCCCTTTCGCGGTTGCTGGTGGTCGTCGAGCGTTATCCCGAATTGAAGGCCACCGGCAATTTTCGCGATCTGCAGGCGCAGCTCGAAGGAACGGAAAATCGCATCACCGTCGAACGCCAGAAATTCAACGAAGCGGTGCAGCGATACAACACCTCCGTGAAATCATTTCCGACGGTTTTTCTGGCCGGATTGTTTGGTTTTCATGCCAAGCCGTATTTTGCGGCGCAGGAAGGGGCGGAAACGCCGCCGAAGGTGGAATTCAATTTCAGCCCGCAAAAGCCGGCTCCCGCCAGGCCGTAAAGACCCGTGCAACGGACTTCAACCGTTCGTTCCGGCAGGCACACCAGGGGCGGCTTGCTTTGGCTCTTTTTTTTCGCGCTGCTCACCTCGGACGGCCTCGCGCGGGAGATCATTCCTCCGAAGCCGGCGAGTTACTTCAATGACTATGCCGGAGTTGTTTCCGGCGCCACGGCGCGGCAATTGAACGAGACTCTGGAGGATTTTGAGAAAGCCACATCGAGCCAGATTGTGGTCGCCGTCTTTCAAAAGATGCAGAGCGATTCGTCGGTCGAGGATTACACGCGCAGAGTGGCCGAGGCCTGGCGGGTTGGCCAGAAGGAAAGGAACAATGGCGCGGTCCTTTTTGTGTTTGTGCAGGACCGGCGAATGCGAATCGAAGTCGGCTACGGCCTCGAAGGAGGCTTGCCGGACGCTTTGGCCAAGCGGATTGTCGAAGACGAGATCGCGCCCTTCTTCAAAAAGGGCGACTATGACAGAGGTCTGACCGCCGGCGTCACCGCGATCTTGCAGGCCACGCGCGGAGAATATCAAGGCACCGGCCGAACGGTCGCCCGGAACCGCGGGCGCGGCATCAACTTACTGGTTGTACTTTTCTGGTTGATCGTGGTGATTTGGGTCCTGAGCCGAGTCGTCCGGCGGGGGCGCGGCACAATGTATCATCGCCGCGGTTGGGGAAGCTATGGTGGCTGGTGGTGGGGCGGCGGCTGGGGTTCGGGCGGCGGAAGCTGGGGCGGAGGGGGTGGTGGCGGCTTTTCCGGCGGAGGTTTTTCCGGCGGCGGCGGCAGTTTCGGCGGCGGCGGCGCGAGCGGAAGCTGGTAACAGAACATGAGACCGAAAGATTTCATCAGCGGACTGGACGAAGCCAGAATCGTCGAGGCAATCGCCGAGGCTGAGCGCAAAAGCTCCGGCGAAATTCGCGTTTATGTTTCGCACCGCAAGCGGACCGACCCGCTGGTATTTGCGCAAAAGCGGTTCCTCGAACTGGGCATGACCAAAACCCGTCATCGCAACGCGGTCCTGATCTACCTGGTCCCGCGCACGCGCCAGTTCGCGATTGTGGGCGACCTGGGCGTTCACGAAAAGTGCGGCGACGCATTCTGGCAACAGGTCAGCGCCCGGATGAGTGACCTGATGAAGCAAGGCAGATTCACCGAAGCCATCATCGAGGCAATTCAAAAGGTGGGCGAGACCTTGGCCGGGCATTTTCCGCGTGGTTCAGACGACCAGAACGAATTGCCGGATCAAATGGTCCGGGATTAAGGGTCCCCGGAATTTCCATTGGCTTCAGTCTTCGTTTGCGCTAACTTGGGCCTGCGCTGAATCAGCTATCATTGCAGGCAGGCGAAAAATGAGGGGCGGCGATGAGTGAACTTGCAGAAAAAGAATGCGTCCCGTGCAAAGGCGGAATTCCACCGCTTAAAGGACCGGCTCTGACCGATCTGCTGAAGAAGCTCGGCAATGGCTGGCAGGTGAAGGACGAGCATCACCTGGAAAAGGATTTTGCTTTCAACAATTTTCGCGAAGCGCTGGCTTTCACCAACAAGGTCGGCGAACTGGCCGAACAGCAGGGCCATCATCCCACCATCGTTCTCGCCTGGGGCAGGGTGACCGTTACGATTTGGACCCACAAAATCGACGGCCTTTACGAAAGCGACTTCATCCTCGCCGCAAAGGTCGACCGGGTGAAGTGGATGCTCCGGTTTTGACGGCATCGAGCAGCGGCGGCGCCGCCGGCTCACTCCTGCCCGCGATGGCGGCGGACGCAAGCAACAGGAGCGCGGCAAGGCAGGTCGTGCTGGCGGCGAGGAAAAACATGTTTTATGGCGCGGGTTCGATGAGTTGGAGCGCGTGGCCGTCCGGGTCGCGCACGATGAGCCCGCGAGCCGGATGCCGCGCCGGGTCCGGCAGCGGGACCGCGCGAGGCGAAACGAACGTCGCCTGTTGCTTGCGAAGTTCGCGGAGCAAATCGTCGAGGCGATCGGCGACCAGGTCCGTGTGCCAGAAAACGAGATCGTTCGCTTTCGCGTCGCAGGCGAGCGAACGTCCGCCGGGCGGCGTGAGGTATTCGAGAAACTCGATGCCCGGCCCGCGATCGGCGCGCAAGGCCGTGATGCGCAACCGGGCGCCGAAGACCTGGTTCAAATGTTCCTGTTCCACGCCGTAGTTCTCGGCCCCGCCGGCCACGCGCATTCCGAGCAGGTCGCGATAAAACGCCAGGCTCTGCTCGGTGTCCGACACGACGATGGCGGTGTGGTCGATGCCAAGGAACAGTTTGTCCGTTTCACGCTGCCATTTCGGATCGCCTTTGCCCGGCGGGAAGCAGATGATTTCGAGCACGTGATCTTCGGGATCGCGGAAGTAGAACGCCTTGATTCCGCCCGCGTCCCTGTTCCATTCCGGCAACGTCTGCGGGCCGGTCGAGACGTGCTTCACTTTCTGTTGGCGCAAATGCGCGTAAGCCTGTTCCATGTCGCGCACGACGATTGCGATGTGCTGGAACCAGTGGTCGTAACTGCGCGAGTCGGGCGGGATGGGATGGCCCTTGTTGGTGACATGTTCCGTGAGCGTGATCCGTTCGTCGCCCAACTTCAATTCCGCCACCCGCAGCCGCGCGCCGGGGAGACCGAGCAACTTGTCGGCGGCATCCCCGTTCACTTCGGACCTGGACACTTCGACAAAGGGAAGCACTTTCGTGAAGAAGGCGGTCTCACGGTCGAGGTCGCCGACGGTCAATCCGACGGCGTTGACTTCGCGGACGGCAGCCTGGGAAGACAACGACCCGGCCAGGAACAACAAGATGAGCGCAACCCGCGCGCCCAGGGCCCACAACGCGTTCTGTTCCCCGCAGGGGAAAAAACCGCGCGGCCCGTCCGTGCCATCGTCCACAGCCCCATCCACGGTTCTTGAAGGAGAGGCGTTGTGGTGAAACGAGGGGCTGTCCGCGGGTCGCCCCGGCGGCGCGCCAAAGATGCCGCGGCCGGCGGGTCGGGAAATGGCGGGCAGGGCCCGTTCGGATTCTCCCCGGTTTAACAAGGATGAAGGAGGGAATTGCGGCCGGCGGGGAGCGCATCTCGGTCGGGCCCTGACTGAATTGTTTTGAGTTTTCATTCAGCTTCAGATCATCGCTTGCGGTTGCCCGCAAGCGGTTCGTTGCTACCCTTGGTCGGCGGATCCCTTGTATCCTTACGAAGTTTTTTTGCATGGCCGGACGCGGTCTCGTGAAATAAAAGAGTTCATTTACCGGTTGCGGATCGGCCTCAGACCGAAATGCAAGACCAGCCAGATCGGCACGGCAAATACTCCGATGGCGAGCAGGCGATCCCACGTCCACAACAGGTAATGCGCCTGCATCGGATAAATCGTGATCATGAAATAATTGCTGAACCGTGTGTAGCCCAGGAACGAGCCGTATTTTGGATATTTGCGCCGGATGCCGCTGACGAGCGCCACCGCGCCCAGGCCCACGACGAGGAACGTCACCAGCAGATTGATCGGAAGCATGGCATCGAGTTCCAGTCGCGGCGCGCCCGCCGGTTGCGTCCGGAA
>DASPXS010000375.1:0-13702 GCA_035637175.1 Haliangiales bacterium | reverse complement strand
GAACGCAGAACGCCGGTCAGCGATTCGCCGCCGGGCGGCAGGCTGCACAGGAACCACGACGTGTTGTCGCCGTCGGCCGAGACGCGCTTCTGGACGAACCAGGGATCGGTCGTGTTGGCCATGCCTTCGACCGGCCTGTTGAACCAGGCCAGCGAACGTTCGTCGGCAGATGCCAGCAATCCTTCCGCCAGTTGGGCGCCCCAGTCGCGCACGCCCCCACCCAGCGCTGCGCCGCGCTGTTCGGTTCCTTGCTGGACGGACTTGAAGAGCGCGAGTTGAAAATCGAGGTCGTCGGCGAATTTCGCGCGAGTGAACGCGGCGAGCGAATCCATATTTTTCTCGGGCGCGTAACGGGCGGCGTGGCGGAGATAGTTCGCGAGCGTCTCGTTGCCCTCGGAATACTTTTGAACGTGGCGCAACAGGAATTCGCCGGCTTCGGCGCCGGGCACGGCGACGGCGACATCGGCGATCGCGCGCGCGTCCGGTTCGCTCAGGTTATCCTTCATCAACCGAGTCAACACGCCGTCAAGCGCGAGCTGGTCGCGCAGCGCCTTCCGAACGACGTAAACCAAATGTGTGTCCGCAGCCGGAGCGCGCCGGCGCAGCGCCAGCAGCGGTTTGATGTTTTCAAACGCAGGCTGTTGGCCCAGTGCTTCCGCGGCGCAGCGTTGGACGAGCGCATCGGCTTCGCTCAACCCCGCCAGGGTCAGTTCCCGTAGTCGCGGGGTCAGGCGCGCGACCTTGGCCCCGTTCGGAGGTTGTGCCGCCGTGATCCCGGAAGCGCGCTCCGCCAATACCCGAACTGCGTGGATGCGCAGGGCGCGCTCCGTGCTCTTGAACGCGGCCGCGAGTGGTGTTTCTTCGTCTGCCTCCCAAAACCGGTGGATTATCCAAAGGCCATGGGCTTTTTGGAACGCGGTTGCCTTTTGGCTTCGCAACATTTTCTGTACCGGCCCAACCGCAGCTTTGCCGAAGCGGTCGCAGATTTCGTTCATCGCCAGCATCCGGCGGGTGAGGTTCGGAGAGCCGAGTTCGGCAATGAGGCCGTCGAGGTTCTCGGGCAATCTCGGATTTCGGATTTCGGATTTCGGATTTCCGCCCGTGTAAACGATCCGCCAGATGCGTCCGCGGGTGCGGTCGCGGCCGGGATGGGTCAGCGGCACCTCGTAGTGGCCGATGATGCGATTGTAAAAATCGGCCATGTACAGCGCGCCGTCCGGACCCAATTGCAGATTCACCGGACGAAACCACGGGTCGTCGGTGCTGACGAAATCGGGTCGTTCGTTGGCCAGCGGCGTGGAACCGGTGAACGTCACCACGTCACGATTGACGCGGCTGGTCATGACGTTGCCGGTGAAAATGTTATTGCGATACTCCTCGGGCCAGAGGTCGTCCTCGTAATAAACAATGCCGGAGATGGCGGTCGAGCCGTGTCCGTGAAAAATCATCAAGGGCGCGAAGCCGAGGCCGTCGTGGGGTTTGCCGAAGCTGGGATAGTAACCGCCCCGCAGGAGTTGATAGACAGGTTCGCTGTGGCAATCGGCGGAGTAAAGATTGCCGAGCGCGTCGAAGCAGAGACCGAACGGATTGACCTGACCCCAGGTGTTCTGCTCGACGCGCGAGCCGTCGAGCCGGAAGCGGTAAGTGTTGCCGGAATTCATTTTCACCGGGTGACCGTCGGCGCCGCGCACGTCGGTGTTGTTGTTGTAGCCGTGCGTGGCGTAAATCCAGCCGTCGAAACCGCGCGCGAACGACGAGTTCATCCCATGCGTGTCGCGCTCCCAGCCGAATGGGCCGTAGAGCTTTTCTTTTTTGTCGGCCTTGCCGTCGCCGTCGGTGTCTTCGAGCAGCCAGATGTTGGGGATCGACCAGACGACGCATTTCCAGGTTTCACGCTCCGCCCCTTCAACCCTTGAACGCTTCAATGACGCGTTCGTTGCGGCGTTGGAGCGTTGAAGCGTTGAAGGGTCGGAGTGTTGGAGTGTTGGAGTGTTGGAGTGTTGGAGTGTGGAAAGGGAGCGGAAGGGATAAAGGCCGATCGGAATATTCAGCCCGTCAGCAAACGTGGTGACTTTGCGGGCGCGACCGCCGGGACCGAAGTCCTCGAAAATCATCACGCGATCGCGGCCGGGTTTATCAACCGGCGCCGGGAACGGGTATTCGCGGCTGGTGGTGACCCAGAGCCGGCCTGTTGCGTCGAAGGCCAGGTTCATTGGTTTGTTGACGTCCGGCTCGGCGGCAACCAGTTGGATCCCAAAACCGGGCGGGAGGTGAAAAGCTTTCTGTTCCTGCTCCGGCGTGAGCGCCTCGGTGGGGCGGACGTTTTCGGCAAAGGGATCGGCGGCGTGGAGCTTGAGGCAGAACCAGAGTCCTCCGAGATACTTGAAAAACAGCCGCCGCTGGATTGCGGCAATGAATCTGTCCGGCCAAACGGACTTCCTGATCATGGTGCTCACATGTTGTGCAGCCCGGCCTGGCCGCGGTCGCAGTTCGGGCGCCAAAAATTGCGCAAGCTACGAAGATTTTTCGGCAGGGTAGTTCAAATCCGGCGGGCTCAAAAGGAAAAGTTTTGCATTATCTTCGGACGTAGTCTTTAATGATAGTGGCAATGCTTCGAAATCATTAGCCACACTACTCGTCGGGAGAGAATTTGCCGGCGACCGTGCCAACGCGCGCCATGAAATGGTTGACGGTCCAACAGCTCAAATCCAGAAGGGCGAAGACGCGCAAACAGGCGGTGGAAAGAATCGCGGCTCAAGACAGCGCGCATGTGGTGGAATATCTTGTTCCCTGCGTCACCGACCCGGACGCGGAAGTCCGCAAGGCCGTGATGCAGGCGTTGGGCGTGACCAAGGACGAGCGGGTGTTAATGCCTCTGATCAGCGCTCTGCACGACCCGGAGAGCGAAGTGAGGGAGGCCGCGGTCGTGTCGTTGGCGCAGTTGAATGACGCCCGGGCGATTGAGCCACTGACGCGCGTCCTGGGAGATCCGCGGCACGAAGTCCGCTGGCGCACGGCCAAGGCGCTCGACGGGTTGGGTTGGCAACCGGAGAATGACGAACAGGCCATCCTTCGAGCCATCGCGGCCGGTGAATTCTCCAAAGCCGCCAAGGTGGGTCCGGCCGCCGTGGAGCCCCTGACGGCGGCATTGCGGGACCAGCACAATCCCAAGCGCCGCGCGGTCGTCGAGGCGCTCGGGCGCATCGGCGACGCGCGGGCGATCAAGGCGCTGGTGGCCGCCGTCAAGGACGCCGACCCGACCGTGCGGGTTTACGCGATCGATGCGTTAAGCGACGTGCAGGACGGCGAAGTCTCGCGGACCCTATTGTCGGCGCTCAAAGACACCGATGCCCATGTGCGCGCGGCGACGGCGACCGTTTTGGGCAGGATGGGCGAGTCCGCCGCGGTCGATTCCCTGATGACTCTGTTGAAGGACACGAACTGGTCGGTGCGGCGGGCGGCGGCCGAAGCCCTCGGCCGGATAAAGGACCGGCGCACGGTCGATCCCCTGACGGCGTTGCTGAAAGACCACGACCACGACGTGCGGGAAGCGGCGGCGATTGCCCTCGGCGAAGTGGGCGACCCGCAAGCCGTGGAAAGACTGGTGGTGTCGCTGGCGGACGCGCAGTTGGCCGTCCGCCATCTGGTCTCGGTGGCCCTGCGCAAGATTGATTACCAGTGGGAAACATCCGAGGCCGCCCGGCGCGCCATCCCGCAGCTAAAAGTTGCGCTCCAGGACACGGAATACTGGGTCCGCCAGTCTGCCGCCGACACTCTCGCCAAACTGGACAAGACTCGTTCGAACAAGCCGGAGTTGGGCGCCATGGATACCGCCATTCGCCTGCGCCACCAGGGCGCCATCGACGGCCTGTTGGAGGCCCTTCGCGATCATGACCCCGATCTGCGCATTGCCGCCGCTGAAGCGTTGGGCCGGATTGGCGACGCGCGATTGGCCAAACCGCTGGTGAACGCGCTGGGGGACGCGGACCGGTGGGTGCGGCAGGCCGCGGCGGATGCCTTGCAGAAAATGGGCTGGATGCCGGCTGACAATTCGGAACAGGCGCGGCACCAGGCGGCGTTGCAATCTCCCTCCTGCCCGCCGTGAGGGCGGACCCAGGGTGAGTCAAGAATCGTCGCAAGAGCCGTAGCCGCCGAGGTTACGCGGCGGAAGTGTTTTTCGTGCCAATATCCGCCTCCTTACGTCGGCGGTTACCATTCTTGAACTCACCCTGTGGCGGACCCGCGCCGGGTTGATTTTGCTTTTTTGTTTGCCGCAAATCTTCTACATAACTGACGCCGATTGAGGCGGACGAAGGCCAACGTGTCGTGCGCGGTGGCTCGCCCGACGCCCGCGGCCTCGCATGCCACCCCGACGCATAACGGTCTTGTTTGTCGATGACGACGCGGGTTTTCTGGACGTCGTCCAGAACCTGATGCAGACCTGTTCTGAAGGTTTGTGGGACGTGCTGACGGCCCAGGATGCGACCCGCGCCCTGGCGGTGCTCCGCGATCAGCGAATTGACCTGATGGTCATTGACGTTCATATGCCCGTCATGGACGGAGTGCAGTTCCTCGGATTGCTCCACCGCAAATATCCCAACATGCGGAAAGCCGTGCTGACCGGCCTGGCGACCGAGGCCTATCGCGCCGCCTGCTTGAGTAACGGCGCGGAGTTGTTCCTCGAAAAACCGGTCAACCGGGAGGGCTGGGAAAGCCTGTTTACCGCGCTTGACGAACTGGTCAGGTTCCAGCCGGAAGAAGGTTTTCAGGGCGTGCTCCGGCGCGTCGGTTTGCAGGACGTCCTCCAAATGGAATGCCTGGCGCGCAGTTCATCCGTGCTCGACATCTCCACCGCCGAAACTCACGGGAGCATTTTCGTTAAGGACGGCCAAATCATCCATGCGCAGATGGGCCAACTCGCCGGTGAGGAGGCGTTCAACCACTTGCTGTCGCTCAGCGGCGGACAGTTCAATCTCAAGCCGTTCACCGAACCCCCGACCCGCACGATCAGCGGCTCGTGGGAATTCCTGCTCATGGAGGCGGCGCGCAAACGCGACGAAGCGCAGGACCCTTTGCTGGGGTTGGCCGCCGGGGGGGCTGGTGACGCCGCGACAGCGCCGGCCGAGGACGAAAAGTTCGTCCACCCAACGCCGGTCCCGGGTGCGGCCGAGACGCCCGCGCCCGGCGCCCCGGAACGCGAGGCGGCTCAAGTGGGTCCGGCGCGCGGAGCCGGAGCTGCGCCGGCGCCGCGGCCCGCCGAGACACGGCGGCCGAACATCGACGAAGTGCTGATCTGTTCCACCCAGGGAGACGTGCTTTATGAATGGCAGTGCGCCGACGCCAATGCGCGCATTCGGTTCCTGCAGTTTCTCTCCCAGAAATCGTGGCAACTGCGCCAGGGCCTTCCGCTCGGACATTTTCAGCGCCTGGAAATGGAGGGGTTGAACAACCGGGTCGTCACTCACATCGATCCCGATCGCGCGCTGTTTGTGCGCGTCACCCGAGCCCCGGGGGAGACCGTGGGCTGACCCGCGCCGGATGAAAGAACCCCTCGAGCAGTGGGTAAACCGACGCGCGCGACTGCCTGGGGTGCTCGCCTGCGGCCTGCGTCTGCCGGACAAAACTTCGCTCACGCAAAGCTGGTCGCCCGACTTTCCGGCCAAGGCCCTGGACAACGCCTGGCGCTGCGTCAGCGATGCCTTCCAGGTGATCAAAATCAATTTCTTCCCCAACGACCATGTCCGTTGGGTTTACGAAAATGCGTTCCTTTACTGCACCCGGCGGGACGACGGCGCCTGCCTGGGCGTCTTCACCGGCAAAGATCCCCGGACCTTCGATGCGACCGAAATCGAACGCTTGCTCGCCGAGTTTCGCGCGCTCGATCACGAAATTCCGAAATAAAACCGCAGGCTTCACGAATGTTCCGGGGAAAAGTTGCGACAGTATTGACGAAACACCGCCGCCCCGCTCCACGCCTCACCCTTGCCCCACCCTTGCCCTTCCCCCGCGAGGGGAGAGGGAAGGGGCCTGCCGCCTCCCTGGCTCTGCGGTATCGACTCAGCTCTGCGGAGCCGGCGTCTGGCCGCCGGCCTGGCTGCGTAGCATGACGCCGAGCAAACCATCCACCAAACCGGTGCTGCTGTTGGTCCCGCTCACCGCGACCTCAGGCACGATGCGCACGTTGCGCTCCCCGACGATCTGCATGAGTTGCATCACGGTGTAGCCCTGGGCGCCGAGCGCCTCCACACCCGCGCGGTACGCCTCCGCCTTCGCTTCGCCGGTGGCGCGGATCGCCTGCGCTTCGCCCAGCGCCCGCAATCGCGTCGCCTCGGCGTCGCCGGTGGCTTGCTTGACGTTCGCGTTGGCCTTCAGCTCGGCGATGTTGACGCCCTGTTCGGCGCCGACCACCTGCTGTTGGATGTCCGCCAGCGAAGTCTGGCGCACGAGTTGTTGGCGCTGTTTCTGCGCCGCTTCCTGCACCTCGTAGGTCTTGCGCTGTTCCTCGGCGATCTTCCGCTCCGTCTGCGTTTCCATCAACGCCGCGGGCGGGTTGATGTCGCCGATCAGCGTGTCGATGGCCTGCACGTCGTAGGCGCCGATCGCGGCGCGGATATGCTCGGCGGCTTCCACCTGGCGCTGGCTGCGCGCGCTCAGGAAATCGAGCACGGTGTAATCCTGCGCCGAGTTGCGGAAATAATTCCCCACGATCGGCTGCAGGACGTGATCGACCAGGTTTTGCATCGAGCCGACCCGCGAGATCACCTTGGGCGCATCCAGCGCGCCCACGTGAATGATCTGGGCCACATCGAGGTTGAACGCGAACCCGTCCTTCGAACGCACCGTGATGGACGAAAGCTTCTCGTCGTAATGATGCGCCTCGGTGCGAGTCGCCCAGTTCAACACGATATTCGTCGTCGGCACCAGTTCCACCTTCATCACACGGGTGTTGATCGGGTGTTTGCCCGGGTAAAGCGGCGTGACCCAGACGCCCTTGTGCCCCGCGACCACGAGGTCGCCGTGCTTGAACTCCAGGCCGCTGACGTCCTCGTGCGCCATGCCCACAAACGAGATCACCACGCCCACGTAACCGATGGGAATCTGGACCATCGGCACCTGTTCCACCCGCGCGAACCACGGGTTCAGGTTCCACGTGCCGGACAACAGGATCTGCTCCTGCAATCCCCGCCGCCCGCCCCCGTCGATGAACGCCTGCCCATTCTGAAAATTTTCGTGGCCGGCAATCACCGGCCCCGCAATTTCACCGGCCTCGATCGGCCGGCCGTCCAGCGTGGTGACGATGCCCACCCTGTCCGATTCCACGTGCTGCAACAGCAGTTCGTGCGGCGACATCCCGTGCCCCGGCGCCGTCTCCGACGTGATCACGGTGAACAACGCCGAATTGATGCGGTAGGTGCCCGCCGTGAGAATGCCGAACTGGCGGCCCTTCTCACCGCCGTTCAGTAGAAATTTCCGCGCGTCCTGGAAGTTGTCGCAATCGACGACCTTCCCGAGGATGCGCTCCGGGGGAATTGGCGCGCCGTCCGCCGCCAGCACCAACGCGATTTCGCCCTGCGGCACGACGGTTACCGGGACTTTGAATATGCGGTATTGCCAGCGCCAGTAACCGAAGTGCAGCCCGGGCGCGAGTGTGTCGGCCTGGTAACCGGCCTCGCCGCCCAACGCCACCAGGCGTCCCGGCGGCAGCGCGCGGCTCCCGAAACGCTTTACGACGATGCCGACCTGCCGTTCCTGGATCAGCACCGCGCCGAGCACGATTGGCCCAAGGAACAACAGCGTCACAAAAAGGATGGCAAATACACCCCACGCGGGCGACAGGTCGCCGAACAGGATCATGGTTTTCATATTCTTATCTTTCAGCTCGCGCACCCGGACCTTCCTCCGGCTCCCCGCTCCCATCCGATGGGCGAGGGCGCCCTGGAGCGAGGGCGCGCTCTTTTCTCTTTGTTATCGATTCGTGGATAACATCCATCTCCGATGTCGTTGTGCGGCGTGGACAGCAAGTGGATAAGCGCGATGTTCTCATCGCACCGCGGCGGGCTGAGACAGCCCGCCCCACCTGCGATACGCAGACACAACTCAGGTTTGCTGTTGGGGAGACCAGATGGTGCCGCGACCTGCGGCCCTAGAGGATCGCCCTTCCAATTGCCGACGAGGTTAGCTGACGGGCTCGGCCTTAGAAGTGGCCTTGGCTGCGGTTCGCCGCCGCCGTTCGCCCCGTCCCGGGTTCCACCGGGATTTTGGGTCCCCCGCATTGGCCCGCAGGAAGGCGGGCCAAATTAGGCTGCAACTACTTCAATCGATGTTGTCATTCGCACAAATTTTTCATTTGTCAAATCCGCGGAGAAACCCGGCCAGCGGAAATTGCAATTCGCGCAGCGGTCATCACCTCACTTCAATGGCCTTCCAATATGCGTTGCCGGCGGTCTTATTCGGCACCAAAACGCGCTGATACAGCCGCAACACCACCGTCGCCCCGGCGAACTCGCGCAAATCTATTTTCACTTCCTGCCATTTGCGACCGCCCCCGGCCCCGCCGTCGATGATGCGTTTCAACATCAATTTGTTGTCGGCATAAACGTTCAACTCCCACGCGCGGCCGGCATCGACGCCGGCTTGAAAACTTAGCGTCGGTGTCTCACTCAGCTTGACCGCGCGGCGCAACAACAGGCCGCGAACTTCGTCGCGCGGATAGGTCGCGAGCACGTCGCCCTCGAGGCAGGTGATGCCGCGAATACCGCTCATGCCGCCACCGGCGCCGCCGAAGCCGGCCCGTTCCAGCGTCCAGTCGGGGTTCCAATACGCCATCAGGTCGGCAAGCCGGAAGAGTTCCGCGCGCTGGGTGACCGGCCGCTGAAGCGGAATCGATATTTTGTCGCCGGACAATTTACCGCCGTTCGCAACGACGATTTTCTCGCCGATGGCCGCCGCGCGCTCCGACAGGCGGGAAATCCTTTCATCGACCGGCGGCGTCAATTTCACTCCGCCCATTTCCGCGCCGACGATGCGGTCGCCGAGCTGCGCGACGAGGTGTTGCGGCAGGCATTTCATGCCGTGCCTCGCCGCCACGACCGAGGCCGCGTTCGCGGCATTGCAGTCGGCGTCCGTGAAATCGGCGGCGCGAGCGGCAAGATTGACTGTTTTCAAAAAGTCCCCGTCCCCGAACCAGACGCAGGCGGCGACGATTCCGCCGTTGGGCACGGCGTTGTTGGTGGCCGGGTATTCGAGGTGCCAGCGGTCTTCGACGGCGCCCACGATTTCTTCAAAACTTTTGCCCGCGTCGGCCAGGGCAATGATCCGGTCGAGACACTGGCGATAGGGCGAGAGAGGATGCAGCATCTGGGCGGCCTGGCGGACGATTTGTTTGGTGTCCGTTTCGGCGAACGCCAGGCTCACCATTGCCGCCATGAACACCGCGCCGTCCGCGCCTTCGGCGTAACCGTTGAGGTGACCGTACTCGCGGGCCATGCGGCCGGCGACGTTGACGAGTCCCGGAGCGAGCGCGCCGTAAACCTCGCTGCTGAACTGCGGGCCGATGGTGAACCAGAGTTTGTTGTGACGCGGATGGCCGGTGGCCGGTGGCGTGATGCCTTTCTCCAGATTCAGGCGCGCCTGTTCGCTGGAACCCCACGACCCGCAATGATTCTCCAGCCACTGCCGGCCGAGTTGGGCGACGCTCAGTCGAACGCCATACTTCTCAAAGGCCCGAATGGCGCACATTTCGTAATACCAATCGTCGTCCACCGGGGCGGCCGTGTATTTTTTGGGAAAATTTTCCAGACGGACCGTGGATGCGACCTGATGCTCGTGCGGCCACGCCATCAAGACCGCGATGATCTGGGCCGTCCATACGGCCTGGACGCGGTCCTGGTATTCCGCGCGAGTAAGCCGAAGTGTTTTCGCCGCCGGCACCGAAGGCGCGGCGATGAGAATCGATCCGAGGACGGCAGGAAGGATTTTTCTGCGCATGGACTTCGTTTACCACGGATGAACCCGCAGAGAAGACCGAATTAAGCTCAAAGCTCAAAGCTCAAGAAAAGCTTCAAACATCGGGCTCCAAGCTCCGGGCAGGTGGCGAGTGTGCAAAGCGTCAATTCCCAAGATCCAAAGAAATCCCAATTTCAAATCCCAACGGACGCCACGCCGCCGCCCGGCGACCCGAGTGGTTTGAAGCTTCAAGCTTTTTTTGAGCTTTAGGCTTTACGCTTTGAACTTTGAGTTTTTAACCCGCTCGTCTATTTGATTTCCACGTTGACGCGATGCCGCTCCAAGGTGGTGCCTTCCGACAGGGCGAGTTGCGCCAGGGAATTATTGTAGTCCGCCAGCGCGCGGATTTCCTGGGAGCGGGCGGAGGTGAGGTCGCGTTGTATGATCAAGACCTGGAAGCTGGTGCTTTTGCCGTTCTCCAGTTTCTTCTGCTCGGCGTCCAGAGCCGCCTCCTGGTAGAGGCGGGCCTGTTTGGTGGCCCCGACGCGTTCGAAATCGCTTTGCGCCTGTTTGAGCGCATTGTCGATCTGGACCATGACCAGTTGTTCCATTTGTCTGAACTGCAACGCAAATTGTTCCTTGGCGGCTTTGGCGGCCTTGTAGTTGTTGCGAGCCGCGGCGTTGCCCAACGGTATCGACACCTCCGCGCCGGCTGAATAAAACGGGCTGTCGCCGCGCTGGATTTGACCCAGTGCGCCACTGAATTCAGGGGTATTGCCGGCGTTGTAGCCGTAAGTGCCGATCAAATCCAATTGGGGGAAGAGTTGGTTCTTCTGGAACCGCACGACATAGCCTTGTTTTTCCAGAGACACCTTAGCCTGCAACAAATCGGGCCGCATACTCAGCCCTTTCTGCCAGCTTTCCTGCAAGTTGAACACCTGCGGCACTGCCAGCAGTGATTCGGCGGGAACGACGTCCGTGTCGTGAATGGTTTTGTAATCGTCGGTCAGAAGGTTTTTCAGAACGTTTACCTGAATGGCCAGTGAGTTGCGCGCGGCCAACAAATCCGCGCGGCTTTGCGCGGCCTGCGCTTCGGCCTGTTTTTCATCCAGCGGCGCCAGCGCGCCGACCTCCACCTTCTTTTTGTTTTCCGCCTGGAGCCGCTCCGCCAGTTCCAGCGCCTTTTCCTGCACCTTCACATTCTCCAAGGCAAAAATCAGGTTGTAGTAAGCCTGCTCCACGAGGGTCACCGTGTTTATGATTTGAAAGCGGAAGTCCAACTCCGAAATTTTGAGGTTCCCTTTGTTGATCGCGATGTTCAACCGCGTGGGATCGATCCAGAAATTTTTCAGCACCGGTTGGCGTAATTGCAGCAAACCGACGTTGCCCGACGTGTTTTCGAACGGAGTGCGGATGGAAAAGGTGTCATAATTGGTGATGACATTGACGATCGGCGCGCCCGTGGCGGCGTCGTAAACGATGTTGGTAAAGTAGGTCTGGGGCGCGCTCGTGTTGGCTATCGAGACGGTCCTGGTATCGACGCGGTCTGCCACCGTTCCGCCCAAATCATAAGTCAGGCCCCAGGGAAGCAAACCTCGAAGCCCTGTGCTCAACCGGTCGGTCTCGCTCTCCGTCCCTGAAAAAGACCGGCCCTGCTGATCCACGCCGCCGGGCGACAGGTTGTAATCGTGCTCGCCGCCAAACGAGAACGTCGGGTCGTAGCCCGCGTAGGACACGCCAAGATTGTAGCGCGCAATCTGCGGGTTGTAGCGCTTGATTTGCACGTCGAAGTTGTGTTGCAGCGCCTCCTGGATGCAGTCCTCCAGCGTCATCACGCGCCGGTTGGACGAGTCCGGTTCGGCTCCCGAAACAGTTGCGACAACGATCAACGAGACCCAAAAAGTTCGTGTCAGGTGCATTGGCCGTGGAGATTGCTTCATTCGTTTCGATTCGTCAATTAAACGTCGCTTCTTCTGACACAATAGCGCCCTTTGGAGTTTCATTCATTTCCGCGCTTTCGACAGCCGCCGTTTCCTCACTCTTTGACCATCCAGCCGTCGCGCAGCCGGATGATGCGATGGCCGTAGGCGGCGTTGGTTTCCGAATGCGTCACTTGCACGATGGTCGTGCCTTCCCCATTGAGCTTCTTGAACAGTTCCATGATTTCGCGGCCCTGGTCGGAGTGCAGGTTGCCGGTCGGTTCGTCGGCCAGGATCAACGACGGCTTCGCCACGATGGCCCGCGCCACGGCCACCAATTGCTGCTGGCCGCCGGACAACTGGCTGGGGAACAGGTCCTTCTTCGCCACGATGCCGAAGCGGTCGAGCGTGTCCGCCACGACGGCTTCGCGTTCGGACTTTTTGACGTCGCGATACGACAGCGGAATGTCGAGGTTTTCGGCCACGGTCAGGTCTTCGAGCAAATGAAATTGTTGAAACACGAAACCGACGTGGCGCTTGTTGAGCGCCGCCCGTTCCTTGGGCGACAGCTTGTGCACCGGCCGATCGAACAGGAAATATTCGCCTTCCCATGCGCTGTCGTAGAGGCCGACGATGCTTAACAAGGTGGATTTTCCCGCGCCGCTCGGTCCCATGATGGTGACGAATTCGCCTTCGGCAAGGTCGAGGTTGATCTGGCGCAGCAGGTAAGTAAAGCCCGCGCGGGTCTTCACCGATTTTTCCAGGTTCCGTAATTTGATCATAAATTGGTTGGTGGTCAGTGGTCAGTGGTCAGTAATCAGTTGTCGCTTGGAACGGGCGTTACTCATAACGCAGCGCCTCCATCGGATCGACTTTGGCCGCCCGTCTTGCCGGCAACCAGCAGGCGAACAGCGCGATGCCGGGCAGCAACAGGGATACGGCGCCGAAGGTCAACGGATCGGTGGGTGTGACCTCGTAGAGCAGGCTGCCCATCACCCGTGTCAACGCCAGCGCGGCCAGGATCCCGATCCCGACACCAATCGACGCCAGTTTCATTCCTTGCCCGATCACGAGGACCAGCACGTTACGTTTCCGCGCGCCCAGCGCCATGCGAATGCCGATTTCGTGGGTCCGTTGCGCGGCCGAGTAAGCGATCACGCCGTAAACGCCGACCGCCGCCAGCGCCAGGGCCAGCATTCCAAACGAACTCAATAGCATCGTCTGGAGGCGCGGTTGAGAAACCGTTTCAGAAAGAATTTCGTCCATGGTCCGGATCATCGGTGCGGGCAGGTTTTTGGCCTTCACTTCACTGCGGATCGCAGCGGCGATTCCGGCTGGTTCGGCGGCGGTCCGCACGACGAGGGTTGGACTCTGCATCGGCCATTGCCAGTACGGCACGAAAACCTCCGGCACCGTATCGGCGCTCAGGTTCAGCTTCTTCATATCCGCCACGACACCGACAATCTCTTTCCAGGTGGGGCGTCCGGCGGGATCGGTCCTGTCCGGCTCTCCGGGATTCTTGCGGCCGCCCATGGCCAGGCGTTTGCCGATGGGGTTTTCATTCGGGAAATAGCGCCTGGCCATCGTCTCATTGATCAGGATGACCCAGGGCGCTTCATAAACGTCGCTCTCCGTGAAGGGACGGCCTTGCAACAGCGGAATGCCCAGGGTGCGGAAGTAATCCGGCGTGATGCCCTGGAAATTGGCGGTCGGGTATTCGCCCGGAACAGCGGGCGGGCGGTTTTCGATGACGATGGTTTGAGTCCGCGCGCTGCCGATGCTGTTCGGCAACACGCTGACGGTGCCGATCGACCGCACCCCCGGCTGGTTCCTGAGGC
>DASPXS010000374.1:0-2972 GCA_035637175.1 Haliangiales bacterium | reverse complement strand
CCCGACAAGCCGCGTTCTCCTTCGTGGAGCTGTTCGCCGGTCTGGGACTGGAAACTCTGGCGGCTATCCTGTTGACCGGCCACTTCACGTTGCAACCCAACCAGGCGCGCGTGCTGATTCTATTCGGCGCGTATCACGGTACCGTTCGAAAGAGCGGGTTTCACTGGGCAAATCCTTTTTACTCGAAACGAACCAAGATCTCCCTTCGGGCGCACAACTTTAACAGCGACAAACTGAAGGTAAACGACAAGCGCGGGAACCCAATTGAGATTGCCGCCGTCGTGGTGTGGCGCGTGGATGACACGGCGCAGGCTTTGTTTGACGTGGTCGATTACGAAACTTATGTGACGATCCAGAGCGAATCCGCGATCCGTCATCTTGCCAGCTCGTATGCCTACGATCACGGCGAAGACAACGAAGTGACGCTGCGCAGCGGCGCCAACGAAGTCGCCGTCGCGTTGAAGGGGGAATTGCAGGAGCGGTTGGCCAAGGCCGGTGTGCTGGTGGACGAGGCGCGCATCACGCACCTCGCCTACGCGCCGGAGATCGCCCAGGCCATGCTGCGCCGGCAACAGGCCGAGGCCGTGATCGCCGCGCGACAAAAGATCGTTCACGGCGCCGTGAGTATGGTGGATATGGCCTTGCGCGAACTGTCGGAAAAAAACGTCGTCAAGCTGGACGAGGAACGCAAGGCGGCCATGGTGAGCAACCTGCTGGTGGTGCTCTGCGGCGAGGCCGAGGTCTCGCCTGTCGTCAATACGGGCACCCTCTACAACTGACGGCGGACAGATCGTTCCGGCGATGAATGAACGGCATTTCCGCGCCCCGTGGAGCCTCACGCTGAAGGTGATGTCTGTCGCCGCCAGTCTGATCCTGGCAGCCGCGAGCCTGGCAATTGCCCTGCATTCGGAACCGCCGGCGCCGGTCAAGGCTCTCCTGGGAGGCGTCGTGTTTCTCACGCTGGCAGTCAGCGCGCTGTTCACGGTCCGGGGTTACGCGCTGGGCCACGATGCCCTCTACATCAAACGGCTTTTCTGGTGGACCCGGATCCGGCTGGCCGGATTGCGGTCCGTCGTTGTTGACTGCGACGCCTGCCGCCGCTCGATTCGCCTGTGCGGCAACGGCGGTCTCTTTGCGTTTGCGGGTTGGTACAGGAACCGGAAACTCGGCAGATTCCGGTTGTGTGCCACCGACCTCAAGCGCACGGTGGTCTTGCACTTTCCCGATCGCACCTGGGTCACCAGTCCGGAAAATCCGGAGGAATTCGTCCGTCAGGTGAAGAGCATGGCCCGATTGCCCGCGAACCCGCCCGATCGTTTCCCGTGATGGAAGAGAAGAAATCATTTTTGCTTCGCATCAACCAGGGTCTCTGGAAGGAACTGGAAGCCTGGGCTCAGGACGAATTGCGCAGTGTCAACGGGCAAATCGAATACCTGCTCAAACAGGCCGTGAGCAAACGCAAGCGCGCCGCTGACCCCGAATCCGGAAGCCAACGCAGAACCCCTTGACTGAGCCAGAGTCCGGCGCTCCGTTCGCCGTCGTGTTGGCAGAATCGGACTTGGCGACGCCGCGCGTTGGTCTAACCTCCCGTCGATGAACCTCCATCGGACCGCCACTTGGACGGGAGTCTTCCTATCGCTCTTTTTGGCCGGCGGCATCTGCCTTCGTGCCGCGGAATCGTCCCGCCCGAATTTCGTCCTCATTTTTACGGACGACCAGGGTTATCAGGACGTGGGTTGTTTCGGTTCGCCGAATATCAAAACGCCAAACCTCGACCGCATGGCACGCGAAGGGATGCGGTTCACCGACTTTTACGTCGGCCAACCCGTCTGCACCGCGTCCCGCGCTGCGCTGCTGACGGGGTGCTATCCCAATCGCGTCGGTCTGCTCGGAGCGCTCGGGCCGCGCTCGAATATCGGCATCAGCGACAAGGAATGGACCATCGCGCAGGTGCTCAAAACGTGCGGATACGCCACCGCGATTTTCGGCAAATGGCACCTGGGCGACTCGCCGCAATTCCTCCCGACGCGGCACGGGTTCGACGAGTATTTCGGCCTCCCCTACTCCAATGACATGTGGCCGTATCATCCGACCAGCGCAAAGGGCTACCCGCCCTTGCCGCTCATTCGGGGCGACAAGGTCATCGGCCTGATGCCCGATCAAACGCAGTTGACGACCTGGTACACCGAACGCGCCGTGGGTTTCATCGAGCGAAACAAGGACCGCCCGTTCTTCCTTTACGTCGCGCACAACATGCCGCATGTGCCGCTGCACGTGAGCGACAGGTTCAAGGGGAAATCCAAACGCGGCCTCTATGGCGACGTCATCATGGAGATCGACTGGTCGGTCGGCCAAATCCTCGCTGCGCTGAAACGAAACGGTCTCGACGAAAAAACAGTCGTGGTTTTCACCTCCGACAACGGCCCCTGGCTGCTTTACGGCAACCACGCCGGGTCAGCGCTGCCACTGCGCGAAGGTAAAACAACGACCTTCGACGGTGGTCTGCGCGAACCGTGCATCATGCGTTGGCCGGGAAAAATTCCCGCCGGCGCGGTCTGCCGCGAACTCGCAGCCACGATGGACCTGCTGCCGACCTTCGCCAGGCTCGCGGGCGCCGAAGTGCCGCGCGACCGCATCATCGACGGCAAGGACATCTGGCCCCTGATGTCCGGCCAACCCGGCGCAAAGACGCCGCACGACGCCTACTTATATTATTGGGGCAAACATTTGCAGGCGGTCCGCAGCGGCAAATGGAAATTGCACCTGCCGCACAATTACGATCATCCCGACCCGCCTGGACACGACGGGAAGCCGGGTAAATACGCGAAACGTGAGATCAGCGTTGCGCTGTTTGACCTCGAAACCGACATCGGCGAAACCAACAATGTGGCCGACCAGCATCCAGAAATCGTGGCCCGGCTGCAGGGCCTGGCCGGGAAATGCCGCGACGACCTGGGCGATTCCGCCACGGG
>DASPXS010000373.1:0-8064 GCA_035637175.1 Haliangiales bacterium | reverse complement strand
GACGGTGTGTCGTAGCTCGAAGCGGCGACGGTGAACGTGCTTCCGCCGCTGACGGACAATCGCGATGCAAAAACATTTGTGGGTGGCGGCGCGAGCAGGTTGTTCCCCGGCGCCAGACTGATGGCGCTGTAGGACACATCCAACAAATTGGGCGCGTAGAGCGTGCTGTTAAATCCCCAGCCGATGCCGCCGCTGGTGAAGCTGCGCAACTGCGGCAAGTCGAGTCGATTGCCCGTGCCGATGTAGAGTACCGTGCCATTGGCGGAGGTCAGCGCGGGCAAGGTGTAGAGCGGCACTTGCACGTTGAGGATCATTTGCCTGACGATCTGCTGCAGATTAGGCAAGCGCACGGTTCCGCCGTTGCTGACGGTCATGTTGATCCAATCGTCGCCTTCCTCAGGTCCGATTATGGTCTGGACACTCGAGAAATCAACGACCCCGCCATTTTTGGCCGTGAAATAATAGTTGTAACCGCTGTAAGCCCCGTAGCGCACCCGCAGCGAGGTCATCGAGGAGCAATCCAATAGCGAGCCCGCGCCATCGGCCGAGAAAAGCGTGGGCGACCAGCGCCAGTCGGCAGGCGTGTCATAGCTGAGGGCATCGATTCTTCCGGTGGCGCCCCCGATTGCGGAAATGCGCGAGGCATAAACATCGGTTAACAGTCCGTATTGAAAATCCCGGCCGGGAGCGAAAGAAATGTCGCTATTGCGATAAGCGGAGAGGTTCGTCGCGATCACGGAGGCATTCGTCCCCAGACTGACCGCAACCGCGTCCAGGGTGAGCAGTTGCGGCGCCACAACCGATCCATTGCTGCCGACGCTGATGGCGCCTGAAGATAAGGCGAGCAATGCAGGAAGGGAAAACAGGCTGTTGGCGCCGGCGATAAAACTGCCCGTGGCCGTTCTCAGGACAGGCAATTCATAAAATGGTCGGCTGCTGTTGAAACGCACCTGGCCGGTCGTTCGTCCCAGATTATCCAGCAGGATGTCTCCAGTGGCATCCATGTTGAACTCGAGCCAATCGTCCTGGCTCCCGCCCGTGACCTGAGTCAGGTTTGACAAATCAATCACCCCGTTGCTGCGCGCCATAACCGAATAAGTCCACGAGCCGTTGTCGCCGTAGCTCACGGCGAAAGAAGTGAGGTTCGGCAAATCAATGCGCGAGCCGTTGCCGTTGCAGTTCAGGAGAGTGAAGCTGCCGTTGTAATAGGGCCACGTGTAAGTGCTGGCTGCGACTCCAATCCGGCCCCCGCTCGTCGCGATAAGGTACGGCGTGCCGCTGAAGGCCGTTTGAATCGAAGTGGCCGAGAAAGCGCTGCCGGAACCATTCGCGGCAACTCCGCCGCGGAGAATCGTCGGCCCGGTTACAACGAGCCCGCCTCCGCCGTTGGCAGTTAAAAGCGAGGAGTTGCCGAGGCTGAAGGCGTCAATCGTTCCGGCACTGCTGCTGTCATACACCAGACTGCTGCTGTCGGGAACGATGACCGTGAAATTGGTGCCCCCGCCATTAAGCGGCACGATCTGCGGGTTCCAGTTGGTCGCACCGAGCCAGGATCGTCCGCTGTTCCCGCCCGCCCAATTGACGCTGACGTTCTGGGCGAAAACTGTTAGTGGCAGGATTCCGCTCAACAAAAACAACGCCAGACGGCGGCGGAGTGCCGGGTAAAATCGTGGGTTCATAGGATGTTTCCTTTGGTTTCCTGGTTCAAAACCCTTTGGGCGCCAATTCTGAATGTCAGTCAACGGCTGGCTCCCATCATGCAGAATCGGCTTGAACGGGCCCCACACTGCGTTCCGGACCTCCGACCGTAATTCGATTAAGCCTCACATCGGTTGATGATTGAAACCTCCCTGGTGAATTCCCGTATGCCCTCCGTTCGTCCCGCCCGACAAAGAACATTCATTACGGCAAGTTAGTCACAATTAGTCACAGCCTCATACGCTCATAGGGCGTCGCAGTCAATGTTAAATACGACGCAGGTGGACACGCTTCAGGTTTCATGGGCGGAACTTTTTCAGTCGCTCAGTCGGATTTGGGAGGGGATGACTTCAAACCCGCCAGCGCTCCCAAAATGGTCTTTTGCACCGCCGGATTGAAAAGATTTCCCAGGTGCCCGCCCTGCTCGAAAACCGTCAATCGTTCCGGGGCAACCGTGGCGTGGAGCCAGGCCAGGTCCTCATCCGCCAGGAGAAAATCGTTTTGATTGACGATAACGCGGATATTGGGGTTGGCGCGCAGACCAGCGTCATACGTCCGTAAATCACCCGCTTTGTCCAGCGCTTCCGCCGTCGGCGAGGCAAGGCCCCGGGCTTGATAATACGGAATCGCAAACTTCTCAAAATAATCCTGGTAGGAATATTGAAGAATTTCCTGATACACGGAGGCGCGCCTCAAATTCCGAATCGGGTGTTGCAGGACTCCCTGATTATTTCGCCGCTGACTGCCGAAAATAATATCCCGCAGTATGAGTCGGAAGGTCAGTCCGATGAGAAACCTGGACTCGATGGCGCTGAAGGGCAGCGAGGTTTGCGGCGTGAGTGTGCTCTTGCTCAGGGCGGCCACCTTCAAAAAGGTGTTTTCAATGTTGTCGGTTCGTTCCGCGCCCGGCCAGTCCAGGGGCGCCCGGTAAAACTCGTCCAGCTTGGAAACCCCATGGAGCAATCGGACCGGGCTGTTGATGGCAACGTAACGGTCAAATCTAATCAACGGCCCGCCTTCGCCGAGGCTTCGGCGGACAGGCAACTGATTCGTCGGTTCGGTGGCCGCGACGAACAAAGAATGGAGTGCCCCCATGGAATAACCCATCAGCGCTTTGTCACCCAACCGATCCGAATACAACCCGTGCAGGTGGCGATCGATTTCCGTCAACGCGACGTGCACATCGTGACCGTCCACCGGCAGATAAGCCGGCATCGCCGCGGTCGAAGCGTGTTCCATGAACTCGGAGTTGAACGCGCTGCTGACGCACACGGCGGAGAAGCCGTTTTTGTAAACCAACTCGGCCAGCGCCAGGGAGGGTTGGGCCAGCCGATGAGAGCCCAGGCCGGGAACGATATAAACCACGGGCGCTGTTCCCGGTTGCAACCAAAACGTGAACTTTAATTTCCGTCCCGTTGCCGGAATCAATACGGACCGGGTTCTGCCGTGGCCTGGGAATTCAGGGTCTTTAAAGGTGAAGAAGACCGATTCGAGAGTCTCCAGCGAGGCTTCGTCCTGTTTTCCCTTCACCTGGAAATCCGCCACCCGGTTCTTTCTCGCGAACGTCCAGGCATACTGAACCTCGGAATACGGGTCCATTTCGGCCTGACTGAAGCGCACATATTCGCCCACGTTGTCGGTCAGATCGTTATACATGACCGCGTAGTTGAAATAAGTGTAGGGGCCGAGGTAGGTCAGCGGATCGTTCGCGACGAATTCGTAGGGAGCGATATAGAGCAGGGGATTGGCGGCCGTGTCGGCGGCCAGGCCGAGGGTATCCCGTTCATTGCTCGGTCCAAAAATCGGCAGCATCAAAAAGCAGCCGGGCTTCCAGCCCCACTGGCCGAAAGTCTGGCCAAAATCCGCGTCTGATTTCGGAATCTTCCATTTGCCCGCCACATCAAAGAACCCGGCCACCCCGACGGTGGTGTTACAAACAAACCGGTAGGATTCATCGCGGGCTCCGCTCCACTTTCCCTGGAGCAGATTGTTGATCAATCGTCCCGGGTAAGTGAGGTTCCTGCCAAAATTTCCGATTCCTGTTCGGACCGGTTTCACGACGACAAACCGATAAACTCTGCTGGTCGGCTTGATGACGCCGCTCATAAGCCCCTGGTTGAAGGCCCACATCGCCCGATTCAACGGTTCGATGGGGTCGGGGACGGATTTGGGCAGGACAATGGATTCCGCTGCCGGCGGCCTCGTGAAGCCAACAGCAGGCCCCTGCCCGGCGGCGAATGGCGAGAGGCACAACGACAGGGCCACCAGCGCCGAACTTCGAATTCTCCGGCCCGGCTGGATTTTCAAGTCGCTCGCCTTTCTGGCCTTGAGGCGAAAATCTTTTGGGCTTGAGCGTCCAACGCAACCTGCGCGTCGTGTCCTTGCCGGCAACCTGGTTTCAAATTGATGCAGCAAACCTTCGTGGCCATCTCGATGTGACGATGCCGGATATTGATCGTCTTGACTACTCCTTCATTCGGGCATTTCCAGGAATCCGATTGAAATCGCGGCGGCGGACGCAATCATGCGTTGTGGAAAAAGCGAACCGGATCACACTCGACCCAGGCAACTTCCCCGCCTTCATGCGCTACGGTTTCCGCAGCAGTCTCAAGGCGGACTACTGCGTTCACAACCTCGGCTTTCGTTGCGCCAAGGATTTATGAAACTGCGTTGCTCAATTCTTTTCGCAGCGCTCGCCGCCACGAGTCTGGCCGGATGCGCGACGCATTCGCCCGGCCGAGCGGCCAAACCGTTATGTTGCGCTAGGGCGGACGCGCCGGCTGCATTCACCGACAAATCGCTCTACCAACTCGACTCGGTGTGGACGACCGATGAGAGCAGGCAAGTCAAATTGAGCGAACTGAGCGGACGCCCGCAGGTCGTCGCGATGTTTTTCGCAAACTGCCAATTCGCCTGCCCGATCATCGTGAACGCTATGAAACGCATCGAAGCCGCGCTGCCGGCGGAACTGCGCGCGCGCGTCGGCTTCGCGCTCGTTTCTTTCGACAGCAAGCGCGACACGCCGGCCGCGCTGGCCGACTACCGCCGCGCGCGCAAATTGCCGGCGGAACGATGGACGCTGTTGCGCGGGAGGCCGGACGACGTGCTTGAGTTGGCGGCGTTGCTTGGCATCAAATACAAAGAAGACGCGCGCGGCCAGTTCGCGCACTCGAACCTCATCACGGTCCTGAATGCGCAAGGCGAGATTGTCCGCCAACAGATCGGTTTGAACCAGGACATTCAGGAGATGGTCAGTCTCATTCAACAACTCGCAGCCAAATAGTCGTCCCGAGGAGGAATACAATCTCAAGCCGTTCTTTTACACCCGCCCGACCAGTCTCGCGGCAACGCAGCTTTGGCGCCGTCAGTCCAGCCGGACGCACGATTCCATTTCGCGAATCGTGAACGACACGTGATCCACCTGGAGTTCGAGGTGTCGCACGCGGTCTTCCTCGATGAAGAGCATTTCCTCCTGCAATTGAAGTTTGCCACGCAACCGGATTCCTCCGACCAACCATACCTCAACTTCGCGATTGAGCGGGAGATTGAGCCGGCGGGCCAGTTCGACGGCGGCCAGCTTGCGCCCCGCCAGCCAGCGCGAGTAACCCTCGCCCGCGGCCTCAGTGTCAAAATCGAATTCGCCTTGCATTGTCGCATTGGCAAACCGGGTTCTGACAAACACTGGCTTCCAGACGATAATACCGGCCAGGAAGCTCGTTGCGCTCAATGAGCAACGAGCCTTTGGCTTCTCGGAGTGATGGCAAAGTCGATGGCACGGAAACGAATGTATCTCCTCGCGCGGCGTCAGCAAGGAATCTTCTCGCGCCGGAGCCTCTGACGCTCTATTAAGGTGGAGCTTTTTCAGCGCGTGCTGAGTGAAAATCCGAACCATGTAATTACGACCAGAGAGCAGGCTCACCAAATCTGAGAGACGCCCGCGCTCGAATTCGGAGGTAAAGGCGACCCGCAGCACATATCTCCCGGGCTTCCAGCCCTTTTGAATCCGTGTTCATCGGTGTTTATCTGCGGTTGAAATTCTTTGCGACTCCGCGTCTTTGGGTTGAAACGAATCAGCGTTTATCAGCGGTTGAGCAATGTTCGGCGTGGCTTCAAATCGTTACCAGATTCAAACTCATCGCCGCCGCCACCTTCTTCTGTCTTCTGTCGCGCGTCGGTGCTGATGAATTCGCTCGCGGCCAAAACTTTTGCGGCCGCGCAGTGCAGAATGTCCAACGAGCGGCAGCCCACCGCGCCGGTGTGCTGTTCGGCCAGCTTCACGGCTTCGCGAAAAATGTTGGGCCAGTCGCCGCCCGCCGACGCCAGCGCGCCGGACTTTAAATCCGCCTCCACCAGAGCTCGCGCGGCGGTCACTTGTTGCGGGGTTGCGTTTTTGAAGAAGACTTTGAGTTGAAGCGCATTCACAATCTCCAGTTCGTGGAGCGGCGTATAGCAGACCGGTTTGCCTTGAATGTGCGCGATGACTTGGGCGCTGTCCGCTTCCGGGTAGTAGAGTTTGACGAAGCAGCCCATGTCCAGATAGATCACGGTTCGCCTCCGCGTCCCTCCGCGACCAGGGCGCTAAGCGGTTTGCCCGATGGTTGCTCGCCCCAGATGGATTTGGCGCGCGACAGAAAATCGGGCTGTCGTGCCGGAACGACTTTGGCGATGACCTTCTCTTTTTCCGTGAGTTCCACCTCCTCGCCTGCGGCGACCCATTCAAGGATTTGCGCCCATTTCTGCGGCACTTGCTGAACGCTGGCGGTTTTCATGCCGCTAACATGCCGTGTTTGTGTCGCTCGGGCAAGACGGCAATCGGTGATTTCGCACCGGCCACGACACGGTTGACCACCATCGACGTAGAGAAAGCCGATGGCAGCACCGCGCTGGGCCACCCGTTCTTGAGCCAGAGCGCGACCAAACCCGGCGGCTCGTCCGTGCGCCGCCAAGCGAGCCAGTTTGCGCCGTAGCGTCTTGACTTCAGGAGCCCTCGGTTCAAATCTCACCAACTTTGCCATACCCGCCGAGTGATGGTCGCGCAGATGTCCATAGACCTTCATGGCCAGTGCTCCGTCATCGTTGTCCCCCAGCCAGCGGGGAACTGTCGGGGTATCCACGCCGCCTTCAATGCAGTTTCAGACAAGATGATTTTCTTCACGTCACGGGACCCGTGCGAGCGCCTTTCCTTGCGAGGTTGGTGTTGTGTTCTCTTGCTTCGGGAGTGAAAAGGTCACGCGTTGCGCCATTTGCGCGCTGTGCTGGTCACGGAGATGTCCGTACACTTTCATCGCCAGTGCTCCGCCGTCGCTCTGCCCAAGCCATCGGCTCACGGTCGGGATGTCCACACCCGATTCAATGCAGCGTGTCGCGAATAAATGCCGCAAGTCGTGGTGGGTGATTCGCGGGATTTCCAATAACCGGCACGCTCTCGTTAGCGATTTCTCGCACTCGCCAACCGCGCAGACCAAATCCTGCGGTCGGTGATCCTTCTTTGCCAGTCTGTCCAAGAGGCTTCGCATGTCGGGAATTATCGGCACGTTCCGCGTTGCCGCGGCGTTGTTCGTTTTCCTTGTCGTCGCGTTGTGGACGACGATAACCCCCCGTTCAAAGTTCACGTCTGACCATCGAACTTGGCGCGCTTCGGAAATTCGGCAACCGGAAAAGGCGAGAAAGCGTACAAAGTCCGCGCAATTATGCGCCTGTCCCGCGCCGCTCGTGTCGATCTTCTCAAGCATCTGCTCGAACTGTTGAGGCTCGGGAAGATTCAACTCGGTCGGTTTCACGCCGAGTCGCTTGACGTCCTTGGTCGGGTCGTCAATGCCGACGATTCCGGCGCGCTTGAGGATGCCTCGCAGCGTGCCAAGCGTGTTGTTGAAATATTGCGCGTCCAGGTCCTTGGCAAGCCGCCCGGCCCACTCCTTGCATTCCGCTTCGTTGATCCGATTCAGCCTGAGGTCGTCGAGTCCGGGCCAGGTGTTCAGCAACTTCCTTACACAGTAACGCCGGTAACGCTTCATGCTCTCGGACAGGGCGTGATCGTTCTCCAGGTCTTGCTCGTAGAGTTTGCGGGCTTCAGCGAAGGTTGCCGGCGCACCAATTTGGCGTTTCTTGCGGAGCTTCTCTTTGACGTAGTCGGGAAGCTTTTGCTTGGCGACAGAATAGACGGTGGTTTCCAGGCTTTCGCGATAAATCTTGCCGTCAACTGTCACCCTGCCGTAAAAAGTACCCGTGCTGACGTATTGCAGCAGATTCGGGACATTCGGGAATCTATCGACGCCGCTTGTGGTTGGAGTTCGCGCCTGGATGACCACGAATCTGCGGGATAGAAAGTCGGGTAAAACTTAAAGCTTTAGGCCGTTTAAATCAGTG